>JADGRE010000085.1 GCA_017881185.1 Pseudomonadota bacterium | reverse complement strand
CGAGCGCGCCCGCAGCGCCCGAGGGAGCCGTACTCACGTACGGTGACCGAGGAAGCGAGGACGTAAGCCGCGGATGGACCCCAAGGCGCGCCGCGATCAGTCTACTCGGTGTCGCTGTCGGGCAGGTCGAGCGGCTCGTCTTCCGACAACGCATCGTCGTCGTCATCGTCTTCTTTCTCGGCCTCGAACTCTTCTTCGGCTTCGGGCTCTTCTTCGTCGTCGGCTTCGGGGCTCTTGTACTTCAGCTCTACGCCGACCTCGGCCAGGTGCGCTTCCAACAGCTCGAACAGCTCGTCGACGTCGTCGGCGTCCCACTCCTCCAGCGCGTCGCTGATGAAGTCGTAGATGTCGCCGGAGTCGATGCGCCGCTCGATCTCTTCGATCTGCTCTTCGCTGAAGGCGTCCATGACGTCTTCGCGCAGCGTCTCGGTGTCGCCATCGTCCACCGCGTCGGCCGCTGACTGCCTGATCTGCTTGACCGCACGCTTATCGAGGAAGATTTCCATGGCTTAGCCGTCCCTCCAGGTCGGGGAAACGCGCCTACTATCGAAGCTCTGGTCTTGTCAACAAGAGCGTGCGTGGGCGCAAGCTTCAGCGCATTTTGCTCACGCAGCGGCGCCGCGCAAACCGACGCCGGTCGATCGTGCTGGGCTGCGGGCGGCTTGGATGGCGGCCGGCGCTTCGAAGCACGGCCTCGGCCGCTTGAATCTTGACGCAGGCTCGGCGCGAGGGTCCACTGAGCTGCACATGATTTGCGCGAGCTGTCATAGGGACAACCCCTCGGGCAACGCATTTTGCCACGCTTGTGGGGCAGTGCTCGCCGGACAGGTCGTGGCTGCGCCACCGCCGGGTACGGTGATCTGTCCTAGATGTGGGTCGAGCAACACGGCCGGACACACGTTCTGTAGGGGTTGCGGCAACGACCTCTCGCGCGCCGCCGCGCCGCAGCCATCCATCGCTCCCGGGCGTCCGCACGCGGCGCCAGACGGCCCATCGGTGCGGGTTTCGCCTCCCATGGCGGCGGTCATGGTGTGCGTCGGCTGTGGTGCGCCGGGCGACCCGGGCGCGCGCTTCTGCAAGTTCTGCGGCACGCCCTGCAAGATGCCGTCGGCGCCTGCGCCTGCGACCGCGCCGGTGCAACCACGCATCGACATGGCCAATCCTGGGCTGCGCGCTCAGGTCGTGGTGATTCTGCGCGATGGCTCCGAAGGCGGGGTGTACCCGGTCGAGGGCGAGCGCACCGATGTAGGTAGTCGCGAAGGCGACATTGTGCTCAGAGAGGACCCCTATCTCTCCGCGCGGCACGCCCGAATCGAGCGAAGAGGTGATACCTTCGTCCTGCTAGACCTCGGCAGTTTGAACGGAATCTACGTGCGCTTGAGAGAGCCAACTCTACTCACCGACGGAGATATGATCCTGATCGGCCAGCAAGTGTTACGCTTCGAGATACCGTCGGAGGCTGAGCGCCAGGTGGGTCCTGCATCGCAGCATGGAGTGATGGTGTTCGGAACGCCGGAACAGCCCCGTCTTGCGCGACTGGTTCAGTACACGACCGAAGGTTTGTCGCGCGACGTTTACTACTTGCACCGGGATGAAACAGTCATGGGCCGAGAGCAGGCCGACCTGGTGTTTGCAGACGACCCCTTCCTGTCGCGTCGCCACGCGGCTGTCACGCTACAGCGCGCCGAGCGGCGCTTCGTGATGCGCGACCTAGGTTCCAGCAACGGCACCGCGCTGCGCTCACGCGGCGAACGAGCACTCATGCACGGCGATCAATTCCGCTTGGGCCGACACCTGTTTCGTTTCGACCTGACTGTCGCCGCACGCGGAGGGCGCAACCCAGCATGAGCGGCGCCCCCGAAGATTCCCAGCAAGACGCCTCCCGAGACAGCTCCAAGGAGGACGCCGACACCGTGGTGCCGGGTCCGCAAACGAGCACCGCCAAGCTTGCGAGCTTCGGAGGTCCTGGCGTGCGCGTGCGCTACACCGGGCGCAGCGCCGTGGGTCTGGTGCGCGAGCACAACGAAGACAACCTGGTGATCGCCGACCTGACCACGGGCGAAGTCAGCGTACGCGAGCAGACCTTGGTGACCAGCGTCGGCAAGAACGGTCTCTTGTTCGCCGTGTGCGATGGCATGGGTGGTGCGGCCGCGGGCGAGGTCGCGAGTCAGATGGCCGTCGACATTCTGCTCGAGGCGTTGCGACGCTCCGGCGTGCCGAAGGACCGCGATGAGCTGGCGCGGCGCTTGGTGTCCGCCGTGGAAGAGGCCGGCAAGCGCATCTTTGATTCTGCGCAGAAAGAACGCTCGCGCCGCGGCATGGGCACGACCGCCACGGTCGCCGCACTCGTCGACAAAGTCTTGTTCTTGGCCGAGGTCGGCGACAGCCGTGCGTACATGTTGCGGCGCGGCGCGCTCAAGCAGCTCACCAAGGATCAATCGCTCGTCAATCAGCTCATCGAAGCTGGGCACCTGACAGAAGCCGAAGCCGAGGCATTCGAACACTCGAACATCATCTTGCAGGCCCTCGGCACAGCCGAGACCGTGCAGGTCGATCTCACCTTCGTGGAGCTACGCAAAGGCGATCGTCTCATGATGTGCTCCGACGGGTTGTCGGGCCTGGTGCATGCAGACACGATCCGCGACGCGCTCTCGAGCATCGAGGATCCGAGCGAGTGTGCTGCGACGCTGGTGAAGTACGCCGAAGCGGGTGGTGGCCACGACAACATCACCGTGCTCGTGCTGGACTTCGACGGCGACGATCTCGAAGGCTCGCGCGAGACCGACACCTTCGGTTACGTGCAGTATCCGCTCTTGCCGGCAACTGGCGCCGGCACGGCGTTCGGTGACGAAGAAGTGACTGCCTCGGGCATGCAGCCTGCCAACGCGGCCCAGACCAGCACGGGCGACCAGCCGCTGCCGCTGGCTGCGGATGCGAGCGCCGACAGCGGGTCGTGGCTGTGGATCTCCGCCGGGATCGTGGCGTTGGTCATCGGTGCCTGGGTATTGGCGGTCTCCGATTCGCGGGGACGGGTCACCGCCGATGTGTCAGCCAACCCCGCTCACGAGCTATCGCCTGGTGCCGACCGTGGTGCCGACCGTGGTGCCGACCGTGGTGCCGACCCCAAGCCGGCCGAGCCAGTGGTCGCAGTCGAGCCCAAGCCGGTGTCCGTGCGCGTGTTCAGCGACGTGCTGGGCGCGACCTTGCTCGTGAACGGTGAGGCGCGTGGTGCACTCGCGTTGGGCGAGGGACGCAACATGGAGCTTCGGCCGGGCGCTTACCGTTTCGAAGCGCAGAGCAACGGCAACATCGCAGCCGTCGAGGTGGTCACGGTGCGGCCCGACGTCCCGCTCGATGTCTATCTGAAGCTACCCAGTGGCGCCGCTGATCCAGCAGGCAAAGCGCTGCAGGCACCGGTGGGACCTGACGCGCCCGCTGCGCCGGCTGTGCCCGAACCGAAGGCGGCCGAGCCCAAGCCAGCGCCGCACGCGCACGCGCCGGCTGCCGAGGCACCCGCTGCTGCTGCGGTCGCTGCGCCGGCTGCTGCTGTTGCGCCCGAAACCAAGCCCGCTGCCGCGCCGGCTGCCAAGCCTGCGACCAAGCCCGCCGACTTGCCGTCGAACCCGTTCTGAACGCGCGAGTTTTTTGACCGGGGAGTGCTTCGCGGATGACAACACCTGCGGAGGATTCCGCATGTCCCAGGGTGTTCGAGTCACCGACGAAGTCGATTTCTACAAGCGTCGCGGAGAGCTGCAGAACAGCGTACGCGTGCTGCGGATTCGGCGGCCGGAGCGGTTACGTTGGCGCGCGGCGGTGGCATCGATCACCGAGGTGGCGGGCGTGCTGCGTGGGTTGCCGCGCATGCGCATCGAGGAACCGGTGCGCGAGTTGGTCCTCGACCTCGACGACCGCATCTTGCGTCGCGAGAGCGTGCTCGATGCGCGCAAAGTCGGCGTCGATCTCGATCGTGGCGAGGTGTTGCCGCGCCACAGCCGCTGGGACCTGCGGCGCACGGCGTTCTTGACGGGCGTGGACCAAGATCAGCTCGGCCGCTACATGCGCTTGCCCGACGACTACAACAAAACTGTCGACACCGCTGCGGTCGTGTTGGTGTCGCGCTCGCTCGCGAATGCGCACAAGCAACGCGCGGACAATCTCGTCGCGCGCGTGCAGCTGGACAAGGGCGACGGCCTCTTGCGTCACGAGCACTACATGCTCGAGCGTGCCGATCGCGACCGTGACCTGGCCAAGCGCTGGGCAGCACTGTCCAAGGCCATGGTCGACGGCTCACTCTGACGGCGCAGTCGTCTCACCAGCTCATTGCGTGGCGACCGCGTGCTGCAGCTCTTCGAAGCCGGGTAGGCTCGACAGATCGGGCACGAGCACGATCTCGATGCGACGGTTCTCGGCGCGGCCCTTGTCGGTGGTGTTGCTCGCCGCCGGGTGGAACTCGCCGAAGCTCGCGGCGGACAGCGTCCGGCTGTCCATGCCGGCTTCAGCCATGGCCTTGACCACGCCGAGCGCGCGCGCTGCTGCGAGCTCCCAGTTGGAGGGGAACTGCGCGGTCTTGATCGGCAGGTTGTCGGTGTGGCCTTCCACCTGGAAGCGGCGATCGGTCATGGTGGTGAGCACGCTGGCGACTTGCTGCACCGCGGTGGTGCCGTCTTTGCTGAGCTTCGCGGAGCCGGAGTCGAAGAGCACGTCGGACGGAAGCTCGAGCACCATGCGACCGTCGGCGATCTTCACGCGCAGCTTGCCGGCGTCGATCAGGCTCTTGAAGCGCGCCAGCAGGTTGCGGAATTCGGCGACGCGCTTGTCGGCCTCGGCCTTGCGTTGCGCAAGCTCGGCGAGCGCGCGTTGCAGCTGCTCGGTGGATTCCTTGAGGCGCGAGCGGTCTTTCACTAGATCGGCCAGTTGACCTTGCAGCTTGCTTTGCTGCGCTTGTAGCTCGACGATCTGCTTGCCGTTGTCGTCGCGCAGCTTCTGCAACGCAGCGAGGTCGGCCTGCGCCTTGTCCATCTGCGTGCCGAGCTCCGCCGCGCGCGTCTGCGCGTCGGCGATGGCCTGTTCGAGCGTCTGGATCTTGGTGTGGCGCGCGGCAAGCTCGGCTTGCGCGTCGTCGTACTGCTTCTTCAGGTCGTCGTACTTGCCTGCGGAGACGCAGCCGCACAACACGACCAGCGCGCACACCACAGCCGAAGACGTTCTCATGGTGACCCCTCTGTTGATGCGGCCAAGGCGCCGCAGCGGCACACATATACGCACCGCGGCCTGCGCCGGCAAGCTCGGGGGTTGGGGTCTTCGCAGATGTGCGGCAGCTTCGTCATGCCGAGCGCGCTCCACGTGCCATTGGCCTTGGACAGCGCGGCGTAGTCTTCGCTGCCGTCGCTGTTCGCGGGCTGCCGGGCTTGCCAGCTCGTGACGCTGTGAAGAAGCGCCGTCGGACCAGACGAACGTGCCTTCGGTCGCTTCGTCGCTGTAGCCGATGAAGTACGCGTTCGAGACCAGCTGCGCCTGCGGGTACGTGTTCTCCGCGGCGCAGTCAGCCAAGTCAGCGCAGGCCCGCCTGCGTCAGGAAATCGTCGCGCAGCTGGGTCGCAAAGGCTGACAGGCGCCTACGTGCGTCGTCGATGGTCTCGCCGGGCATGACTCGCTCGCAGGCGTCCAGGTAGACTTTGATCTTGGGCTCCGTGCCGCTCGGGCGGATGGCGATGCGGTGGCCGCCTTCCAATGCGAGCACGAGCACGTTGCTGCGCGGCAGCGTGGCAGGCTCGGTGTGGCTGCCGCGACGCAGCACACCGAGCTCGAGGTCGAGCAGTGAGCTCACCGCGCTGGTGCCGACACGCGTGGGCGGCGCAGCACGCAGCGCCTGCATGACCGCTCGTATCTTCGCGAGCCCCTGCGCGCCGGGCAGCGTGAGCGAGCTCGGGAAGCTGCCGAAGAGGCCGTGGCGACGGTAGAGATCGGCCAGCGCCATGCGCAGCGTACGGCCCTCGCGCTGGTAGCTGGCCGCGATGCGTGCGGCCAGGGCGGCAGCGCTGATGCCGTCTTTGTCGCGCACCAGGTTGCCCACGGTGTAGCCTAGAGCTTCCTCGAAGCCGAACACGAAGCGCAGGTTACGGCTGCGCGTGAGCTCGAGCGCGCGGTTGGCGATCCATTTGAAGCCGGTGAGTGTCGGCTCCCAATACGCGCCGTGCGCCTGCGCGATACGCTCGATCATCGGTGTGCTGACGAGCGAGGTCAGCACCAGGTTTCTGCCGTCCGCCGGTGCGTGCGCCAGCAAGTAGTCGGCCAGCAGCACGCCGATCTCGTTGCCCGAGAGCACACGCAGTGCACCGGCTTCGTCGCGGCAGCCGAGGGCCAGACGATCGGCGTCGGGGTCGTTCGCGATGATCAAGTCGGCGTTCACTTGCTCACCGAGCGCGAGCACTTGGTCCATGGCCCCTGGCTCTTCGGGGTTCGGGAACGCGACACTGGGGAAGTCGGGATCGGGCTGCTCTTGCGTCTTCACGCTGTGCACTTGGGCGAAGCCTGCTTGCGCGAGCGCTTCCAAGGCCAGTGGCGCGCCCACGCCGTGCAGCGCCGTGTACGCCAGACGCAGCGTGTGTCCGGCTGGCTGCGTGCCTACGAGCGCGTGCACTCCCGCCAGGTAGCGCTCCCTCACTGGGGCCACGCTGGGTCGCAGACCGCGTGCGCTCGCCTGTGCGCGGTCGAGGCGCGGCAGCTGCAACACTGGGCCGACCTGGCTGATGGCGCGGGCGATACCCTCGTCGTGCGGCGGAATGATCTGCGCGCCGTTGCTCCAGTACACCTTGTAGCCATTGTATTGGCGCGGGTTGTGGCTGGCGGTCACCATCACGCCGGCGGTGGCGTTGCGGTCGAGCACGGCGAAGGCCAGCAGCGGCGTCGGCACCACCTCATCGAACGCGTGCACCACGAAGCCCGCCGCGCTCGCAATCGCGCAGGTTTCTTCGGCGAGCTCGCGACTCATGTGCCGGCCGTCGAAGCCCACGCACAGGCCGCGCGTCCTGGCGGTCGCATCGGTCTGCGCCAGATAGGCGCACAGGCCTGCCGTGGTCTGCGCCACCACCCGGCGATTGATGCGGTTGTCGCCCGCGCCGATGAGACCGCGCAGCCCCGCGGTGCCGAACTCGAGCCTGCCAGAGAAGCGCTCGGTGAGGCTGCTCAGGTCGCCGCGCTCCAGCAGCGCGGCGAGCTCGGCGCGCGTGGTCGGGTCGGGGTCGTCGGCGAGGAACGCCCGCGCCGCCGCCAGAATGTCGTCCGATGATTCGCTCATGACGTCCCTCGGCTCAGCTGCTGCCGGCAAGGCTAGCCTGCGGCTCGTCGCTCTGCACGAAGTGCCGCTCCTTGTACCGCATCGCGTAGAAGATGAACGCTACCGAGGTGACGAGCATCAAGCCCGCGAAGAACAGGTAGTAGCTCGCACCGGGCAACTTGTTCGAGCCATCGGGGTTCTGGATCCATTTGTTCACCTCCGAAGTGAACAGGTTGCCGATGGACACGGACAGCAGGAACAGCGCCATGACCAGCGACTTCATGCGGTTGGGCGCCTGGGTGTAGAAGAACTCGAGGCCTGTGCCGTAGACCATTACTTCGGAGGCCGTGAGCACGACGTACGCGAAGATTTGCCAGGCGATGTTCATGCGCACGCCGGCGTGCAGGCGCTGCTCGACGTACGCCGGGATCAAGAACGCCAGCACCATCAGGAAGAAGCCGATGGAGATCTTGCGCAGCGGTGTGACCACGAACAGCTTCGACATCAGCGGGTAGACCACGTACGCGAAGAGCGGGATGAACACGAGCACGACGATCGGGTTCACGGCTTGAATCTGCGACGGCAACCAGCTGACGCCCATGAACGAGAGGTCCATGCGCTCGGCTTGCAGCACCCACGCCGAGCCCGTCTGGTCGTAGAGCGCCCAGAACATGGAGATGAACAGGATGAGCCCGCCGACCTGGCCAATGAGTGCGAGGCCGTCCTTGGAGAAGAGCTCGTCGACGAAGCGCTTGCCGGCTGGTGGGATGTGCGCGAAGCGGTTTCGGCCCATCCAGAACACCAGCGTGGCCACCACCATCAGCGCGCCCGGAATGCCGAAGGCGACGCGCGGGCCCATGCGCTCGAGCACCAGCGGCGTGAGCAGCGTGGACACGAACGAGCCGAGGTTGATCGAAAAGTAGAACCAGCCGAACACGCGCTCGAGCAGCCCTTCGTTGTGCGGGCCGAACTGGTCGCCCACGTGCGCCGACACACACGGCTTGATGCCGCCCGCGCCGAGCGCGATGAGCGAGAGGCCTGCATAAAGGCCCACGCGCGACTCGTCGGCCGCTAGCGCAAAGTGGCCCATGCAGTACACGAGCGATAGCCACATGATGGTGCGGTACTTGCCGAAGAATGTGTCGGAGACGATGGCGCCGAGCAGCGGGAAGAAGTACGCGCCGGCCGCGAACAGGTGAAAGGTGGAAGTGGCTTCGGCGTCGCTCATCGGTGCGAGCTGCCCGTGCGCGTTCTTGAGGTGCTGCGTCATGAACACCACCAGGATGGTCTTCATGCCGTAGTAGCTGAAGCGCTCGGCCAGCTCGTTGCCCACGATGAACGGCACGCCGCTGGGCATGCCGGTGGTGTGCTCGGGCGCGGTTCGGTAGCTGGTCTGGCCCATGCTGGCAGCGGTCAGTTGGCGTTGAGCGGCCAGGGCAGTTGACGCAGCGCGGGACCGACCTCTTGCAACCCGTCGCGCATCTCCGCCACGCTGATGCGCTCGGCAGGATCTTGGCGCAGACCGTTGGCGATCAAATCGCACACGGTTTCCAGCTGCGGGTTCTCGCGCAAGGCGAGCAGCTTCTCGGGGTAGCCGTCGTGCGTGAGGTGCATGTTGATGATGGCGAGCTCGCCCGGGCCGTCGAACAAGGTGTCGCCGGTGAGTGCTTCGTAGGCGACGCAAGAATACGCGTAGACATCCGCGCCCATGGGCTTGGCCTCGTAGTTCTCGGGCACGAGGCCCCAGATCTCCGGCGCGCCGTACGAGCCGGTGGCACAACCCGGGCGCACCTGACGGCCGGCCAGACCGAAGTCCACCAGCACGGGGGTGAGTGCGTCGGCGAAGGCCAGGTCGCCGGCACGCAGGATCACGTTCGAAGGCTTGATGTCGAGGTGACCGATGCCCACGCGGTGCATGCCCTGCAGACCGGCACCGATGCCGTCCATCAAGCTGAGCGCCTTGGCCACGTCGAGGTCGCCGCGCTCGATCACGCGTTCGAGCGTGGGGCCCTCGACCAGCTCCATCACCAGGATGGGCTTGGGTCGCGCGCCGGCGTCGAAGGTGACGAAGGTGGCGATGTTCGGATGCTCGGGCAACGCGAGCAGCGCGCCGGCCTCTTGCCTGAACAGGTTCAAGAATTCTTCTTCCGAGAGGGTGCGCGCGGCCTCGGCGTTGTAGTCGGGAACCTTGAGCGCGAAGCGCATGGCGCCGTCACGGTGGCGTTCCTCGGCGCGCGTCACCACGAACACGCTGCCGACACCGCCGGTGCCCAGCGCATGCAGCACATAGAAGCCGCCAATGGTGCGCCGCGCCGTGAGCCACGGTGGCAGCGGGGCCTCCTTGGGTGCCGGCGGCACGAAGCTGTTGATGTGCTCGGCGATCAGGATGGTTGGCAGCTGCTCCAGTCGGCGCAGCACGGACTGGATGGCTTTGGCGATCGCCATCGGCAGCTCTTGCTCGAGCGTGCGGGTGACCGATTCCATGGCTTCTTTGACCTGGCCGCCGCCGTCGCGCGGCTCTTTCTCTACCGCCATGGCGAGCAGCCCGATGGCCGTGCCACTGAGCGGCACCGGTCGCGGCTGGCGCGCCAGCAGCCTGCGCCGCGCGCCCACTGTCAGCTGGCACAGCGAGAAGACCGTGGCTTCCAGGCGCACCAGGTGATCGCGGCCCGCGCCCTCCGCAAGCTCGGGCAGACTGCGCGCCGCGGCGATGTCTTCGAGCTCGCGCGACAGCGCCAGCAAGTTGCCGCGCATCGCGCTCACGCGCAGCGTGCTCGCCCACGGCAAGCTTTGCGCCAGCTCCTTGAGCGCATCGATGACCACGCGTGCCATGCGCCCGCTGGCTTCGGTCTTCTCTGCCGGTCGCACCAGCTCCACGTAGGTGGCGATGCAACGCTGGAAGTCCGGCATCATCGAGGCTTCGGCCAGCGTGGTCAGATCGTGGGCGTGCGGGACGTTGTCGGCCACGGCCACGAGCACGTCGGACAGCTCGCACACTTCGTCGCGCATCAGCGCGTCGAGAGCGCGTGCCAACGCAGCGCACACGATGCGCCGCAGCGGTGAAGCTGCGTCGGCGCGCGTGCGACCGAGCAACATCTTGGCGGTGCGCATGCGGCGATCGCGGCGCTGGCCCGTGACGTCTTCGCCGTAGCTGCCGTCGGCGTCGACCAAGTGCAAGAGCGTACGCATGCGCCGCAGGCGCAAGGTGAGGTGCGGCACAGCCCCGCTCGAAGCCACCGGCTTGCCTTCCACGCGCACGAGCCAGTTGGTCAGTCGCTCGAAGAGATCGCCCAGCGGTGCGGCAGCCGCCGGTGCGCCTTTGCCGCTGGCACCCATCATGAGCAAGTCCGAGAGCGCCGCGGTTTCGAGCAGCGCCACGTCGAGCTCGCGCATCGCGCGGAAACCTGCGCGCCGTCCGGTCTGATCGGCGTCGTTCGAGGTCTCCAGCTCGCCCAGCTTGTCGATGGCTTCTTGAAACGCGCGCTGCGCCTCGCTGAAGGCTCGTCGCGCATCGGTCTCTGCGAAGGCGCGCAAGGCGCGATCGAGTCCGGCACGCAGCGTGGGTTGTCGTTCCGGGTCGCCGGACAGCTCGTCGATCAGCATCTCGCACAGCGCGATGCGGCCGTCGTCGTCTCCGCGCTGCGTGGCGATGAGCTTCTTCAGCTTCTCGATCGCGAAGCGTGCAGCATGCGCCCCGAAGTCCGCGCCCACGCGCTCGCGTCGCAGCTCGACCAGTGCTTCCGCGCCTTCGATGCCGCCGAGGCGCACGATCTGATTGAGCAGATCTTCGGCCGCTTCTGGCTCGACCTCGGCGGCACGGGCCAGACCGAAGATCATGGTCTCCACCAAGCCCGGATCGGAGCGCAGCGTCTCGTTGGCGAGCACTTCGCGACAGCGCTTCAACCCGTAGACTGGGTCGAGCGCGATGCTTGCTGCCAGTGACACCGCCGCGCGACGCCACTCGGTGGGCGTGAGCTTCGGATCGAGATGCGCTTCCATCTCCTCGCCGAACTCGGCGACCGCTTTCGACAACAGGCCGCGCGCGGTCGCCACGTGTCGCCACACCAGCGATTCACGATCGGCGAGCAGCTGCTTCCATGCAGTCTTCACCGCGGGTTCTTGGAACGCGCGCAAGCTACCGGCGTCGCCCTGCGCAGCGCGTCGCGCCGACTCGCGCGCCGCACGTTCGAGCAAGCGTGCCGCCAAGCGGCGAGAAGGCAGCGAGCCCATCGCAGGGTCGGACACCCACTCGCGCCGTAGATCGGGCCGCGAGATCAGCGCGAGGGCCAGCGCGTCGGAAGGCACGCCACTGCCCAGCGGCAGCTCCAGCGCGAGCGCGACGCGCGCGCGGATCGGTGGTCCGGTCAGCGTGCGCTTGGACTCGGCGGCGAGCGAGGTCGCGAGCACCACGAAGGTCTCGGCGTCGCCTTCGTACAGGCGCGTGAGCACCTGCCGCCCGAGCTGCCTGCGCTCGGGACCGACTGGCAGCGCCGCAGCCAGCTCGTACACCGCCGCTGCTGCTGCTGGCTGCGAGAGCCAGTCGAGGTCGTTCAACAAGTCGTTCTTGAACGCCGCACGCACCGCTTCGAGCAAGAGCGTGGGGTCGATGCCTTCGAGCGGCACCGGTTGCTGCTCGAGCGCTGCGCGTGCGAGCGTGGCCATCGACTGACGCCACAGCGAGCGCCGTTCCTCGCTGCTCTCGACATGCGGCAGCTCGACCAGGCCGCTCAGGTGATTCTGAGTCGACACCTAGCGCGCCTCCTTCGCCACAGGCGCGGTCAACGCGCTCGGGCTCGGCTCGGCGCCTGCCAGGCTCGCGCCCGCCCCGCCTTCGAGCGCTTGCCGCTCGTGCGCAGGCACGTCGATTCCAGCCATGGACAGCAGGCGCAACGCGTTGCTGGTACGCACTATACCTGTGCGCAGTTTGTAATCGAAACGCATCTCGCCGTCGACCACCACGTCGGTGAAGTGCACGTTGGTGATGCGCTCGGGTTGCTCGTTGCCGAGTGCTGCCAGCTCCACGTCGTGCGTGGCCACCAGACCCGTGGCGTGGCGCTGCAAGAGGTGCAGCAGCACGGCCTTCGCGCCCACGTGCCGCGCACGCGCGTTGGTGCCACGCAGGAGTTCGTCGAGCAGGAAGAACACCGGCGGCTCGGCTTCGGCATCGGCCACCACGCCGCGGATCTTCTCGAGCTCCGCGTGGAAGTAGCTGGCGCCGCTCTCGAGCGAGTCTTCCGCGCGCATGCTCGCGCGCAAGCGCACGCAGGGCACACGCAGCTGTTGGGCGATCACCGGACCGCCGCACAGCGCGAGCGCCACGTTCTGTCCCACCGCGCGCAACAGCGTGCTCTTGCCGGCCATGTTGGAGCCGGTCACCACCAGCGCAGTGCCAGGGCCGTGCAACGCGATATCGTTGGGCACGCGCTGCGCCGGCGAAAGCAGCGGATGCCCGAGGCCCGTCGCGAGCAGCGGCTCGCTCGCGGGCACGATCTGCGGGAACGACGCATCGCGGTCGCCATGCGCGAGCGTGGCGAGCGACGCCAACGCTTCGAGCTCCCCCAGCACGGCAAACCATTCGCCCGCGCGCACGCCGACATCGCGCACGAAGCGCTCCACGCCCCACAGCACGTGCAGGTCCCACAAGGTGAGCGTGTTGACGGGCAGGTGGAACAGCGGGTTCTGCCGCAGCTCGGCGAGGCCTGCCCAGCGCGAGAGCCTGCGCAGATGGGCCGAAGGCGGCAGCTCGCCGAATGCAACGCGGCGTTGCAACTCGCACAGCAAGGGCGCCTGCCAGTGCGAGCGCTCCAGCAACACCAGCATGCGCTCGAAGGACTCGAGCACCGGCAGCTTGGCGCTGACCACGTCGAGCGCGTGGTGCGCCGGCTTGGCGAACAGCGCGATCAACCCGAGTTGTGCGACCACCGGCAAGAGCCAGGCCGCGCTGTGCCACACGCCGAGCGAGCCGAGCACGAAGCTGAGCAGGGTGGTCAATGGCAGCGCGAAGACCAGCACGCGCAGGTAGGGCGCGCGCTCGAACACCGACGGCAAGTGCGCAAGACCCTCCACGCCGTGGGCATCGAGCTTCGCTTCCGGTGCAGCTGTGGCGCTGGCCTCGAGCTCCTGTCGAAACTCGAGCGCCGCGGCAAGCTCGGCCACGGCCGCCTGGCGCTGCGCGATCACCTCGACGGTCGCCGCCTGACCCAGCCATTGCGCCAAGGTCTGCTCGCCGAGCACGGTGTGCGTGACGTCGATGCGCTGGAACAGCGAGGCTTGCCCGAGCAGGTCGACGTCGCTCGCGTACGGATGTTGACGCGGCAGTAGACCCTGGCCGCGCGACGGCAGCTGCGTCCACCCCGAGCCCAGCCGCAACAAGTGTCGCGCATGGATGGCCTGGCGAGTCTCCGCATCTTCTTTGGCGGCGATGGTGCGCGCGTGCAGCACCACGGCCACCGCAAAGCTGAGTAACAGCAGCACGCCGCCTGCGCCTTGTGCCACCGAATGCTGCATCACGGCGCTGGTCACCATCACCGCACCGCCGAGGAACGACAGCAAACGCAGCAGCGAATAGCGGTTGGCCACACGCTCGTGCGCCGCAGCGCTCGCGGCGAACGCGTCGTGCAGACGGGTGTGCACGAGCACAGGTTCGCTCGGGTCAGCGCCTGAGTTCGAGACGATCTGTGGGCGAGAACGGGGCACGGGAAGGGAACGTGAAGGCCGGGCAAGGCGAAGAGGGCCACCGGGTTGGCAACATAGTACCTGGCCTGCGGCCCGCGTGCGCAGCCATGCGCGTGTCTCCCCAGCGGCCGTGCGACCGACAGTGTCTCACACGGACGCACCCACTTGTTCAGTGGTCGACCCAGCCGCTGCAGGCCGGCCTTGATGGGGTCGCAGCAAGAGGCTCTTCACCCGCGCTTCCAGCTCCGGCGCGAGCCCGGCGCAGATGCGGGTCTGGCCAGCTTCCCGCACCGCGAGCAGCAGGCCGTCGCGCAGCAAGAGGTGACTGCCCTGCTGCGCCGGCACGCGTTCGCCCGGCAACACCACGCCCACCAGGTTGAGCGGGTCTGCCGCCGACAGCGTCAGCAGCGTGTCATCGCTCTCGCTGCGCGCGCGTCGCAGCCGTGCGACCGCTTCGGGCAACGCGAAGTGCTCGCCGGAGAAGCCGTCCACGAAACGCCCACCGCGAATCTCTCCGCGTGCTTCGAGCCTGCGATACACCTGCAAGAGCAGCCGCCATGCCGGCGCGTTTTCGCGTTCCACGAGCTTGCGAAACACCACGCCGTAGCGCGCCAGCAAGGTGCGGCCGACACTCTCGAGCGCAGCGTCGCGGTCCACCGCAGGCAGTCGCAAGAGCGACCAGCGACCCGCTCCGGTGTTGGCCAGCCTGCCGCGCGCACCGCCCGTGCGCCTGCGCGGGTGTGGCAGCTGCTTGTTCGCCGGTGTGAGCAACGCGCGCAGGCCAGCGAAGCCGTCGGAGCTGACGAGCCCCAGCGCACACAGCTCTGCAAGTGCGGCGTCGAGCACGCTCGGCAACATATTGATGCCTGCTTGAATCTCGTGTTGGAACGACGCGCCGTGCTCGCGCAGGTAGTCGCGCACTCGCAGCGCGTGCGCCGAGGGCAGCGCCTCGACAGCAGGCATGCACGCACGTAGCGCCGGCAGGCTCGCACTCGTCGCCAGCGTGATGGGCGTGGCGCGCAACGCGACGCCGCGCAGCTCCGGCTGCGCCGACGGCGACAGCCGCGCCCAGCGCACCTGCCCGCTCCAGCACAGCGTGTCGAGCAGGCCCGGGTCGTAGTCCCGCACGCGCGAGGGCAAGAGGTCGCTCTCCCAGCTGCCGGCCTTGGCTTCGAAGCCCGACAGCTGGGTCACGACGTCGAGCAATCCGCTGTCACCGCGTGCTTGCTCGCCGCGCAGCACGCGCTGCCAACCGCACAAGAAGCGCATGAACACCTGCGGGCTGACCGGCTCGATCTCGCGGCGCAGGCGATCTACGGTCAGCCGATGGATGCGCGCGAGCAAGCCCCGCTCGCACAGCTCATCCTCGCTTGCGTCCGGCGAGAAGCGCCCGCGCAGCAGCTGACCACTGGCCTCGAGCGCAGCCAGCGCTGCGTCGGTGTCGGCCATCGCTACACCCAGCTCGCTCGCGAAGCGCGACGATACGCACGGTCCGAGCGCGTCGATGCGTGCTTGCACGAGGCAGCGCACTGCGTCGTCACGTTCGAGCAGGAGGTGGTCAGCGGACGGCGGTGCGCTGATTGCGGGCGACAGCGACGCTTGCGGGTGCACAGCCAAGAGCTCGGCCACGCGCTCGGCGGCGCACCACAGCACGTGCCCCGTGCCGAGCATCACGCGGCAGGCACGCCGCTCGCTCGCCAACGCCTGCAAGTCTGCCTGCGCCACGCGCTCGGCTTCGCCGGCCGTCATGTAGCCCACAGTGACGAGCGCGTCGTAGACCTCGTCCGCGCTGCGCGTGACGGGCCACGCTTCTTCGCGCACTGCCGCGATCGCTGCGGCATCCAGCGACCCCAGCTCCTGTGCGTGCTTGACGTCCATGAAGCGCCGCGACAACACGGCGCGCGTGCGGCGCTCCTCGAGCGGTGCGTCGTCGAGGAATGCATAGGGCCGCGCGCCCAGCACTTCCGCCGCCAGCGGCGAGGGTTCTGTCAGATCGCGGAACACGAAGCGCACCTCACCGCGCTCCAGGCGCGACAGCAGCTGCTCCAGCGCGTCGATGTCCATCGCCTCGTGCAGACAGTCTTCGATGGTCTGCTGCACCAGCGGGTGGTCGGGGATCTCACGGTCGCCCTGGATGTTCTCGAGACACGCCTGCTGATCGGGAAACACCACCGCGAGCAAGTCGTTGCTGCGCATGCGCAAGAGCTGCGGCGCGGTCTTGCGGCCGGCCTCGAAGCGTCGCACCGCCAGCGAGCGGGTGCTGTTCCAGCGAAAGCGCGTCTCGAACATGGGCGCGTCGAGCAGCGCTTGCACCAGCACCTGGCGCACGCTCTTGGCGTGCAGGAACTCGCGCAGCTCGTGCAGCGGGAAGCTGTGCGTCGGCCCGAGCGAGAGCACGATGGCGTCCTCCGTGGCCGCCGCCTGCAGCTCGAAGTTGAACGCGCGACAGAAGCGCTTGCGCAACGCCAGGCCGAACGCGCGGTTCAAGCGCGAGCCGAAGGGCGCGTGGATCACCAGCTGCATGCCGCCGGCTTCGTCGAAGAAGCGCTCGGCCACCAGCGTGTCGTGCGTGGGCAGCACCGTGAGCGCCGCCTTGGCCGCGCTGAGGTAGTCGACCAGCTGCTGGGTCGCTGTCTCTGGTGTGTGCAGCTGTCGCAACAGCGCGCTCGCCTGCTCGGGCCCGCCTGCCAGCGCCGCGTCGAGCTCGCCGCGCAGCCGGCTCACGCTCGCCGACAGCGCGTGGCTGCGGCCCGGCGCTTCGCCCAGCCAAAATGGAATCGACGGCGGTGCGCCCTGCGCATCTTCCACGCGCACCACGCCCGACTCCACGCGCAAGATGCGCCAGGAGCTGTTGCCCAGCTGGAAGATGTCTCCCGCCATGCTCTCGATGGCGAAGTCTTCGTTGACGCTGCCCACGAGGGTGTTGCTCGGCGACATCACCACCGCGTAGTCGGCGTTGTCGGGAATCGCGCCGCCACAGGTGAGCGCCGTGAGCTTGGCGGCTTTGCGCGGCCGCAGCTTGCCGTTGACGCGGTCGTGGTGCAGCAGCGCGCCGCGCCGGCCGCGCGCCGTGGCGAAGCCTTCGCTCAGCATGCGCAGCACCGCATCGAAATCGCCTCGTGGCAGCTGACGGTAAGGGTAGGCGCGCCGCACCAATGCGTACAGCTCGTCGTCGGCCCATTCTTGCGTCGCCACGCTCGCGACGATCTGCTGCGACAGGATGTCGAGCGTGGCCGGTGCCACGCAAACTTGATCGAGCTCGCCGCGCTCGATCGCGGCCAGCAAGGCCACGGCCTCGACCAGTTCGTCGCGCGACAGCGGGAAGATGCGTCCCTCCGAGGTCGCTCCTGCGCGGTGGCCCGAGCGGCCCACACGCTGCAAGAAGCTCGAGATGCTGCGTGTCATGCCCAGCTGACACACCAGATCCACCGAGCCGATGTCGATGCCCAGCTCCAGCGACGCCGTGGCCACCAGCACCCGCAGCTCGCCGGCCTTCAGGCGCTGCTCCGCGCGCAGGCGATGCTCGCGCGACAAGCTGCCGTGGTGCGCCGCCACCTGCTCGCTGCCCAGCCGATCGCCCAGCTGTTTCGTGACGCGCTCCGCCATGCGACGCGTGTTGACGAACACGAGCGTGGTGCGTTTCTCACGAACCAGTTGCGTCAGGCGCTCGAAGATCTCGTCCCAGACCTCGTGCGACATCACCGCTTCGAGCGGCGAGCCCGGTAGCTCGATGTGAGTTTGCAGCTGTCGCTTGTGCCCATGATCGACGATCGCACAGGCTTCGGTCTCGTTGCCCACCAGAAAGCGCGCCACCGCTTCGATGGGCTGTTGCGTCGCCGACAAGCCGATGCGCTGCGCGCGCCCGTTTCCTGCCGCGCGGGTGAGCGCGTCGAGACGCTCGAGCGAGAGCGCCAGGTGTGCGCCGCGCCGATCGCCGACCAGGGCATGGATCTCGTCTACGATCACGCTGCGCACCGTGCGCAGCGCGCGCCGCCCGCTGTCGCTCGTCAGCAGCACGTAGAGCGACTCCGGCGTGGTCACCAGGATGTGCGGTGGCCGCTTGCTCAGCTCGGCGCGCGCCTTCGCAGGCGTGTCCCCGCTGCGCACGAAGGTGCGAATCGATACGCCGCGTTCGCCAAGCGCCAGAAGCTCGCGCTGCACGCCCAGCAGGGGCAGCTGCAAATTCTTCTCGACGTCGTTGCTCAGCGCCTTGAGCGGCGACACGTAGAGCACGCGCGTCTGCTCGGGCAGCTCGGCGCGCAGCCCTTCCTGCACCAGCGCATCGATCGCGCACATGAACGCGGCGAGCGTCTTGCCCGAGCCGGTGGGCGCGGCGATCAGCGTGTGCTCGCCGCGCAGGATCTTCGGCCAGCCGTCGCGCTGCGGAGGCGAGGGCGTTCCGATCTCGGTCTCGAACCAGCGAGCGACCGCCGGGTGAAACGACGCGAGCGACATGCGCGCAGCCTACACTGAACAGGCGCATGGTGCCGGTGCGGGCCGCTGCCGATCGAGGGCTCCGGCAGGCCGCCGTGTCACCGAGCCTGGGACGCCGCCGGTGGCCCAGAAGTTGGGCAGGATTGTGATAATTCCAGCGAGGGTGGTTGACCGTCGCATGTGGGCGAGCTACACACCTGTCAGCGCGCTGGAGGCCTCTTGCCCCGGCAGTGCGAGTAACCAGGAGAGCGTTCATGGGCGTAGCGACAGTAGCGGTAGTGGGCTGCGGCATGATGGGCCGTGGGATCATGGAGGTGGCTGCGGTCGCCGGTCTCAAGGTTCGCGGCATCAAGGTGACCCCGGGCGACGTCAACGATGCCCGCAACAAGATCCAGCAGTCGCTCGAGCGTCGCGTGAAGCGCGGCAAGATGACCGCCGAGCAGTGCGCCGAAGTCATGGGCCGCATCGAGCTCTCGTCCGGCCTCGCCGCAGTGCAGGGCGCAGACATCGTCGTCGAGTCCGCCGTCGAAGACGAGCCGACCAAGATCAAGCTGCTCAAAGACATCGAAGCCAAGATGCATCCCGAAGCCGTGCTCGGCACCAACACCTCGTCGCTGCGTCTCGAAGCGCTGGCCGCAGGGCTCTCGCGTCCCGAGCGCTTCCTGGGCTTGCACTTCTTCAGCCCCGTGCCTGCCATGGACCTGGTCGAGCTCGGCGCCATCGCCAAGACGGCCGACTTTGCCGCGCTCAAGGCCGACGAGTTCTGCAAGCAGATCGGCAAGACAGCCGTGCGCGTGCAGGCGTCGCCGGGCTACATCGTGAACCGCTTGCTGGTGCCCTACTTGTTGCACGGCATCGAGACCCTCGAGAGCGGCATCGCCAGCGCCGAAGCCATCGACACCGCGATGAAGCTCGGCTGCGGTCACCCCATGGGTCCGCTCGCGCTCTCCGACTTGATCGGCCTCGACATCGTGCGCGCCATGGCCGAGACCATGCACCGCGAGCTCGGCGACCAGCGCTACACCATGCCCAAGACCCTGATTCAGCTCACCGAGCAGGGGCAGCTGGGTCGCAAGTCGGGCATCGGCATCTTCGATTACCGCGGCGAAGCTCCCAAGCTGAACCCGGCCATCAAGATCGGCTGAAGCAGGCTGCGGAATGCGTCGCACCTACGACCACACAGGTCGCTGTGCGATTCCGTTGCAGACGCTGAAGTTCATTCGCATTGTGTGAATCCTCGCCCCGCTGGTGTATCTTCATCCAGCAGTGACGGGATATCTCAGTGCCGCTGTATCTGAGCCCCCGCTTGTCCGGGCATCCGGTCTGCGTCTGGTCTCTGTCGGTCCCCGCGTCGTGCTGGCTTCGGATGCCGAAGCCGTGCCGGGCTTGTCGTCGATCAGCAGTCTGCTGCTCGTCTATGTGTTGGGCCTCGCGGCGCTGGCGACGCTCGCGCCCTTCGACTTCGTTCGCACGCCGCATCCGGACTTCGATCTCGACGTCGGTGCTTCGGACGTTGCTCTCAACCTCGGCCTGCTCCTGCCGAGCGGCTTCTTGTTTCGCGTGGCGCGTCGGGGCCGTGGCGAGCGGCATTGCCTCGATGTGTTCGTGCTCGGCGCGTGCGTGAGCCTGGTGCTCGAGGGCCTGCAGTTCTTCCTGCCGGGTCGCTGCCCGAGCCCCGTCGATGTGCTGTGCAACGGCCTGGGTGCTTGGGGCGGCGCGTACCTGCACAGCTTGCTCGGTCCGTGGATCGATCGTCAGCTGCATCGACAGCTGCTGCTGGAGCTGCCGCTGACCAACGTCGCTTACCTGTCGATTCCGCTGTTGTGGCTGGGCGCCTTCGCGCATCCGCAGCATGCGCAGCACGTGCTCGCGCTGCCCATCGGTGCAGCGCTCGCGGTGGTGGGTGCGGCGCTCTACCGGCATCGCGCTGCGCCAGCCGGCGTGCCGATGACGCGCGCAGCCCTGGGCGCTGCCGCCGCGTTCGCCGCGGGTGTGCTGCCCGGCATGCCGCAACATCCGTTGCTCGGCGCGGCCGAGGTCGCGCTGGTGTACGCGGGCACGTACGCGCTCTGCTGGCTCGGCGTGCGTCGACCCATCGCCGACCGACGCTTCGAGGTTGCCACCGCGCGTCGTGTGCTGCCGCTGCTGCTCTTGTACGTGGCACTGCTCGGCGGCTATCCATGGCGCAGCTTCCAACTGCTGCACCCGGTCACGCTCGGGCCGGTGATCGTCGTGCACCAGGGTGTGCTGCGCACGCAGGTGCTCGCGCTGCTCGAAAGCGTCGCGGCGTTCTCGTTGATCGGCTACGTGGCCGCCCAGCTCCACGCGCGCTCGCGCGGCGGCTCGCTGGAAGTGGTCGCCCGCGTGACGGCGCTGGGCTTGCCGGCAGCGGCAACCTTCCAGTGGTTGTGTGGCGCACATGCCGATGCCCACGCCAGTGTGCCGGGCGCCCTGCTGCTCGGGCTGGCTGCGGCGATCGGCGCCGGGTTGCATCGCGCTCAGCTCGCGCTGTCGGCACAGCGCCGCAGTAGCGCCTGCGTGCCAGACTCCGGCGTGTATGCGCGTGCACTTCGCTGACTGCCGCGCCGAAGCCCGGTAGTATGGCGGGGCTTGTCCTGGCTCTGGCTTTGGAGGCTACCGATGACTCGGCACTGGCTGCCGCTACCTGCGTGCTTGCGTGTATCGCTGTTCGGGCTCTGGCTTTGTGCCGGCGCTGTTCTCGCGTCGCCCGTGCTGTATTGCGGTCACGCTCGCGCTGACGATGCCGAAGCGCGCTACCAGACCACGATCGAAGAAGCGGTGCGCGAGTTTGGGCTGGGCAACTGGGCAGAAGCGCGCGCGCTGTTTCGGCGCGCCCACGGACTGTCGCCGAACGCTCGCACCTGGCGCGGCATGGGCATGGCAGCCTTCGAGCTCAAGCAGTACGTGGATGCATTGCGCGAGCTCAGCGCTTCGTTGCAGGACCAGAACCGCGCACTCACGGCAGAGCAACGCACGCAGACGCAGAAGCTGATCGACCAGTCGCGCGCGTACGTGGGGCGCTATCAAGTGGTGCTCGAGCCCGCGCAGGCCAAGCCTTGGGTCGATGGCCAAGAGGCGTTGTTCGAGCCTGGCAACTTCCTGCTGCTGGGCCTCGGCGATCACGTCGCGAGCGCGACTGCCGACGGCTATCAAGAGGTTCGCGTGCCGCTGCGTGTGGCCGGCAGCGAAGACATGGTTCTGCGCATCAGCTTGCAGCCGCTGAGCGCGCCAGCCGCTGCGACCCCTGCGCTCGCGCCAGTCCCGGCAGCTGCGCCGGCCGCGGTGGCGCCGCCAACAGCTGCGACCACGACTGGGCCTGCGGAAAGCTCCGGCAACGGGCTTCGCACAGCGGCGTGGGTCACGCTCGGTGCGACCGTGCTCTTGGCCGGCGGTTCGGCGGCGTTCTGGTTGGTGGGCGAGGGCAAGTACAAGGACCTCAAGAGCCAGTGCGGCACGCATTGCACCGACGCGCAGATCGCCGACTCGGGCGTGAAACGCGCCGACACCCTGACGACCGTCTTCCTCGCACTGACGGCCACAGCTGCCGTCACCTCCGGTATCTTGTTCGTGGTGAGCGCGGGGCACGGCAGTGGTAGCGAGCACGCTTCCGCCGCGGAGCACGACCGCATGGCGCTGCGTGTGGGTCCAGGCTTTGCGCAACTGCAGGGGAGCTTCTGATGCGCGCGCGTTCCTTTGCACGGCTTGCACTCGGCGCGCTGCCACTCGTGCTGGGCGCTTGCCATCACGACATCCATGCACTGCAAAAAGATCTCGGCAGCGCCGGCAGCGTGAGCATCTTCGACGCGGGCCAGAGCCAAACGGACTCGGGCACGTCGCAGCCGAAGATGGACGCCGGTGCGCTCAGCTCGTGTGCGCCGTGCAGCGAGCCGCCGATGGTGTCGGGCAGTGCGGTGATGGGTCATGCGTGTTGCGCCGGTACGCACGGCAGCGTCTGCGGTGCCGCGTTCGCGACCGGCCAGCGCTGCTACGAGCGCGACGTGCCCGGCTCCGTCGACACCCTGTGTCCCGACGCCAAGCACGCCGGCAAGACCTTCGCCGGTTGTTGCCGCGCCGATGCGCAGTGTGGCGTGACCATCGACGTGCTCGGTCTCGGCTGCATGGCGCGCGCCGACGTTCCGCCCGTGCTCGGCGGGCCGCTCGCGGCGCGCGCATGCGTTCCGCTGTGCAAGTCGGAC
>JADGRE010000084.1 GCA_017881185.1 Pseudomonadota bacterium | reverse complement strand
TCGCAAGTGCTCTGCCCAGTGAAGGAGGCCAGAGACTGTTTCAGCGCGCGCAGGATCGATGCGGTCAAGTCGTGTCGGCCGTCGCACTTGGGCTCCATGCAGCGCACTTCAAAATGTGCCGGTGCAGACGCGACGACGATCGGGCGCACGTACGAGGTCGCCTGCACGCCGCCCTCTGTTCGCAGCTCCTCGAACGTCACCCGCAGCGAGAGCAGCGGCGGCACCTCGTCGCGAAGACGGGCGGCCGTGTCTTCCCGGCGTCGATGCTCGGCGGAGGCTTCGAGTTGAGCCGGATTAGGTCTGCGGTTGTAGTTCATCCGATGCTCATGCAACCGCGTGCGATCCCGGACTGGCGGTAGAGGGGAGGACGCGGCCGGTCGCCACAAGGTGGTGCACGTTAGGCTCCATGCACGAACAAATGAGCCGGTGGCAGAACGTTTGGTGCTAGACGTTGCTCGATCAGGTGTACTACCGAGCGCGCTTTTCGCCGCCGGCAGCGATTGCGGTCTCTTGCTCTTTCAGCTCTCGGGCACGCATCGCGTGAAACTCCGAGGCTTTCTCGGTGTCATTCGCCAGCTGGTCGAATTCTTTCGCCAACACTTCGCACTGTTTGGCCATCTTTTCGTTCCACGGGTTCTTCACCCCACCTTTGAAGTCAGGGTGCAGTTTGGCGTACGCCACCGCCATCCGTTTGTGTTCCTCAGCAGACTTGCGGTAGCCAGCCGCTTCGGTCTTGTACGATCGCGCACGAGCCTCGTGCTGGCTCGCGGTCTGCGGAACCTGCGCATCCTGCGCGAAAGCGGGAGCGCAAGTGATGAGCGCGATGGCGACGAAGCCGGTTGCTGTGAGCGTGCTCCGAATGGTGGATAACATCTGTGTCTTCCTTTCGAACGACACCGGAGTGGTGCGGGTGTGCTGGGCTGCTGGAGTTCCTTGCGCGTGGGTGTCTGGGATCATTTTGCTACGGCCAATTTGTCTCGACCGGCCGCTACGGTAGAGCGACTCAAGCCACTGCCTCTTACGGCAGGACTGCGTAGCCGCCGTCTGCTGTTAGGCGTGCGCGCAAGAAGCACCACGTTCAAGCCAAAGGCACCGAGGCCGCACTAGCTCTCTCGAAGGCGCTTCCTGGCGCACCGGTCAACACGCCCTACTCAGCGGTTTCCCGCCTCACGAGCCTTGCCCTTGAGTTCTTTGGCTTTGCCTTCGAGCTTCATCTGCTCGTTGTCGAACACCTCGCCCACGAAATGCTTCGTCTTGCCGGCGATCTGCTCGACGGCCCCTTTGGTGCGTTCACCTGCCTTGGCCACTTCCTGCTTGGCTTCGCCCTTCAGCTCCTTGCCTTTGCCTTCGGCTTCCATCTGCTTGTTGCCGAGCATCTTGCCTACGGCGCCCTTGATCTTGCCGCCGATTTCCTCGGCCTTGCCCTCGGTCCGCTTGCTTACATGGCCCATGATACAGTCCTTTCAATCGTGTCAATCGTGTCAATCGTGTCAATCGTGTCAATCGTGTCAATCGTGTCGTCGGAGGTCGCGCCACCGTTGCCTTCGTATTGAAGCAAGCAGCGTGCCGTCAGATGCAAGTCAGCAGCGGGAAGCGATCGACTAGCGGTGGTTCGTAACGCGATGGATCCCGCGCAGTAAGAGCAGCAGCACTACAGCACCCACGAACGCGACGAAGATCGCGCCTGCCAGGCCGCCGACGACCGGGCCTCTGGCGACCGCACGGAAGATGAAACCGCCGATGAACGAGCCGACGATACCGATGACGATGTCGCCGACCACGCCGTAACCGCCGCCGGCAACTGCGGAAGCGAGCCAACCGGCGACCAGACCGACGAACAGCCAGAGCAAGATGGTTTCGATTCCCATGACACGATCTCCCTCGTTCGCTGAGCGTAGATCTCAGGCTCGCGAACACACTGTTGCGTCTCGAGCGCTTGCGTTGCATGGCGCGTGCCAGTCGGCAGCTCGCGCGCTTTGCGGTCCGCGGCGCTCCGCGCGCACCCATCGCGGGCACTCGACGCATCGCGCAGGAGCGCCGCGCAAGAACGCCCCAACTGCTGCGGCCGCGGCAGGCAGCGACGGCGGATCATGGGTCCGGAACGTGTCGACTTGGAACCCGTACCAGGTCGTGCTGTTCAAGACGCAACTGCGCGTCCAGCGACCCTGAGGGGCAGGGCAACTTCCGCATCGTGCGAGCCAGCTCCGAACAGCGCATTGCGCGCTCTGCGGAGCAGCGGGGTCGGTGCCCCTGTGCTCAGCGCGTTGGTCGTGCGCAAACGTGCAGGTAGCAAGCCTGGAACGTCGAAGAATTCGCGTAGCGCGACGGCGAGCTCGTTCGGCTGTTCGTGATGCAAGAAGTGGCCGCAGCCTGGGAACTGTCGAGACACGACGCCAATGACGTCCCGCGCGAACGCGTCGCCGTGAGCCGCGGGGATGAGCACGTCGCGATCGCCGAAGTACACCGCGATCGGCGGCAGGGTGTGGATTTGGTGCGCACGCTGCATGAAGAGGTGCGTCTGGCCACGCCAGTCGATCACGTCACTGACGGTGCGAGCGAAGGCGCGCGCGGAGCCCTGCTGCGCGTTCAAGGCACAGCGTTGGGCGATATCTTCTTCCGAAAACACGGCACACGCTCGGCGCAGCGCCCAGCGCGTGCCGAGCGCCATGAACGGTTGACCGAAGCGCTCGACCACCTGTGGCACCGTGGCAAGACGCAACCAGAAGTCGACGTCGCGGCCGAGACCTCCGGGCGCGACCAACGCCAGCCGCCGAACGCGCAGCGGACGCTCGAGCAGCAACATCTGGCCCACGCCTCCGCCGAACGAGTGACCCACGACGTCGGCTTGCTCGATGCGAAGCAGCTGCAACCACGAGCTGATGATCTGCGCGTGCCACGCGAGTGTATAGCTGGCGTCCGGACGTTGCGACAGGCCGCAGCCGGGAAAGTCCGGCATGATCACGCGGCGGTGACCAGCCAGCAACGGTGCGATGCGCTGCCAAGTGAGGTGCGAGTCGTTGATGCCGTGCAGCAGCACCACGGGCGTTGCAGCGTTTTCGTCGCCCATTTCCGCCCAATGAATATGCGTGCCGTCAACCGTCGCATAGGCGTGCCGCAGTTGATGCTTGTCGACTTCGTGTTTCATGGCATCAGACAACAAGTCATTCATCTGGTCGGCTCGAGCCAGATCATGTTGTATTCAGACACTATTGCATCAGGCGTGCCATCGGGCGTGCCTTGCGTCGCACGACAGCCGCGACAAAAAAGCCTGCAGCGTTGGCGGCTTGGCCCGACAAGAGCGTCTCACAGGCATTGTTGTCCCACCCGAAGGTTCTGGGTGTCGGCCCCGAGTCAGCTCGTTCGCGACGCTGCCGGCAACGCGCGATCGCGCTTGACTGCTGCGCCCAGCTGCACGCGCACCTCACGCGTACCGCGCGTGCCTGCCGCAAATCGAAGCAAAGACGAGTCGAGCCGAACGTCGTCGACAGTGATCATGGCAACGCCGCTTGCGATCCTCTCGGGGTTGTCGACGACCACGTGCACGCGTTGGCCCGAGACGTGCAGCCAAGCTTCGAAGCTGGGCCAGCTGGGCGGGATGCACGGATCGACTCGCAACCCCCCAGCTTCGCGGCGTAGACCGAGTATGGCTTCGACGCCGAGGCGCCACAGCCACGAAGCCGCGCCCGTGTACCAAGTCCAGCCGCCTCTGCCCACCCACGGCGCGCAGCTGTAGATGTCGGCGGCCAGCACGTAGGGCTCGACGCGATAGCGTTCGGCGTCCGTGCGTGTGCTGCTGCGCAGCACGGGGTTGAGCAAGCGAAAGATCCGCTCGGCGCGTTCGCCATCACCGAGCGCCGCGTGAGCCAAACCGATCCAGGTCGCGGCATGCGTGTATTGACCACCGTTCTCGCGGACGCCAGGCGGGTACGCACGCACGTAGCCGGGGTCGTGCAGCGTGCTGTCGAAGGGCGGCCAGAAGAGCAGCACCAGGCGCTCCTTCTCGCGAACGAGTTGGTCCTCTGCTGCGCGTAGGGCAAGCCGTGCGTGGCCGTTTGCCGGACCACTAGCCGGATCATTTGCCGGCCCGTTGTCACTTCGGGCTGCGCCATCCGCCAGTGCCGCCCAGGATTGCGCGATGGAGTCGATGCGACATTCTCGGTTTTTGGCCGAGCCCACGAGCGAGCCGTCGTCGTGGAATGCGCGCAGGTAGTAGGCACCATCCCAAGCTACGTTCTTGATCGTCGTGCGCAGTTTCGCAGAGCGCGTTCGCCAGCTCGATGCCGCGGCGTGGTCGCCGCTGTGTGCACACAGCGCTGCGAAGCGATCCATGCCTGCACACAGGAACCAGCCGAGCCACACGCTCTCGCCGCGTCCGTGTGCACCCACGCGATTCATGCCGTCGTTCCAGTCTCCGTCGCCCATCAGCGGAAGCCCATGGCGCCCTTCGGTGACTGCGCGCTCCAGCGCCCGACGACAATGCTCCAGCAGCGGCGCAGTGTGCTGTGCGCTCTGGTAGTGCGCGTAACGATCGTGTTCATCCGGCCGCAGTGGCGTAGCGCTCAGAAAGCTCACGGGTTCTGCCAAAATTGCTGTGTCACCGGTCGCCTCAACGTACTGCGCCGTCACGAACGGCAGCCAGGCCAGATCGTCGGAGCAGCGCGTGCGCACACCTCGGCCGGAAGGTGGATGCCACCAGTGCAGCACGTCGCCTTCCTCGAACTGGTGTGCCGCCGCTTCCAGAATGTGCGCGCGAGCGAGCGCCGGGGCGCCGTGCAGCAACGCCATGACGTCCTGCAGCTGATCGCGGTACCCGAACGCACCGCTGGACTGATAGAAGCCGGTGCGACCGAACACGCGCGACGAAAGAGTCTGGTAGAGCAGGAAGCGGTTCAACAGCAGATCCATTGCGGGCTCGGGTGTCTTGACGCGGACACTGCCGAGCAGCTCATCCCAAAACACCCGCAGCTCATCCCAGGCGGCTGCGATGGCATCGTGATCTCGAAAGCGTGTCACCAGCTTCAAGGCTTCGGCCCGACTGGCGGCCTGCCCCAACACGAAATGCGTTTCCAGCTCTTGGCCCGGAGCCAGCTCCAGGTGCACCTGCAGCACTGCGCATGGGTCGACACCAGGATCGAGGCAGCCTGACAGGCCCCAGCGCCCGAGCGCAGCAGGCCGCGCATAGTTGCCGTGGCGACCTAGAAACTCCGTGCGGTCCGTCGTGAAGCCGTGGACCCTGTTACCTGCCGCCAGAAACGCGACGCGCTCGCCGAACTCGCTGTTCCAGCTGCTGCTGGCGAGCAAGCAGGCCGTCTCGGGCTCGAACTCGGATACCACGTACGGACGCTGCGGTTCTTGCCGACTGCCCAGCACCCACTCCGCGTAGTATGTGGCGGTCAGTCGCCGGTGACGCGCGAGCGTGTTCTTGACTCGCAGCCGCAGCACCTTGAGCGATGCGTGAGGTGGAACGAACACGGTCAACTCTTGCTCGAGCCCGTGCGTGTTGCGCTCGTAGCTCGTGTACCCGGCGCCATGACGCACCAGTGTCGTGCCGCCGTGTCCGGCCGGCAGCGGCGTCTGCGACCAGACCTCGGCCGTTTCCTCGTCTCGCAAGTAGAGAGCTTCCGACGGTGTGTCGAACACCGGATCGTTTCTCCACGGCGTCAGCCGGTTCTCACCGCTGTTTTGCGACCAAGTCGTTCCCAGAGACGATTCACTGACGAGGCAGCCAAACTCGGGATTGGCGAGCACGTTGCACCATGGCGCAGGCGTAGTCGTAGCCGGCGTAACCGACACCACGTACTCGCGGCCATCGGTGCTGAAGCCTCCAATGCCATTGTCGAAGAGCAGCGTCGGCCGCCGAGGTGGGGCGTCCACAGCGTGATCGCTCGGCCGGGTCGCTTCGAAGCGGGGCAGGCTGGGTGGGCCCTGGACGACCTTGCGCAGCTGTTCTGCGAGCGAGCCCGCACGCGTGTCGAGCACCACGCGTGCACTGGCCTCCAGATGCTGAATCTCGCCGCGGGCAACTTTGTCGGCCGTGATGACGTAAATGCCGCCGCGTTGATGTAGCCAGTACGTGCTCTCGTCGTCCGCCAGCACTCGCTGCAGCGTGCCCGAACCGTCGCCTGCATAGCCCGTCGCCTGCTCGTCCAAGAGCACGAGGTCGAGTACCACGCCACACGAGCGCAAGTAGCGCTGCGCAGCCACCACCTCGGCCACGAGCGCGGCCTGTGGTTCGTGCACGCGCACGAGCAAGATGGGCTCGTCGCCGGAGATCCCGTGACCCCACAGACGCTGCTGGCATGGTCGCGCACCTGCCAGCACGGAGGCGGCAGCGCGCAACGCGGGCTCGGCGAAGAGCAACGCGGAGAACAGCTGCTGCACGCTGGGTAGAAGCGAAGCCGACAGACGAGTCCGCTGCAAGCGTCGCGCGCTCTCTTGCTCGGCATCACGAAAGGCCCAACGCACAGCGTGCATCGAGCCGTAACGGCGCGCCGACTCGATCGCCATGGCGCGCGAGCGCGCGACCGTGGTGACGAAGGCCAGCGTCACCGAGCCCTTTGGCTTGAGCTCGACCGCGGCCGTGAGGCTCATGACCGGATCGAGCATGGCACCGACGTGTCCACGCAACGCGCCGCGGGCGACGAGCAACGATGCCGGCGCATCCGCGCTACCACAGCGCCCGAAGAACGCACTGCGATCCGTTTCGTAACCGGCAAAGATCACGCCACTGCCCTCTCGAACCAGCCTGTGGACCAGCACGGCCGGCTCCTGTGCAGCGGACTGCGGTCTGCGTGCAAAGAGCAGAGCGTCCAGTTGCAGCAGTCGCTCACTCTCCACGAACAGGCTGGCGAACGCCGGATGTACCAGGGCCTGCTTCGCATCGAGGAGCACGGGCCTGCCCGCACTGGTGACAGTGAGACGCCGCGGACGGTCGGTCTCGTTGTGCAGCGTGACCTGTCGCACCTCGACATCGTCTGCGGGCGCCACCGTGACGTCGACGTGTACCGAAATCCCTTCGTCGCGACGATGGAACTCCGCCTTGTGCATCGCGAAGGTGGTCCGGCCACTGGCTGCCGTGGCGCGCCAGACGCGGCCGCTTTCTTCGTCGCGCAGATAGAGCCAGAGCCCGTCGTCGTCGAGTGTTGCGTCCGCCTGATAGCGCGTGAGCGCCACACCCTGGAAGCGCAGACCGCCGCCGCCTGATTCCGTCAGCAGACTGCTCAAGCGGCCATTGCTGAGCACGAACGCCTGCGGCTTCTCTGGTCCCGCAGGCGACCAAGGCGAAGGAGCATGCGTCGGTTCTGCCGCTTGGAAGAAACCGGCGGACTCCACCGCAGGGCCGTCTGCCGCGACGGGCCATTCCGGTGGTGCCACATCGGGCGCGTGCTCGTTGAGCAGCGCTTCACCGGTCTCGACCGACGCATCGGCGTGAAAGCGGTCGACCATGATGTGGTCGTTCAAGTAGTTTCCGAGCGCCACCAAGATCATGCCCTGGTGATGGGCCATGTAGGAACGCACGATCGAAGAGGAGCGGCCTTCTGGCGCGCGCTCGGCAGTGAGATCGAGTGCTTCGAAGAAGCCATAGGTGCCGAGCATTCCAAGCTTCTCGAGCTTGGCGAAGTTGTCGACGACTGCCCTTGGTCGCAGCGAAATCGCCAGCGCCGAAGCATACGGAGTGACCACATGATCGTCTTCGAGTCCGCGCCTGAAGCCGAGCCCGGGCACTCCGAATGACTGATACTGGTAGGTCTGATTTGGATCGAGGCGCCCGTAGGCCGACTCGGAGATGCCCCACGGCGCATCGCTTTGCTTCCCGTACGCGATCTGTGCTTCGACGACGCGCTCGCTCGTGCGCCACAGTAGCGTGCCTTCTTGACTACGCATCAGCAGGTTCGGCATCAGGTACTCGAACATGGTGCCGCCCCACGACAACAGGGCCGGTGCTCCGGCGATGCGTGACATGGGTCTGCCCAGCGCGTACCAATGCGATTCGGGTACGTGGCCATTGACGACCGCCAGGTAGCTGGCGAGGCGTGCTTCAGAAGCCAGTAGGTCGTAGTAGTGGCCGTCGAGCTGGTCCAGCGTCGCGTTGTAGCCAATGTGAAAGAGCTTCCGGTCCGCGTCGTAAAGGAGTCTGAAGTCCATGCCGCGGACTTCTTCTTCTGCACGCGCGGCGAGCGCAACGAGCTCGGCGCTCAGCGTCTGCGCGTGCAGTGCCGCATGACGAAATGCCGTCCCGACGCGCTGGACCGAAGCCTCGAGCTCGGCGCTCGGCTCAGCGCGTTGCCGTTGTGTTTGCTGCCAACGCTCGAGCTCGCTGAGCATCCGCCCAGCGACTTCGGAAACTTGGTGCAGGCGTACACCTGTCGGCGGCACCAGCCCTTCCATGGCAAGCTCGTTTCGCAACGGCAGCCACGGTAAGAGGGCGTCTGTCTCACGCAGCATCTGCTGCAAGTGCTGATGGAGACTGTTGACCGACGCGCGCAACGCCTGCAGCAGATCGGGTTCGTGCCGATACGCGCCGGTTTCCAAGGCCCGAAGTAGCTCACGATCGAGCTCCATGGAGGTCTCTTCGCAGAGTGTCTTGAGCGTCGGATAGGACTCCTCGAGCGCTTCACGCCCGTGCGTGGCGGCACTGCGCATGTCGGCGAGCACCCGGCGCAACGAGCCGATTGGCCCACTTGGGACCGAATCGACGACTGCTTCGAGCAGGTCGAGCGAATCGCACACACCTTCCCAGGCGCGCGCGCGCAGAACGGGCGCCGTGCTCAACTCCAAGCAGCCGACCTTCAGCGCGAGTAGACAGCCCGCGAAGTTGCCACTGTCGACCGTGGAGACGTAATGCGGCAGAAGCGGCTGCAGATTCTTGGTCTCGTACCAGTTCAACAAGTGCCCCTGGTAGTGGGGCAATCGGCTGATGCTGTCGAAGGCGCGGCGCACTCGCAGCGAAAGCTCGCTCACGCCGATGTAGCCGAAGTCGTAGGCGGACAGCGTCGCCACGAGCATGAGACCAATGTTGGTCGGTGAGGTGCGATGCGCGGTCTGCTCGCTTGGCTCGGCTTGGTAATTGTCGACTGGCAGCCATTGGTCGTTGGGTCCGACGAACGCCTCGAAGAAGCGCCACGTCCTGCGCGCGATCACACGCAACGACTTTCGCTCGGCGAGCGTGAGTGGCTGCGCGCGCGAACGGAACGGTTGGCTGACGAAGCGCGCTACTTCCGGCGCGAGAATCCAGAGCGAGAGCAGCGGCGCAGCCACCACCAATGCGGAAGGCCGCAACCACGCCAGGCCCGCCGCGAGCCCCGCAGCCAAGAGCGGCGACGCGATCATCGTTCGCCAGAACACTGCGCGCGGCGACTTGCCGTGTAGCCCGAGATCCGTCTGTGCTGCGGTCGTCCATTGCAGCAAGTGCTTGTGGGTGCCGGTCATTCTCACGAGCACGCGAACGATCGCGTCGACCACCAGTGGCGCCTCGTAGCCCAGAAAGACCACCGCCAGCGCACAGCGTCCGAGGTGTTCGATGCGCATGCGTCGATCGCGCGCGACTGCAGGCAAGAGGGGCGCGAGCAACAGACCCAGTGCGCCGAGCGTCCAGCCCAGCGCACTGCCGGGCAGCCAAGTCCAGCCGGACACCAGCAAGAGCCACAGCAGTGGGCTCACCAGACTGCGGCGCAAGTTGTCGAGGATCTTCCAGCGGTCGATGACCGAGAGCTGGTTTGCAAGCCGCGCGCTGTCAGGCCCGGGGACCTTCGAAAACAGCCAGGGCGAGATCTGCCAGTCTCCGCGTACCCAGCGGTGCATTCGCTTGGCGTAAGCTGCATAGCTCTCGGGATAGCCCTCGAAGAGCACGATGTCCGTCGCAAGCGCGGTTCGACCGTGCACCCCTTCGAAGAGATCGTGACTGACGAGCGCGTTCTCTGGCACACGCCCTGCGACGCTGTGCATGAACGCATCGACATCGTAGATGCCCTTGCCGACGTAAATGCCCGAGCCAAAGAGATCCTGATACAGCTCGGAGACGGCGTGCGTGTAGATGTCGTAGCCGATGTCGCCCGCAAACATGCGTGAGAACCGCGTCTGGCGGGCGCTCGATGGCGAGGTCTCGATGCGCGGTTGAACCACGCTGTAGCCTGAGGTCACGCGTCCGGTCGCGGGGTCGAAGACTGCGCGATTCAAAGGGTGCGAAAGCAAGCCGATCAGCCGCCGCGCGCTGCCCATGGGCAGCTGCGTGTCGCTGTCCAGCGTGATCACGAAGCGGATCCCGAGCAAGCCCGCCGGGTCGCCCACGTGCATGGTGTAGCTCGTAGACAGGTCGCCGCGCAGCAGACGATTGAGCTCCTCGAGCTTGCCGCGCTTGCGCTCCCAACCCATGTAGCTTTGCTCGCTCGGGTTCCATCGAGGCTCGCGATGCAGGAGGTGAAACGGTCCGTGTCCTTGCTTGCCGTGCTTTGCGTTGAGCGAGAGCACGCCTTGTGCCGCGCGCTCGATCAACGCCTTGCTCTGCGGCGGCTGCTTGGCGTCCGGTTCGTCAGTCAGTAACGCGAAGCCCAGCATCGGGTCGGGGTTCGAGAGGTAGTGCAGCTCGAGCTGCCGCAGCATTTGGTCTACGTCTTGCGTTCGACCGAGCAAGGTCGGGATCACCACGAGACTCCGACTCTCGACAGCAATGCCTTGCTTGAAATCGAGCTTGGGCTGAGTGCGCGGCGGCAAGAAGCGCGCAAGCACCCACTGCACCACGGACACGGACGCGACGGAGACCGGGACCATGGCAAGCAGCATCGCCGTGGCGATGGCAAGCGGGTGTAAGCCATGGTGACCGAGCAGGTCGTAGCCAACGACGACCACGGGAACGACCGTGAGCAGCGCGACCGGTAACAAGTAGGCTGGGGTCGGGTGGCGTGTCAGTGCCCGACGCATGCGATCGAGACCGGTCGGACGGTAGCCGAGGTGCTGCTCGAGGCCGGCCCGGCCATCGCCAACGAGGTAGTGGCCCACATGGCCTCGGCGATCATCGGTGTCGTCCGCGCGCGCAAGCTCCACTACTAGAGACGCGACCTCGTCTTCGTTGCGGCCAGTGGTCCACGCCAGTGCTTCGACCACCTTGCGGTAGGAGTCGCAGGTCTCGAAATCCATGCGTTCGTACACGTGCGCTGGATCGTCGCGCAAGATGGCTTCTACGCGGTTGGTCTTCTCGAAGAAGGTCTTCCAGTCGACCGCGTCGAGCACTCGCAGCGCGCGAACCGAGCGCTCGACGCCGGCACCCGGTTGCAGGCCGAGTGATTCGACGGGCCCCGAGGTGGTCTCCGGTGCATGCTCGCGCAACGCGGAGAGCACACTGCGGTCGTGGGTCGGGACGTGTAGCTCGGCGAGAAAGTGCAGCAGATGCTGCAGCACGCTGGCGCGCAGCATGGTGGGCAGGGCCCACAGCTCGGCAATCGTGAGCGGTGAGGCTTCTTGATAGGCCGCGATGAAGGTGCGCAGGCCCACCAGGTCGAGCTCGATGCCCGAGCTGGTGACCAGGGCGTGCGCAACCATGTCGATGCGTCGCCGCCCCTTGTTCGGGCCGGACGCAAGCAGCGGCAGATGGCGCGCGAAGCCGCGAGGCAGCTCCTCTTCGACCTGGCGTGCCACGCGCCGAATCAAGTAGTAGTTGTCGAGAAACCACTCGGCGGCCTTCGGCAGCATCGGATCGCCGCTCGGGTGCGATGCGAGGTGCTTGCGGGCGTACTCCAGCGCGCGCGCGAGCGGTGAAAGCTCGATGAAATCCTTGAGCGCCAGCGCGGCGCGGGCGAGCTCGCGCTGCGTCTGCGCCAGCGCACGCGCGTCCGCCCCGAGGGCGATAGTCTTGGCGGCGGTGTCCTGTGTCGAGCGCTCGGGCGCTTCAGTCACACGGCCTCCGGCGGATGGCTCGAGCGCAGCGCGGGCGCAGCCTCTTCGTCGGTGCTGCGCAGGCAGTGAAGCTCGTTTTCACGCAGATCCTGCAGGACGAGCACCGGCACGTCCGAGTGCGTGAGCAGATGGGCTGCGACGCTGCCGAAGGGACGCCCCGGATTGCACGCAGAGCCGTGTGCGGACAGTACGATGAGGTCGACCCGTTCCCTCTCGGCCATTTCGAGCAAGCATTGTCGCTCGTTCGGGTGCCTCACCACGAGCGTGCGCACGTTGGCGAGCTCGCGGGCGAATCGGGTGCGCAGGTTCTGCAGGTAGTGCTGAGCGTTGGCCTCGAGGTGCATGGCGAGGTTGCGAGCGAGCTCCACGGCTTCGGGGCCGCGAGATACTTCAGTGAGCGGAAGCTCCTGCACCACATGGACCAGCAAGAGCTCGGCGCCGCAGGCACGGGCCATGTGCGCGACCGGCGGCAGCACGCTCTCTGTACGCAGCGAACCATCGAGTGGCACGAGAATCCGTTTCGGCACCACCACCGACTCTGCCACCCGCGAGGAGTGAACGATGAACACCGAGCCGCGCGCGACCGCCAACACCTGCTGCACGGTGCTGCCGAGATTCCAAGGCGTGACGCCGCCTTCACCGTGACTGCCGAGTACGATCAGGTCGGCACCAATTTCACGCGCCACGGCAACGACGCGTTCTGCGGGATGCCCCTGTTCGAGTCTCACGTCGACAGGCCGGCCCAAGGCGAGCGTGGCTTCCTTCTGGAGGCGTTCGAGATAGGCATTCGCCTCTTGCCGGGAGATCTCCCAAACCAGCGCGTCGGTGGTGCCGGGGCCGGTGGGCTCATGCCGTGGTTGCATGACGTGCACGAGCGTGACCGCACTGTCGAAGAGCTTTGCCAACGCAATCGCGTGGGGCAAACACGCGCTCGAGAACGGTGAGCGGTCCATACAGGCCAGGATGCGACGTTCCTGAGGCTTGGCGTCGGGGAGAGGCGAGGTTGTGGCGGCGTTGCCCATTTCTGCAGCGCACGAAGCAAGAACTCAGCCAACGCGATTGGCCCGGGAAGACAGCGAAAGCGCGCCCAGCACGAGACACAATTGCAGCGAGCGTAGCGAAATTGATCGCGCTCTTGCCCCGGCCGAGACGCGATGACCGCATGTCGCGACATGGGGCGGTTTTGCAGGGCTGCGCTAGACCGTCCCACGCGATCGCTCACGGCGCACAGGCGTTCGTCGCAGCGCTTTGATCGGGCGCGACTTGGCGCCATCAGCAGCTGGGTGCCGTGCTGCTGGGTAGTCGAGGAACGTTGGCCCGACCCTTGCTCTCAGCTGGTGCGGCACTCGGTATGTCGCAGTGGTCTCGCAGTTTCTCACCTTCCTCAGGAGGTTTGACAGTGAGTCGGATAGAAACCGAAAGGGGCGGAGCCTGCCCGAATCCGGGCTTTCACGTAGCTGACTGGCACGTCCTGTGGACGCGCAGTCACTGCGAACAACTCGTGCACCAGCAACTCTCCGGCAAAGGATTCGAAGCGTTCCTGCCGATGACGAGTGTGTGGGGAACGCGCGAGGGAGCTCGCCACCGCATCGAAGTGCCGATGTTTCCAGGTTACCTGTTCGTGCGGGGTCTCGTCGACAAGCGCAGTCATGTCGAGGTCCGCAAGGCTCGCGGCCTCGTGCAAGTGCTCGGTCAACGCTGGGACCGCCCGGCGGTAGTACCTGAGCACGAAGTCGGCGCGATCCAGAAGTTGATGCAATCGGCTCTGGAAACTTTCGCCACGCCGTTCCTGCAGCAAGGACAGCGCGTGCGGGTCGTGTTCGGACCCCTCACGGGTGTCGAGGGCACACTGCTTCGAAGCAACGCCCACACGGGCTTGCTGGTGTTGTCCATCACGCTGCTGCAGCGGAGTGTGGCAGCTGAAGTGCACTGCTCCGCGGTGGCGCCAGTTTGACGAAGATCACTCACTCTGATGAGAACGGTGTTCCCGGCGGCATTGGCGTTGCTCTTGCCGACCATGGTGGCAGCGCAAAGTACGAGCATCACTCCCTCGTTTTCGGTGTCCGAAAAGTACGATGACAATCTCTACGTCTCTGCGAGCCATCCCGAGCGGACGCTCGTGCACGGCTTCGGTCCCCGCCTGGACCTCGAACGGCGTTCGCCGCTGCTCTCGCTGAGCGGGCACTACACGCTCGACGCCGAGTACCTCCAAGATCTGCCCGCACAGGGCCTGCTCCTCGCGCGTCAGCTCGGCTCGATCACGCTTGGTTATCAACCCATGAAGCGCCTCACACTCAAAGCAGACGCCGCGTACCTGGACACGCGCACCTCCGTGGAGCTGAACACGGCGACCGTGGTCGACCGCGGCTACGTGCGCGCCCGGCGCCTCTCGGTCGGTCCATCCATGGCGTATGCGTTCGACCGACGCACGCAGGGCGGGCTGGGCTACACGTTCTCACAAGACCATCTCTTGGGATTGACTACGGATGCGCATCTGGCGAACGCGGGGCTCGCCTACCGGTTCGCGCGCCTCGACACCGGATCCGCGGACTTGCTCGTGCGCAAGTTCGTCTTCGATGGCGCGCAGCTTCCGCCCTCCGAGGTCGCGTTGCTCGGCTGGACACATCGCTTCGCGCGCCGAGCTTCTGCCGCGCTGCACGCCGGCCCGAGGTTTCGTCGGGCGGCGGCCGAGGGCGTGGAGGTCGCGGCTTCACTCCGCCAGGGCGTCGGCCGGGCAGATCTCGAGGCGAGTTACACGCGAGCGGAGACCGCGACCAGCGGGCTGCCAGGCTCGTTCGAGACCGATGCCGCCCTGCTTTCCGCCACGCTGAAGTGGAAGCCGAGCGTGTTCAGCGCGAACGCCGGTTTCGCCCGAACGCACGGGGCAGGGCTGCAGGATGGGGCAGGGCTACAAGCCGACGTGCTCCATGGTCGGATTGCCGCGCTGACACGAGTGACGCCGTGGCTCTCGGCCGAGCTCGCGCTCTCGGTCAGCTGGCAACACTTGCAGACTGAGCCCGCTACCCGCGCCGCCAGCGCGGCCGCCATCGGCGGACTCGATAGGCGCGTGTTCCACGACATTGCGGCGCTGACTTTCGTGGTCGCGCCGCCGAAGCCCCTCGAGCTCTGATGACAATCTCCTCGAAAGTGTGCGTCTCGTTGGCAAGCGCGGTGTTGCTGCTGACCGCTTGCGCGTCGACGGGCACGCCGCCGCCGAAGAATCCCGCACCATCAGCCTACCGGATCGGTCCCGAGGACGTCATCGAGGTCGTGGTGTGGAACAGCGACGCGATCAACCGAAGAGTGCCCGTGCGACCCGATGGGATGATCTCGCTGCCCCTGGTCAATGACGTGCAGGCGGCCGGGCTCACACCGCTACAGCTACGCGACGAGCTCGTCAAAGCGCTCGAGAAGTTCATTCCCAATCCGTCCGTGTTCGTGATCGTCCAGGAGATCAACAGTCCCAAAGTCCTGATCGTCGGCGAGGTCGTGCACCCGGGTCGCTACGTGATCAAGAGTCCGACGACGGTGCTCGACATCATCACCGAAGCGGGCGGCCTCACCGAGTTCGCCTCGGGCTCCACAGTGACCGTCATGCGCACGCTCGATGGCAAGGCCCAGCGCTTTGTCGCGAACGCGCGCGTGGACCAGAGCGCGGATGAGACCGTGAACGCGCGTGCCGCGGTCGCTGTCCAGCCCGGAGACATCGTCGTCGTCCCATGACGCACTTCTGAGGTGAACATGTCAGAAGAGCTTCGAGACGTCTCTTTGTTCGAGCAACTACGGCAGATTGTCAGCCGGCGTCGCCGCATCGTCTTGCTCGCATTGGCGATCCCGCTCACGGGCGCCACGACCCTCGCGGTCTTCATGCCCAGGTCGTATCGATCTACCGCGATCGTGATCGTCGAGCGCGGTGCCGGCGTGTCTGACGATGAGGTGGACGGGAGGCTGACCGCGCTCAAGAGTGAGAACCTGAGCCGCTCGCGCCTGCAGGCCTTGATAGCACGCTTCAACCTCTACCGCGGCGCCGAGCCGCGCAGATCCATCGAGCCTCTCATCGATCAGATGCAGAAGGACATCAGCATCGAGGTGGACAAGGAAGAGCGGGGCGGCCGCAGCATCGTGGTGGCGATCCACGTGACGTACACCGGCAGAGATCCTCGCGTCACGGCCAACGTCGCCAACGAGCTCGCGAGCTTCTACGAGCGGGAGGATCTCCACATGCGCGAGCACCGCGCGGCCTACACGCTCGACAAGCTGCAAGGGCAACTCGCTGACGCCAGACAGCAGCTCGATGAACAAGAGGCACGGCTCAAGAACTACAAGATGGAGCACTTGAGTGAGCTGCCCGAACAGGTGGGGCTGCATCTTGCTGCGCTCGAGCAACTCAACTCGCAGATTCGCGCCAGCCGGCCCGAGCCCCACCAGGTCCGTGTCGCGGCCGACAGCCACCACAGCGTTGCGACCTATCACGATCCGCGGCTGGACCAGCTGCGGGAGCTCGAGGCGCGCTTCACCGACGAACACCCTGACGTGCAGCGGCTCAAGCGCGAGATCGCCGTGTTGCCCTACGGACGAAGCGGCCTGCCCGACGACCCGCCTGCGACTGACCTCGGAGAACCAGCCGCCGCCATCGACCCAAACGGTGGCGCCCACGCACAGGACATGCGCTTGAAGATCGAGGAACTCCGGCAGAAGGCTGCCGTGCACGAACACGGGATTCTCAACGCTCCCTTCCGCCAGCAAGAGTTGGAGGCGTTGCTCCCAGACTACGTGGCAGCCAGGACGCGCTTTCAATCGTTATCGGACAAGTACGAGGTCGCACAGCTGTGGGACCCGCGACACGACGATGGTCGGTTGCGGGTGCTCGACCCTGCGGTACCCAGACGCGAGGCGATCGCTCCCAACGTGCCGCGCATACTGGCCGTGGGCATCGCGCTGGCGCTCGCAATTCTCGTGAGCGTGGTCGCCATCGTGGAGCGCATGGACACCTCGTTCCACACCCTCGACGATCTGCGCTCCTTCACGAGTGTGCCTGTGCTTGCGAGCGTGCCGCGCCTGGTGACCTGGACAGACCAGCGCCAAGCCAGGCGCGGGACGCGCCGCTTCGTAACGGTGTTGCTGCTGATCGTCGCCAGCGTATTCGTCGGAGCGGCCTACCTCGGACGCGGCGACCAAACGCTACTCACGGGGACGGCTCACGGTCGTCCGTAGAACGATTCGTTCGCAGGAGATCACAGCCATGACTTTTCGGCCAGAACAGCTTGCATTGACGCGGCGGATTTCGTCGACACGAGATGATTCTCGGCTCGTCTGTCTGCTGCAACCCGGCTCGGCCGAGGCGGAGCAGTTCCGATGCCTTCGGTACTCGCTCTTGCGCACGCTTACGGCAGGCAGGTGCAACGTCATCGCCGTGACCAGCCCGGGCGGCGGCACCGGCAAGACCACGACCGCGATCAACCTCGCTGCGGCGCTCGAGGAAGCCGGCGTGTTCCGCGTGCTGCTGGTGGATGCCGATCTGCGTACGGCGACGATCGCCGATCGTCTCGAGCTCGGAGCCGTGGTGAACAACGGGCTGGATGCCGCACTTGCGAATGGGTCGCTGGGTCTGAGCGATATCGTGCGCAGCAGCTCCGAGCCGTACGGTTTCGGTATCTTGCCGACCGCAGCGCGACCGGACATCGCGGGTCAGCTCTTCGCATCCCCGCGCTTCGCCACGCTGCTCCGAGAGGCGCGTGAGCAATACGACTTCATCGTGATCGACACGCCGCCGCTGCTGCCAGCAGCCGACTGTCGCGCGATGGCGCCCTGGGTCGATGGCTTCCTGGTCGTGGTGGCGGCGCATCAGACGCCGCGCAAGGTCCTTGCGGAAAGTCTCAACGCCATGCGGCAGGAGCAGATCCTCGGCTTGGTGTTCAGCGGGGACGACGCCTCGCCCTGGTTTACCCGCGGTGGTTCGGTTGTTGGCAACTGACGAGGTCGAGACATGCATACGCGCAAGACACTACTAACGCTCACGCTCGCCGAAGGGACGGTGCTGTGGCTGACCGTGGTCGCTGGGGTCGTACACGCCGACAACCTGGGGTCCAGCCAGGTGCCACAGCTCGCCTCTGCGCTGGGGCGTGGGCTCGCCTTCGCCATGATCTGCCTGGTTGGCCTCTACTTCGCGGATCTGTACGACATCGTGACCCTGCGGCGCGGCGCCGTGTTCTCGGAGCGTTTGCCATTGGCGCTCGCGGTGGCGTTGTGGTTGCTCGCGGTCTTCTATGCCGTGCTTCCACAGGCTCGCGTGAGCACGGAGATATTGCTGCCCTGCACGGCCATCGCGCTGGTGCTGCTGTTTTCGGTTCGCGCGGCCCTGGGCCACGTGCTGCGTCGGCGTCAGCCCGAACGCGTGCTCGTGTTGGGTAGTGGGCCGCTTGCCGCGAGAATCGTGGATGCCGTCGATGGCAAGCTGTGCGGTGAAGAGGTTGGCGAGCACGTCATTGTCGGCGTCATCGACCTGGCCGAGGCGGGCACCAAGGGGGACCGACAGCTGCATGACGCGCTGCAGTCCATGCGGCCTGAACGAATTGTGGTGGCTGCGGTCGACCGACAGGTCCCACTGCCGCTGCGGCAGTTGCTCGAAGGTCGCCTTCACGGAGTCGCCGTGGAGGACTGGGTTCCGTTCTACGAACGCTTGGCTGGCAAGATCGCGCTCGAATCCTTGACTGAGGGCAGCGTGGCATTCGGCGACGGCTTCGGCGAGGCACGCCTTCATGCCGCGTTCGCACGTGCCGTGGGCCTGGTCGCGACGCTGATCGGATTGACCGTCGTGGCGCCCTTGCTCGCGTTGATCGCGGTGGCGATCCGAGTCACCTCGCCCGGCCCGATCTTCTTCGTTCAGCAACGGGTGGGCAGGTACGGACAGCCTTACGGGCTGATCAAGTTGCGCACGATGTACGTGACCAGTGCGGCTCCGTCCGAGTGGGCACAGGACAACGCGTATCGCATCACACCCATCGGCCGCTGGTTGCGTCGTTTTCGCGTCGACGAGCTCCCGCAGCTCGTCAACGTGCTCAAAGGAGACATGAACCTCGTCGGTCCGCGTCCCCACCCGGTCTCCAACTACGTGACTTTCATGGAACACATTCCGCACTACGCGCTGCGCTCGGTCGTGCGTCCCGGCATCACCGGCTGGGCCCAGATTCGGTACGGCTACGCGAACACCTTGGAGCAGGAGATCGAGAAGATGTCTTTCGATCTCTTCTACATTCGCAACGTTTCGATCTGGCTCGACCTGCGCATTCTGCTCGAGACGGTACGGGTGGTGCTGCGGGGCCACGAAGGCGTCACCGCCGACGCCACCGCCGACGCCACGACGCAGGCGGTGGCAACCGACCTCACCAGGACTAGCGCATGACACAAGCGACCACGCTTCCACCACCAGAGTGGTGGCGTCCGGCAGTTGCCCCACCAGCCGCGGAGCCGAGCGCTCCTTCCGAGCGCAGCGCCGTGGCGTTCTGGGCGCTCATGGTCTTCATGTTTGCTCTGCTGATTGCGCCGCAGTCGTTCATACCGGGCCTGGGCTCGCTGCACCTCGCGGCAGTTGCGGTCGCCGTGGCGAGCACGGCGCACCTCGCCAGTGCGTGGAAGCAGGGTCACACGGTGTTTGCCAAGCACCCGGGCGTGCTCTGGGCCGGCGCGCTGGCGAGCTGGGCGCTCTTGACCGCGCCATTTTCATACTGGCCCGGTGGTACGGTCGCGCTGCTCTTCGACCTCTATTTCAAGTCGCTCGTGATCTTCTGGTTGCTCGGCGCGGTCGTCGACACGCGGCATCGACTCACAGAGCTCATCACCTGGCTCACCTTGCTGACGATTCCGATCGGCGCCACCGCGATCCTGCATTTCTTGACGGGCACGTTCATCGACGGCGGCGACAGCGGGACGCCACGCATCATGGGGTACGACGCGCCCCTGACTGCCAACCCGAATGACCTCGCGCTCGTGCTGTGCATGATGCTGCCGCTTGCGGTCGCGCTTGCAGTCGCTCAGCGTCGCGCGTTTCCTCGCTTGGTGTTCTTGGCGATCGCGGGCCTCGACGTCGTCGCCGTCGTCATCACCTTCTCGAGAACGGGCTTCGTGACGCTGGCCCTGCTTGCGGTCATGGGCTTGTTCAAGCTCTCGCGCGGCCCGGCGAGGTTGTGGGCCGCTGGCATCGTAGGGCTCGGTCTCGCGCTCGTCCCGCTCCTCTTGCCCTCGGGCTACGTAGAGCACATGGGCACCATCACGGCGATCCAGACCGACCCGACCGGCTCGGCACAAAACCGTTGGAGCGACATGTTGACAGCTGCCAACCTCGTCGTAGCCAGCCCGATCGTGGGTGCAGGGGCGGGCATGAGCACACTCGCACTCAACGCCGCCCGCGGTCCTGCCTGGGTCCCGGTGCACAACGTCTATCTCGAATACGCGACGGACTTGGGTCTGCCGGGCCTGTTCCTGTTCTTGATGTTGCTCGGCTCGTGTCTGCGCAAGGTGACGCAAGTCGTGCGAAGCACGGCAAACACTGCGTCTTCGGCAGACCTGCACTGCATTGCACAAGGCGTGCAGATGACGCTCGTGGCGTTCGTGGTGGCGGGCTTCTTTCATCCCGTCGCCTATCACTTCCACTTCTACTACGCGGCGGGTTTGTCGGCCTCACTCGCAGTCATATCGGAGCGTGAACATGCCTGAAACACTCGAAATTCTGGAATTCGCCAACGCGTTGGTCATTGGCGGAACCGAACGCCAGTTCGTGAACTTGGTGCGGGGGATCGACCCTACGAGATTCCGCGTGCACGTCGCGACACTCGCGCGCGGCGGTCAACTCGTGGGTGAGCTCGACGCAACGCGGGTGCCGATGTCCGCCTACCGCGTGCGCCACCTGTACGGACCGGGTGCCATGGGTCAACAGCTTCGGTTCGCGCGCTATCTCAGACGAGAGCGGATCCAGCTGATCCACACCCACGGTTTCTATGCGAACTCGTTCGCCCTACCACCTGCCTGGCTCGCCCGGACACCCGTACGGATCGCTTCGATCCGCGACGACGGCTCGGTGTGGACGCGCGCCCAACGGGCGGTCGAGCGCGTCGCCTGTCGGCTCGCGGATTGCACCGTAGTCAACGCCGAGATCATTCGTCGACGCTTGCTTGCCGAGGGCTGGCCGCAGGACGGCATTGCCGTGATTCCCAACGGTGTGGACCTCGCTCGCTTCCACCCGCGCAGCCCGGCGTCGGGCGTGCGTCACGAGCTGGGTCTGCCAGCGGACGCACCGATCGTCGGCGTGCTCGCGCGCCTCGCGCCCTGCAAGGGGCTCGAGTTCTTCCTCGACGCTGCGCGCGTCGTCGCGGACCGCTTTCCCGAGGTGCGTTTTCTCGTAATCGGTGACCAGGGCGCGCTCGGCAACGGCGCCGTGCGTGCAGGCGGGCCGTATCGCGAAGCGCTCGAGCAGCGCGCGGCGCGGCTCGGCCTCAAAGACCGCGTGGTCTTCGCCGGCTTTCGACTCGACGTGCCTGAAGTCTTGGCTGAGCTGGCGGTCTCGGTTCTGCCATCGGTTACTGGCGAAGGTCTGCCCAACTCGGTGCTCGAAGCGATGGCAGCGGGTCTGCCTGTGGTAGCGACGAGCTCCGGTGGCACGAGCGAGGCCGTGGTGAACGGCGAGACGGGCTTGCTGGTTGCTCCGAGCGACACGGCCGCCCTTGCGCAAGCCATCATTGCGCTGCTTGCAGATCCGGCACTGCGGGCGCGCATGGGAGCGGCCGGACGCAGACGCGTCGAAGAGCGCTTCTCGATGGATCGGATGGCGCACGAGATGCAGTCGCTCTATGCGCGCTTGCTCGCGCGTCGCCAACGCGCAGCAAGCGCCCAACAGCGGGTGACCGTGGCATGACCAAGCTGTCCGTCGAAGTGGTCCACGACCAAGACGCGTTGCTCGCCATGGGCCCGCAGTGGGACGCGCTCGTAGCTCGTGCGGGCATCGAGCATCCATTTCTAGGCCACGACTGGGTACGCACCTGGTGGGAATGTTTCGGTGCGGGCAAGCAGCTCTACGTGCTGGCCGTGCGCTCTGGTGAGAAGCTCATCGCATTGGCACCGCTCATGCGCACGCGCACCCGCATCTACGGGTTGCCGGTACGGCGCGTGGAGCTGATCGCCAACGTGCACACGCCGCGTTTCGACTTCATCATCGCGGAGCGAGCGGACGAGGTCTACGCCGCGATCCTGGACTTCCTGCAGGCGCAGCCGCGCTGGGACATTCTCATGCTGCCTGAGTTGGCCGAGAGCTCGCGCACGGCTCCCGCGCTGCAGCGTTTGGCCGAGTCGAGGTCACTGCACACGGGCGTTTGGGTTGCAGGCGCTTCACCGCGCATTCCATTGGTCGGTAGCTTCGACGTGTTCTGCGCCGGGCTGTCGTCGAAGCGACGCCATTCGCTGCGCAAACGCATGCGCCGGCTCCAGCAGCTGGGAGAGGTCTCGCTGGAGGTCGTGACGGATCGCGCACCGCTGCCAGGCGCCATGGAGGACGGCCTGCGGATCGAGGCCGCTGCATGGAAAGGCGAGGCCGGCACGTCCATCGCAAGCAACGGACAGGTCAAGCGCTTCTACGAGCTCGTTGCCGAGCGCGCCGCACGAAGCGAAACACTCAGACTGCTGTTTCTCAAAGTGGGCGGCAAGCGCATTGCCTGCGCCTACTGCCTGCGGCA
>JADGRE010000241.1 GCA_017881185.1 Pseudomonadota bacterium | reverse complement strand
TGCCCGGCAGACACCAACTACGCGCCCAATACGACGCAGTGTTATGCCTCGCAGGGTGCGTGCGACAACGGCAGCCTCAACTGCACCGGTTCGTCCAACGTGTGTCCTGCGGCCACATACAAGGCGGCGAGCACGGTGTGCCGCGCCTCGACCGGCACCTGCGACGGTGCAGAGCAGTGCCCGGGCAATGGCCCCGCCTGTCCGGCAGACACCAACTTCGCCTCGGCCGCCACGGTTTGCCGCGCTGCGGTCGCCGGTGGCTGCGACGTCGCCGAGAGTTGCACGGGCAGCAGCAATGCGTGCCCGAGCGACACGGTGATCGCCTCGGGCACGGTGTGCCGCGCCTCGACCGGCACCTGCGACGGCGCGGAGAGCTGCAACGGCAGCAACGCCTGCCCGGCAGACACCAACTACGCGCCCAATACAACGCAGTGTTATGCCTCGCAGGGCAACTGCGACAACGGCAGCCTCAACTGCACGGGCGCGTCCAACGCGTGCCCTGCGGCCACATACAAGGCGGCGAGCACCGTGTGTCGCGCTACGGCGGGCAACTGCGACGTGGCCGAGTCGTGCACGGGCACCACGGCGGCGTGCCCTGCAGACGTCGTGCTTGCAGCGGGCAAGCTCTGCCGCGGCCAGTCCAACATCTGCGACGCCGCCGAGTACTGCAACGGCAGCAGCGGCAGCTGCCCCACCGACGGCTTCGCGCCCGCAGCCACCGACTGCGGCTACGTCGGCGGCGCCAACGATCTCACGATCTACACGACCGGCTTGCCCAGCGGCACCAACGCCAACGTGCTGGACTTCGCAACCAGCCCGACCAGCGGCTACACCAACTCGCTGACCAACCCCGCAACCGGTGCATTGGTGCCGCCCGCAGTCGCGACCGGCTGGGGCTCGGACGCCGCGAAGTTCACCGTGACCGCGCCGTCGAGCGCCTCCGTCGACTACTGGCGTTGGCTCTCCGGCAACGGCACCGGTAACGGCGCTTCGCGCGCGCTGCAAGCCGCAGACAACATCGAATACGACGTGTACATCGACGCCAACATCGATGGCATCGGCGGCCTCGACATCAAGACCAACCACTCCGACGCCAACGTCGCCGGCCAGTGCACCAGTGGCTCGTGCTCGTACTTCCGCGACTGGACCGGCTGGGTCGATCAGAACGGCCTCAGCGGTCACCCCGCCAATAGCATCGCGAGCCGCGCGTACGGCAAGTGGTACCACCGCCGACTGCCGGTGCCCACGGGCCTGGTGGGCAACACCATCACCTACTTCGACGTCGTCGACGAGCACGACGGCAACGCCCCGGCGACCCGCAGCGCTTACCTGGACAACCTCATCATCTCGCAGACGCCTGGCGGCTGCAGCGGCGTGTCGGCAGTCTGCATGGTGAAGTCCGGCGGTGCGTGCACGAGCGGTGCTCAGTGCCTCAGCGGTAGCTGCATCAGCAACAAGTGCTCGGCGTGCGCCGACTGCGAGATTGGTGGCGCCTGCTACACCAACGGGCAGGTCAACCCCGGCAACAGCTGCCAATCGTGTCAGACCGGCACGAGCAAGAGCGCCTGGTCGTCGGTGACCAACGGCACCAGCTGCAACGACGGCAACGCGTGCACGTACTCCGACAGCTGCAATGCGGGCACCTGCGGCGGCACGGCCATCACCTGCACGAGCGCCACCTGCCAAACCCAAACCTGCAATGGCACCTCCATCTGCACGGTCGCCAACACCGGCGCCGGCACGGCGTGTACCGACGACGGCAACGCCTGCACCACCGACAAGTGCGACGGCAGCGGCAGCTGCGCGCATGCAGCCGGCAACACCGGTAGCGTTTGCCGCACCGCCGCCGCAGCCTGCGACGCCGCGGAGACCTGCACGGGTAGCTCCACTACCTGCCCTGCCGACGTGATCTCTGCCGGCGGCACGTCGTGCTCGAACGTGTGCGACACGGTCGCCTCGACTTGCAATGGCTCGACGACTTCGTGCCCGGCGACGACCCCAATGACCTGCCCGAACCTCGACACGCAGTGTCACACCGTGGCCAGCTGCACGTCGCCTCCTGGTTGTCCAATCCCCACGCCGAAGGCCAACGCCACCGCCTGCGACGACGGCAACGCCAGCACCGTCAGCGACGTCTGCACCAACGGCACGTGCATCGGCACGCCCAAGTGCACGGTCGACGCGCAGTGCACCGGTAGCCAGTTCTGCAACGCGGGAGCTTGCGCTGCCAAGTACGCCGTCGGTACGGCGTGCACCGCTGCGTCGCAATGTCTGTCCGCGCAGTGCAACAGCAGCAAGTGCGCGACTTGCAACTACAACACTGGGTTCAATCAGTACTCGTGCTTCTCCGGCCACAGCGACAGCAGCTGCGACGACGGCAATCCCGCAACCACCGACACTTGCTCCACCAGCTGTAACGGCGGCTGCCAGCACTCCACCGTCGCCAACGGCACGCTGTGCGCATCCGATGGCAACCCCTGCACGACCGACTTGTGGAGCGGCGGGACCTGCACGCACGCTGCCGGCAACAGCGGCACCGTGTGCGGAAAATCCGGCGACAGCTGCGTCAACGACGCCACCTGCAACGGTTCGACGACGACCTGCCCGGCGGCCACCAACAAGGCCGATGGAACCGCCTGCGACGACACCAACGCCCACACCGCCGGTGACAAGTGCACCGCGGGCATCTGCGCAGGCATGTAGCGCTGGAGCGTAGGCGCCCGCGCTACGGCCTGCGATTCAGTGCTTGGTTTTGCCAGCCGCCCCAGCTGTGCTCGGGCACACGCGCGGCAACAGCTTCGCGCGCGCCAGCGAGAGTTGGCCGGTGAGCACCGGCACGGCAGCCAGGTAGAAACTGCAGTCGGAATACGTGGTGTCGATGGCCTCGCCCCAGGTCGCAGTGGTCTTCAAGATCACGCGACCGTCGGAGGTTTCAGTGATGCTGATGCCCGGGCCTTTCAGCGCTCTGCGCGGCGGGCCTTCGGGCACGGGTAGCGCGGGCATCACCGGCACGGTCGCAGGCGCTGGCGCTGCTGGCTCTGCGGGCGCCTCAGCCCTCGCCACGGCCGGTGCTGGCGCGGGCGGCGCCTTCGCCAGCGTCACTTGCACCGGTGCAGCGTTCTTCGCGCTCGAGCAAGCGAGCAAGGAGCACAGCGCGACTGACTCGAACCACGAGCGCGTAAGCATGGCCGAATGGTAGCCGATGCGGCCGGCGTCGCGCGACTACGTGGCTGATCTCAGCCACACGCGCATACCCGCGCAGGCGCGGCTACCCCCGCCGAGCCGCGTTCGCTATAGTCGGCGACGTGACGAGGGGGACGGGCGAAACCGCAGATGATGACTTGCGCGCGCGCGCAGACGACGAGCGCGCGGTCGCCGCGCTGCTGCGCACTTTCGTCCGTGGCACGCTGCCGCTGACCGTGGTCTGGGGCCTGGTGTCGTGGTGGACCGCGGCGGCCTTCCCGACGCGCACGCTGCTCGAAGCGAGCGTGTTCTGCGGGCTCGGCCTCACCGCGCTGCGTAGCATCGCAACGGGCCGTGTGAAGTTTGCGGTGAGGCTCATGTGCACGGTGTTCTGGTGCGTCGTCGCGTGGTCGTCGTACACGTCGAACGGCGTCCAAGCCGCCGCTTTCCCCGCCTTCGCCGCGCTCATCCTGATGACAGGCGTGCTGTGGAGCAGTCGCGCCGCATTCGTGATGACCGGGCTCAGTGCCGCACTGGGCGCCGCGTTGCTGGCGCTCGGCGCGCGAGGCCTCTTGCCGGCCGCGCAGCTGGCCGCCACCAGCACCGGACGTTGGCTCGCGTGCTGCCTGATCTTCGGCACCGTCGCCACGCTGCAACTCTTGTCGGCGCGCACTGCACGCGAGAGCTTGGCGCGGGCCCGTGCCGAGAACTCGCAGCGCAGACGCGTGGAACAACAACGCTTGGAAACGCTCGGCGCGCTCGAGCAGAGCGAGAAGCGCTACCGCCACATCTTCGAATCGGCAGCCGTGGCGCTCTTCGAGGTAGATCTCTCGGGTCTCGTCACGCTGCGCGACGAGCTCTTGGCGAAGATGCCCGGCACGAGCCTCGCCACACGCCTCGCTGCCGAACCTGGCCTGCTCGGCGCGCTGGCGCACAGGGTTCGGATTCTCGACGCCAACGACGCAGCCTTGCATCTGGTCGAGCTCACGGACAAGCAACCTCTGCTCAGCCCGCTGGACGCGCGCTTTGCGCCCGACAACCGCAAGGACGTGGTCGGCTTCGCCATCGGTCTGCTCGAAACCCACGACAGCGTGCAGCAAGAGCTGTCGGTCGTGACCTTTCGCGGTCGTCCGCGGCGCGTGCTGGTGACGGGCCGCGCACCGCAATCGGCCGGTGCATTCGAGCGCCTGGTCCTCAGCGTCGTGGACGTGACCGAGCAGCGTCAGCTGGAAGCGCGCAGCCGCGCGGCTCAGCGACTCGAAGCGATCGGCCGCCTGGCCGGTGGTGTCGCCCACGACTTCAACAACGCGCTCGTGGTCATCATGTCGTGGGCGACCTTGTTACGCAGACCCGGTCAAAGCGCCGCAGAGCGCGACAGCGGCCTCGAGGCCATTCACAAGAGCGCAGCGCGGGCCGCCGAGCTCACGCACCAGCTCTTGTCGATCGGCCGGCGCGGCGTGCACACCGCACAGCCCACGAACATCGTGCGGATCGTCGACGACACAGTTCAGGCGATCTCGCGCCTCGTTCCGGCCGACGTCGAGCTGAAGGCCGAGCACGCCTGCGATCGCCTGGCGATGGTGAACGAAGGTCAGCTGCAACAGGTGCTATTGAACCTCGCGCTCAATGCACGCGACGCGATGCCCCAGGGCGGCAAGCTGCAGCTCCGTACGCGCGTCGCCGACCCCGCCGAGCTGAGCGATCTCCCACACGACACGCAGTTCGTGGCGATCACCGTCAGCGACACGGGCATCGGTATGGACGCGGCCACGCAGGAGCGCATCTTCGAGCCGTTCTTCACCACCAAGGCCGAGGGTCGCGGCACCGGCCTCGGCCTCGCCACGGCACATGCCATCGTGGTCGAATCGCGCGGCAAGATCAGTGTCGAGAGCGCTGTAGATCGGGGCACCTCGTTTCACGTGTACTTGCCCGTCGCGCAGGCCCAGAGCGCCAGAATCGTTGCGACGCCAAGCGCGCCCGTGCTTCTGGGGCATGGTCGCACCGTCTTGCTCGTCGAGGACGAACCCCTGGTGCGCGACGTGCTCGTCACTGCCTTGCGCAGCGCTGGCTACGAGGTGCTCGACGCACCCGACGGCGCGCGTGCGCTCGAACTCGCGCGCGCCCGACAGCAATCGAGCTCGCCGATCGACCTGCTCTGCACCGACGGCATCTTGCCCGGCATGGCGACTCGCGCGCTCATCGAAGGCTTCCTCACGTTCTTTCCGAGCGCGCCGGTGCTGGTGTGCTCGGGCCACGTCGAAGAAGAGCTGGTGCGGCGACGCATCGAGCACGGCGAATGGTCGTTTCTCGCGAAGCCCTTCCTGCCCAGCGAGCTGCTCGGCAGGCTGGGCGAGTTGCTCGGCCGTGCGCAGCAATAGTGGTCTGGCCGCCAATTCTACGCGTGCGACCGACCCTGTTGCAGCACCTGCCGCCACTGCGCTGGGCTGTACGAAGCAGCGTCGGTGCTGGCGAGGAACTCGCGCAACACTCGCAAGAAGCGCTCGGGCTCGCTCTGGTGCGGGAAGTGTCCAGCGTCCCCGAACACGTGCAGCTGACTGCCGGGCATGGCGGCGTGCGCGATGTGACCGTGGTGACACGGGATCACCGCGTCGCGTGCGCCCCAAACCAGGAGCGCGGGCATGCCAGCCGTAAGATAGCAGCGATCGAGCATGGTGATGGCTTGCCCGCGCCAGTCGATCACCGAGCGCAAGGTGCGCACGAAGGCGCGCCGTGCCGTGGCGTCGGGCAGGCTGTCGAACACGCGCAAGAGGTGCTCCGAGTCGCGGCCCAGCTGCGTCTGCATGGCATGGAGCGCAGCAAAGAGCGCGCGACCGGCCAGGCGCGCACCAGGCACTTGCAGGAACGGCAACACCAAGTCGGCGTTGGGCGCCGCCATCAGCCGCAAGATTGGATGCACCTCGGGGCAAACGCCGCCGCTGCTCACGAGCACCAAGCGCTCGCAGCGCTCCGGATACTGATACGCGAACTGCATGGCGACGCCGCCGCCGAGCGAGTGCCCAACCACACTCACGCGCTCGATGCCGAGCACACTGAGCAGATCGCGCATGGCGTTTGCGTATGCGGCCACCGAGTAGTCGGCGCGCGGCTTGTCCGACCGACCGTGGCCAAGCAGGTCGGGCGCGATCACGGTGTGCGTGCGCGCCAGCTGGGGAATCAACCCGCGCCAGGTATCGGAGCTATCGCCGATGCCGTGCAACAGCAGCACGCACGGCCCGCTACCGGCTTGAATGAACGCCCGGCGATAGCCGTGGATGACCCGGTACTGCACTTGCGGCAACGCGCTCGGCGCAGGCTCCGCAGCCATGCGCAACTTGCGCGGAAAACGTAGCAGTTTGGCGACAGCAGCCTGGGTCATCTGGAACCTCGCTTGGCACCCCCGCTCAGACTAGCAACGGACCGTAAACGGCAGGTTTCCGCCACATGAACAGCCGGCCAGGCGCGCTCAGCCGTATGCAGCTCATGGCGGCCGTACGCCTGGGCATCCAGATTCCACAGGCTCGCGTCACGATGCGCTCGAGGCCAAAGCCAAGGCACGCCGTGTGCGCGATCTCGCCGTCCTGGCTGTGGATGCCGTAGAGCCGCAAGAAGTGATCCTGGTGGCAGTTGAAGGACATGACGCTCGGTGGCGTACTTCATCACCAAGAGCGGGCCCGAGCCTGCCGAGGCGTTGTGCTCGGCGCTCCACTATCTTTTGAAGGCTGTTGCGCTTGCTACAACATCATTTGGGCTGGAAAAGCCGGGCTGCATACGGCGTCGGTCTTAAAGCAAGCGTCCTTGCGTGGCATGGGCTATGCTTACCGAGCTGTCTGTTTCGTGCGGCCAGCGAACCTCTGGAGTCACCCTTGGCCGACACTCGCATCTACAGACACCCCAAGCGCCCCGAGTGGGGCATGGCCGTCGCCAGCGAAGAGATCGAAGACCGCGTGCGCTTCGTGTTCGAAGACGCGCAGATCCGCGCGTTCAAGGCGAACCTGCTACACGTGCTCGAGGTCGTCGACATGCCGGCCACCGAAGCTGCTGAGCTGCGCAACAAGCTGCTGCGCAAGCGCCCCGGAACCGGCGCGCGCAAGCCTGGAGCCGCCAAGGCGAAGGCCAAGGCCAAGGCGCCGGCCGCAGCAGCGGCCGACAAGCCGAGCTGAGCCCGCGTCGAAGTTTCGACCGTCAGCGTGCACGCCGCGCCGATTTTGTGTAGCGGCTGACTGCGGCTTTGCGCCGTAGCTGGCGTTTCAATCGACGGCGTCGCGCCGGTGTCGTTCCTGTCATCTG
>JADGRE010000240.1 GCA_017881185.1 Pseudomonadota bacterium | reverse complement strand
AACTGCGCGCTGTTGTCGGCCAGCAGGCCCACACGCTCACCGCGCGCGAGTCCAGCTGCGACCAAGCGTGCCGCGACGCTGCGCGCCAAGAGATCCAGCTTCGCATAGGTGTATTCGCGGCGTTCGCCCTGTTCGCCGCGCTCGCCGTACGCGTGATCGACCACCACGAGCCCGACACGCTCCGGCGCGCGCAGCGCGGCTTGCCTCAGGATCTGACCGACTTGTACACCCATGCGGAAGCCGTCGTCCTCACGTCGTATCGCGCCGTGTCGCGCCGTGTCGCGCTGTGTCGCGCTGTATCGCGCCGTGTCGCCCGCTCAGCTCGGCGGATGCGCCGCAAGCCAGCCGCGGTAGTCTCCCGCATAGCCGACCTGCTGCCAACGAGCCTGCACGCGGTTCACGATCGCGCGCACGCGCTCGGGCGGCAGCGGGGCTTGTCGCGCCGCATTCGCCACCACATCATGTGCCGCAGCGCGCGCGCGCTCGTGTGCGCCATCCATCATGCCCTCGGCCCTCTGCCCGGCCGCTTCACCGGCGCCCACGTAGGCCTCGATGATGCTCTGCGAGACCTCGCGCGCGTTCTCGCGGCTGTCCTTGATGTTGCCCTTTCCAGTGAGCACGTTGCCCAGACCAAACACGTTCGGCAAGCCGCGCACCTGCCCGGTGGACCAATCGGCGTAATCGTAGAGCTCGCCCTTGGTCGGAATTCCTTCGATGGGCTCGGGCACACTGCCGATCGAGCTCACGATGAGCCCCGCGCGCACGTCGTGCTCCGAGCCCGGCAGCTCCACGAGCTTGCCGTTCTGCAGCTCGCTCTTGCGGAAGCGTAGGCCTACCAGACGCTCGCCCTCCACCACGGGCGCGATCGGGATCTCGCACTGCGCGACGCGCACCAGATACTTCTGCGCGAGCACGGCGATGAGCTTCTCGCGCACGCCTTCGGTCTTGGCGAGCTGCTCGGCGCTGGCGTCTTTGGGTGTCGCCACGGGCATGTCGCGCGTGCGCCGCCGGTAGTAGAGCGTGGCGCCGCGCAGGCCGAGCTCTGCTTGCGTGACGCCGAGCGCTGCCAAGGTCTTGGCAATACCCTGGTGCTCCAACTCGACCACCGACACAGGCTTGCCGCGCGCAGCGAGCGCCGCGCGATACAGCTCGAGATTGATGATCTTCACCACGTCGATCGATGCGAGGCCACCGCCCACCACGATGGCGTCGTCCACCACCTGGTATTGCGGTCCGTCGTAGCCGACATCTTCGTAGTGATTGAACCAGTGCACGAATGGATTCTGGTACGCGAGCCCGCGGCCCACGTACGCCTCCACGCCGGGCACAGGCAAGGGCCGGTCGCGCCACGCGCCGTTCGCGAGCACCACGGCCGACAAGCCCAGCTCGGTTGCGAGCTCGGAAAACGGGATGTCGCGACCCACCAGCGTGCGCGGCACGAAGAGCACGTCCTGCCGCGAGAGGTTCTCGTCGATGCGCGCGTATTCCTGCGCGCGTAGCTTGTCGTGCCAGCGTGGCAGGCCGTCTTCGATCTTGCCGTACGGCCGCGTGTTCTGCTCGAACACGATCGCCAACATGCCGCGCGATGCACAGAACGCAGCCGCCTCGGCACCGGAAACCGCGCCGCCGCAGATGGCCACGACGTGTCGCGGCGCAGCCCAGAGTGTGTCGAGGTTCAGCATGTTCGCCTCGCGCTCTTGCAGAAAAGATCGCACCCGAATCGGTGCAATCGCCCACCGCCCGCTTCACGTCTTATCAGAGACCGACAGCCCCAGCTAGACTGTGCCGATGCTTCCTCGCCCGACGACATCACTTGGTCCGAGAGCGGTCAGTTGCTCGTGGCTTCCAACGTCGCCGGCATGTCGGGCCTGTCCGCGTGCATGCACAGCCAAGGTGCGTGCCCGTCCGCGTTCGAGATCGTGAGCATCGACCCGCACAGCATGCACAAGCACACACTGCTGCGCCGGCAAGGCCCACCCATGGGCGCCGCGAGCGTGGCAGTGCGGGTGGGCCACGAGCTGCTCATCGGCTCGTTCAAGTCCGACCGGCTGTTGCGCGTGCCGCTCCAGTAACGCTGGTAAGGTGCGCAAGCGGCGTGCCAGCCCGCGCGAGAGTGCCTCGAACACGTGCTAGAGTGTGGTCTCGAATCCGCAGGTGGTCATGCGACATACGGGAATGCGTGCGGCGTTGCTGATCCTGTGGCTGCTGGGTGGCTGTCCACGCTCGGCCATCCACGATGCAGCTGATGGCGGCAGCACGCACACCGGCGCCGGGAGCGGCGCTGGCGCGGCAGCTAACCCCGGGACGGGCGACGGCGCGGCGGGCAGCGGCGGCACCCCGTGCGTGCAGACCCAAGCCTGTATCCAGGGTGCACACTGGGACCCGACGGCCTGCAGGTGCGCGATCGCGGGCGGTGGCAATGCCGGCAGCAACGCAACCAGCGATGCCGGCGGCGCAACCCACGACGCAGGCGCCGCACATTGCGTGCAGAACGTGCTCTGCATCAAGGGCAGCCAGTGGAGCCCCACGCTGTGTCGCTGCCTGCCGACCGGTGCAAGCGACGCCGGCAGCCTGCCCGCGGGCGACGGAGGCGGCCAAGCTTGCCAGCAAGCCAGCCAATGTCAGGGCCCCCTGCCACACTTCTGCGCGTCCTGCGCCAAGCTCAGCGGCGACGCGACAACCGGCAACCCTTGCGCGCACTGGTCGTGCAAGCAGGGCAGTTGCCAGATCACCGTCTGCGATTGAGGCGGGCGCCGGGCCGCACGCCCCGCGCCACCGCAGCCGCTTCTGCCGCAGTAGTGTATTCTGCGCGAAGTCATGTTTTCTCCGCTGCGTAACGGCGCGTTACCGCGCCTCGCTGTGCTCGCTGCGTGCGTGCTCGCGCTGTGCGTGAGCCACGCGCACGCACAGACCGAATCGCGACACCTGGGTGTGCAGCTGCGCCTGCAAGGCGGACCGATGTACCTGCACGCCACGCAGGGCCGCGGCCACGGCCAGTCCGACAACATCTCCGGCGCCGCGGGCGCCGTCGACCTCATGCTTGGCAGCATGGTAAGCGAACGCTGGTCGCTCGGCCTCGAGCTACTCATGGCGCACACCGGTGACGCGAGTCACGGCGTGCTGCCCTCCACGAATTTCAGCACGCTCTGCGTGGGCCCAGCAGCCACCTATTGGTTGATGCCCGCAAACGTCTACTTCGCCGGACTGCTCGGGCTCATGCGCTCGAGCGTGTCCGCCGCACCGATCCACATCGGCGCGAGCTTCGACATCCCCGCCGAGGAAGTGAGCGACATGGGCATGGGCCTGCAGCTGTCGGCCGGCAAAGTCTTCTGGCTCGACCCACGCTGGACCCTCGGAGCCAGCGCAGCATTCTTGTTCGGCGCTGCCAACAACCCCATCGCGGGGCAGAACGGCATTCGCTACCTCGTGGGTTTCGGTGGCCTGCTCACCCTCGGATTTCACTGAACGAGAGAGGGTTTCACAGTCGCGCCCTGCCGACCCCAAGCGCCCCGGCAGCCCGAGGTCCCGTCCGCCAAGCTCTCTGTCTCCGGCTCAGCTGGCCAATCTTCAACTTCTGTGCGATGCATCCCCCGCCTGGCCGCACGGGAGCCGCTCTTGGTAGATGCTGCAGACAGCTCGCCCGAACCTGTAATCGTCGCCTATCAAGGCAGCGATGGCGCATACAGCCAACTCGCTGTCGAGCAGTACTTCGCACAGAGCGCCGAGCACGCGGCCACCGTCGAGTGCCGCGGCTACCCCACCTTTGCGGCTGCATTGCACGCTGTCGAAAGCGGCGCCGCGCAGTACGCGATGCAACCCATCGAGAACACCACTGCGGGCTCCATCAACGAGGCTTACGATCTGCTCGCGCACATGAACCTGTACATCGTGGGCGAAGACGTGCTGCGCATCGAGCATTGCCTGGTGGGCTTGCCCGGCGCGCAGGTGAGTGAGCTGCGGCGCATCTACTCGCATCCGCAGGCGCTGCTGCAGTGCAGCCGTTTTCTCGGCACGCTCACGGGTTGCTCGGTGCAGGCCTTCGCCGACACAGCCACCAGCGTCAAGCGCGTGCGCGAAGAGCAAGATCCCACGCAAGCCGCCGTCGCCAGCGAGCGCGCCGCACAGCTACATGGCTTGCAGATCCTGCAGCGCGACATCGCGAACCAACGCCACAACTTCACGCGCTTCGTGCTGGTAGCGCGCACGCCCGCCCACTACGACCCGGCCACCCCCTGCAAGACCTCGCTCATCTTCACCACGCGCCACGAACAGGGCGCACTCGTGCGCTGCCTGAACATCCTGGCCGACCACGGCCTGAACCTGACGAAGATCGAATCGCGCCCGCGACCCGAGACACCCTGGGAGTATCTCTTCTACGTAGACGTCGACGGCAACATCGCGAACCCGAACGTGGCCGACGCACTGCAAGCTGTGCAGCAGCACACCACCTTCTTCAAGATGCTCGGCTCCTACCCTGCCCACGTGCGGCACTCCGCTCAGAACAAGCCGTAGAGCGGTCCGCCGCGCTTGGCGAGCTCGTCCACGCGCGCGCTCAGCTTCGGGTCTTCCAAGAGCGGCGGGGCATGCCACGGTTTGCGCCGCGCGTCGATCACCAGCGAGCCCGCACAACCCCAGTGCTTGTGCCGCGTGAAGCTCGCCACACCGTGCACGTCGACCGCGGGGTTGGAGCGCGTGAAGGTGACCCACAGGAAGTTGTCCTGCGTGCGCGCGCACAGCTCGCTGTCGTCGCACACCACCACCAGAGGAAAGCCGTTGAGCGCGTGCGTCAGCGGCAGCTGCGCACACAGGCGTTCCACCGCGGTGTCCTCGCCCTGCCCACCGGCATACGCAGGCCCGCGCAGCGCGAGCACGCCCGGCAGACACACGCGCGCGTCGTCGAACCCCGCCGGCAGTGTCAACTGCGCCGGAACGCGGGTCGGCAGCTGCCGTCGCGGCTTGCCGCGCGCGGCGATCACCAGCTTCGAGCCCTGATTGATGCCGGGCCCGGTGTAATCGAGCGTGTCGATGGTGGTCTCGGTCTGGAAGTGCAGGTCGCGTCGTGGCTCGAAGCGCGCCAGCCAATACGCGAAGAACGCCGCGATGTCGTGGATGTCCAGCTCCGGCGCGTCGCTCGGATCCACGATGCACAGGTACTTCGCCAGCGACATCTGACCCTGACCGAGAATCGCGTTGGCTTGGGTCAGTAACTCTTGCGGCTGCTCGGGCACCGCATACGGGCTGTAGCGTTCGCTGCCGATCGCCAAGAGCAGCGGATGCACACCCGCAGCATCGACGGCATTCACCGCTTGCACGCCCTGCACCACCGTGGGGATCAGCGGCCCAGTGAGCTCGTGGATCAACGCGCCAAAGGTGGTGTCTTCTTGGGGCGGCCGCCCGACCACGGTGAAGGGCCAGATCGCGCCCTGCCGGTGATACACGTGCTCCACCGTGAGCACGGGAAAGTCGTGGGCCAAGCTGTAGTAGCCGAGGTGATCGCCGAACGGGCCCTCGGGCAACAGACGCCCCGGGTCCACGTACCCGCTGATGCAGAAGTCGGCGTCGGCGTGTATCGCTGGGTGACCGCCGCCACTAGCTGCACCTGGCGGCTGACACAGCCGCACGCGCCTACGCCCCAGCGCGCCCGCGAACAAGAGCTCCGGCAAGCCTTCGGGCAGCGGCATCACCGCGGCCACCGTCAGTGCCGGCGGCCCACCGACGAACACGTTCACGCGCAGCTTCTCGCCGCGCCGCAGTGCTGCCGCGTGATGCACGCCGATGCCGCGATGGATCTGGTAGTGCAAGCCGACCTCGCGGTCTGCCGCATAGCGCCCACCTGACAGCTGCACACGGTACATGCCCAGGTTCGAGCGCATCGGCCCCGGCGCGTCGGGATCTTCGGTGTACACCTGCGGCAGCGTGATGTACGCGCCACCGTCGTCGGGCCAGCTCTGCAGCTGCGGCAACGCGGAAATACTGGTCTCGTGCTCGAGCACCGCCGCCTCACGCGTGCGCATCGGCAGCATGCTGAGCGCGGTCCACGGCACGCCGAGATAGTGCAAAGGCCGGCGTAGCGCGCGACTCGGGTCGACCTTGAGCTCGACCAGCCGCTGCACGGCCGGCAGCGAGTCGCGAAACATGAAGCGCGCGCGTGGCAGCGACCCGAACAGGTTGCCCAGCATCGGAAACGCGCTGCCCTTCACGCGAGCGAAGTAGACCGCCGGGCCGCCTGCCGCGTAGAGCCGACGCTGGATCTCGGCAAGCTCGAGCCGCGGATCCACCTCGGCGTCGACGCGCACGAGGTGCCCGTGCCGCTCCAAGTCGTCGACGCATTCCCTGAGCGAGCGGTAGCCCATTGCAAACAAGCGAGCCGCATCCCCGAAACGGGGCGCGTGCCGCGCTGCATTAGCAAGCCACCGCTGCGCCGTCAAAGCCGTCCTCGCGCGCGTCGTGGGCTACCGACTGGCACGCGAGGACTGCAGACGCGAGCGCGAGTTAGTTTTGTCCGACGGCCTGCGCGACCGGAGCGACGCCCAGTTGCACGTCCCCAGCCAACTGCCGGCAGATCAGCCGGGTCAGGCCGTACTGCTTGATCTTGTTGAGCAGGGTGCGACGCGAGATGCCGAGCGCGTTGGCCGCGTGGGTGCGGTTGTGGCCGTTCTCGATGAGCGCGCGCGCGATCTCCACGCGCTCCGCATTGCGACAGATTGCCCACAAGCGCTTGGGGCCCTTGGCCACCTGTTGCGAAAGCGTGTCACTGGCCGACTGCATGATCTCCGCCATGGTCTATCTCCCTAAAAGCGCCCACTGCCGGGGCGTCCGACCTATCCGTGCGGCTTCCCCGGCCGCTGCCTTGCCTCTGCTCCTACAAGTGTGCAGCTAGGTCACTTTTGGTCGGAGAATTCGCAGTGGTCTGCACGCAAAGTGCGCAGGGGCAAGCGAACGGATCGCTGCCATTCCAGATAAACCCTGGTAATTACGATAGCTTAGGCTGCTGCGGCGGCAGGCGGCGCTCGCCTACTGGGCAAGGCAGATCCGGAACGACTGGCTGGCGCTTCCATCTGGCAACGGGATGCTGGTGGTCTGGCACATGGTGTTGCCGCCGGTGCAGTCGAGGTCGCCGCCGCACAGCTGGGTACAGAACTGCCGCGACGGGGTGACCGTGCGGTCGACCGCGCAGGTGCCGTGCATGCAGTCCTCAGGCTTGGAGCAAGGGTCGCCCTGGGCGCCGGGCCCGAACGGCTTGCGGCAGTAGGCGTCGACGCGGTTCTCGGCGAGGTTGTTTTGGATGGCGCACACGGTGCCCGCCTGACCCGCGCAGTCTTTGTCGCGCTGACACGACAAGGCGCAGAAGCGCGTCTTGTCCTTGGCGCTCTCCGTACAGATGTACGCGTCGGAGAAGGCCATGCAGTCGGCGTCCGACTTGCACAGCGGAACGCATGCGCGCGCCGCGAGCGGCCCGCCGAGCACGGGCGGAACGTCGGCGCGCGCCATGCAGCCGAGACCGAGCACGTC
>JADGRE010000239.1 GCA_017881185.1 Pseudomonadota bacterium | reverse complement strand
GCAGTGCGGTCGCAGGCCTGACTCGGTCCTGGCCACGGCGAGCGCCAGCGCCGGTGGCACGCCGCAGCGCAGGGCGGCAGCCGTCACGATGGCTTGCGGGTCCTCGCTGTGCGAGCTCCACAGGTGCGTCACAGAGTGCAGCGCGAGCGTGCCCACGGCGTACGACTTCTGGGGCAGATAGAAGACCGACAGCAAGCTCGCGTCGCCGTGCCCCACGTAGCGCACGGTGGCGTTGAGCAGCACCACGTAGACGAGCGCGACGGCGAGCGACTTGCGCACGGCGGGGATCGCCCAAAGGCGCGCCACCAGCATGCGCAAGCTCGGTTGGCGCGCGAGCTTGCGTCGCCTCTGCGGCCTGCGCCGTTTGCCCATGGTGCAGCGACGTTAGCGTGCGGGCGGCGACGGCGTCCAAGTATCGGCGATCGCTCGAAACGGTCGCTGACGCTCAGTGCGAAAGCGCCATGCCGAGCGCACCGGTCGCCAAAATGAGCAGTGGTTCCTGCGCCTTCTTGAACTTCAGCAGGATGGCGAGCGTGCCGAGTGCGATGAGCACGGTGGGTAGGTCGATCAGCGCGCGTCGTCCGAGCACGAACGCCGCACCTGCGATCGCGCCGGTGGCCGCGGCGGTGACACCATCGACGAAAGCTTTGAGGCTCGGGTTCTTCGAGAAGCGGCGGAAATAGGGCGCGGGGATGACCGTGAAGAGGTAGCAAGGCACGAAGGTGCCGAGCGCCGCGACCACCGAGCCCGCCGGCCCTGCAACGAGATAGCCGATGAACGCGACCGTGATCACGACCGGCCCCGGCGTGATCATCGCCACCGCGACGGCATCCAGGAACTGCTGATCGCTGAGCCAGTGGAACTTGGTCACGACGCCTCCGTGCAAGAACGGCACGATGGCGAGGCCGCTGCCGAACACGAAAGCGCCAGCTTCTGCGAAGTACCAGCCGATGGTCCACAGCGTCGCCGCCGACGCCGGTCCTGCCAGGCCCGCGACCGACCACAAGGGCAACGGCAAGAGCGAGAGCGTTGCGCCGGAGCGTGCAGCTGTTGGCGGCGCCTTGACCAGCATGGCCAGCACCCCACTCGCGAGAAACAGCCACGCGACTTCGGATTCGGTCCAGGCCGTGACGAGCGCGCTCGCGCCAAACAGCGCCCACAGCAGCAAATCCTTGGCGAGCGTCAGCTTCGCGAGCTTGTGCACGCTGCGCACGATGATGGCGATGACACCCGCGCCGATGCCGTAAAAGGCGCCGCGCATCCACGGTAAGCCGCCGAAGCGCAGGTACAGCATCGCCAGCGCGATCACCATCAAGAACGATGGCAGCACGAACGCCAGGCCGACGAGGCTCGCACCGAGCACGCCGCCGCGCGCCCAGCCGAGGTAGATGGCCAGCTGCGCTGCCAGCGGCCCGGGTGCCAGCTGCGCCAGCGCGAGACCCTCGACGTAGTCCTGCTTGGAGAACCAGCGCTTGTGCTCGACGAGATCGCGCTGCATGTAGCCGGCGAGCGCGATCGGCCCACCGAAGCCGAGCGTGCCCAGGCGCAGGAAGTACATGACCAGCTCGCGCATCGAGCCGGGCTGCACGCCATCGTGCGCAGGAGCAGCAGGCGCTGTCGCGGAATCGATTTCGCTCACGTCGCGGACTTCCACGCCTTGCTCGCACGCTGCGCGCTCTGCAGGCGGCGATTGACCTCATCCCACTTCAGGTTGGCAAAGAACGCGTCGATGTAGCGCGCGGCCGCGGCGCCGAAGTCCATCTGGTACGCGTGCTCGTACATGTCCATCACGAGCAGCGGCACGCTGGCGGCGAGCACTTGCGTATGATTGCCAGAGCTGCAGGTGCGCAGCGCGCCGGTGTCGAGCTCGTAACCCAGGATCACCCAGCCGCTGCCGCCGCCGAGACCGAGCCCGGTGAGCCGAAAGTGCTCCTCCCAGCTCGCGCTGCTGCCGTAGGTCTGCGACAGCACGCTCTCGATGCCGCCCGAGCGCTTGCCGTCGCCGCCGAGGTTGCCGAAGTAGTGCTCGTGCAAGGTTTTGGAGTTGCGAAAGGTCAGCTCGCGCTCGCGCAAACCGGCGACCATGAAGGGCGGCGTGTCCTTGTTCAGACGCGCGAGCTCTTTCTCCACGCCGTTGAGGTTGCGTACCGCGCCGCCGTAGTTGTTCTCGTGGTGCGAAACGATCAAGCGTTCCGACAACCCGTTGAGCGAGCCTGCAGCAAAGGGTAGCGGCAGCGGAGCATGGTTTGCAGCGAAGGCAGTGGGCGCGGTCATGGGCAGATCTCTTGTGGTCGATGCAGCGGAAAGGGTTGACGAGAGCGTCGGTGTCGGTGCAGGCGCGGGTGGCGAACCGCCTGCAGCCGTCAGCGGCGGTGGTGTCGCGCCGCCGGCGTGGGCGCAACCAGTGGCCACGGCAACGCCGCCCACCGCCAGCGCCGTCAGCGCTTGGCGTCGAGTGTGTTTGTTCATCGTGTGCATCGTGGTCAACCTCGCTGCTTCGAGAAGTGGACGAGCAGCGCGTCGAAGAGCGCGCTGCCGTGCGTGAGACGCGTGTCGTCGTCGGAATGCGCGAGCGAAAGGCCCGCAATCATCGCGGCGATTCCCGCGGTCTCGGGCCGGCCGAACTTGCTGTCTTTGATGTCGATGTCGTGCACGATCTCGGCCACTGCACGCAGCCCGTGTGCCTGCAGGTGCATGCGGCTGCACAACACCTCGAAGGTGCATTGGTCGCCTTCGTGTGAGAATTCGGCCTCGAACATGTCGAAGCGCAGCTCGGTGGGCTCCGGCTGGTAGCCGCGAGCAGGCACGTACTTGAAGCTCGCGTCCTCGTCGATGAAGCGGCCTATCAACCAGGCGCTGGCAATGCGATCCACGTGAATGTCGCTGCGCGTGACCCAGGTGCGTCCCCGATACGCGCTGCGCAGGTCGCGTTGCGGTGCATCGGCCAGCACGGGCGCAGGCGTGATGCGTGCTCGCAATGCCAGTAGCAGTGCATGCGTGGCTTCACGCCCGGTGGCATGGAAGAAATCCAGCTTGCTGATGTCTTCCAGCCGCCGCTCCAAGCGCAGCAGGTCGGCTTCGAGCTCACGCCTTCGCGCGGTGCTCAGCTTGCGGCGCGTGAGCTGCTTGCCGAGCTCGCGGGCATCGGCTGCCAGCGCGGCGTAGTCTGCGTCGCGCGCCGTGCGAAACAGCCGCTCGACCTCTGCGTCCGAAAGACCATCCACCAGCTGGGCCGACAGCAGCGTGGCCTCGCCACCCGCCGCGGCGACCTCGCGTCGCACCCATTGGAAGTCTTCTTGTGCCGCATCGGTGTGCGGCAGGACGTAGACGGTGTTCTTGATCGCGACCGCGCCCACCTGAGCGAGGCGTCGCCCGATCTTGACCCGCAAGTAGTTCGGCCGCGGCGGGATCTGATGAATCAGCAAGAGCCACCGGCCGACCTGTTGGCTGTTCGAGGCCTCCACGCGGCCGAATGTTAGTGGTGAATCATCGAGCTGTCGAGCGATGATACAGCTGTATCGCCACGAGCCCTCTCTCACGCACTCGTTGGCGGCCCGCAGAATAGGGCGTATATCGGGGGTCCACCGTGCATGCCGGCCCGTTCCGGCGTACTCGCGCACGACGCACAGGGAGAACCGTTCATGGGCAACACGAGCAAGCGCGCCAAGGGCAAAGTCGAAGAGCTGGCCGGCAAAGCCAAAGCCACCGTCGGTAAAGTCCTCGGCAACGAGCAGATGCAGGTCGAGGGCAAGGCCAAGCAGCTCAAGGGCAAGGCCAAGCAGCAGATGGTCAAGGCCGGCGAGCGCGCCAAGGGCAAGGTCGAAGAGGTCGCCGGCCGCGTGAAGAAGAAGGTCGGCGCGCTCATCGACAACGAGCAGATGAAGGCCGAGGGCAAGCTCGGGGAGCTCAAGGGCACGGCGCGTCAGCGCGCGAACAAGTGAGCGCTCGGATCGCGGTGGCCAGCGCAAACCTCCATTGCAGCTGACACGACGGCGTCGAACCGCGCAGTCTCTGGCGGACGTGACGCGGCTGGATCATCCGTCCGTCTGGCGCGGGCGCGCCTGCGCGTGTGATCAGTAGCCGATTCCCCCAATCTACTCGTTCGGCTATCCCGTACGCGCTATGCTCTGGCCGTGAACGAGCGCGACGAGCTGTTGGCAGAGGTGTCTCTACACTGCGATCTCGAGGATCGGCTGGCCATCTTGCCGCCGTCGGTCTTGTGCCGGGGGCTGTACCTGCAGAGCATCGACGCCGCCCTGTTGCGCGCCGGTCTGGCCGAGCGCTACCGGGCCCTCTTTCCCGAACGCTTCACCGCCATCTCTTGGTACCCGGCCTCGCAGTTCCTCATGCGGCTGGCTGCGGGCGCCGCGATTCTGCTCAGCCCCGAGCGCGTTCACGAGGGCATGTTCGAGATCGGTAGGCGCAACGCCGTGGCGTTTTCCGAGAGCTTGCTCGGTCGGGCCCTGCTGCGCTTGTTGTCAGGCGACCCGCACAAGCTGTTGCAACAGGCGGTTGCGGGGCGGCGCCAGAGCTACAGCGCCGGCCGTTGGGAGCTGGCGTTCCCCGACGAGCGTACCGCAGTGATGTCGATGTTCGAGGAGTACATGTACATCGAGTCGTACTTGCTCGGAGCCGCCAAGGGCACCTTCGACGCGATCGCGCTGCCAGTGCAGACCCAGGTCGTGCTCGAGAACCGCTTCTGCGGCAAACACATCCTCAAGTGGTAGCTGGCTCCGTAGCTAGCTAAAACCAATCTGCTTGGATGCACAGTGTATTACACTTCGTATACGATCCTGCATGTGGTGCGCTGGCTTACCTAGCTCACTGGTACTAGGTTGCTCTCCAACGGTCTGGGCAAGCGCGTCGCGCAACGGTCGCTCAGCTCGTCTTGGTCTTTCTTAGCTTCGGAGAGAACTATGCCTCCCATTCGCGAGGATTCGGCGCTCGTGCCGGACGCATCGGCGGCCGCTGCGTCGCCCGGCGTTCGCCGTGAATCGTACATTCGTGAGCTCGTGCGCGAGTCGCGCTCGGACACGCCGCCGCCATCCGCTGCACCGCAAGTGCCGCGTGAGACGTCGGCTGTTCCCATCGTCTCCACGCTTGCTCCCGATGCCGCTGCGCGGCGGCTCATCGAAGCGCTGCTCGCGCGTGGTGTCGACACCTTCTTCGGAATCCCGGGTGGTCCGGTGTGCCCGGTGTTCGAAGCCATCCGCATTACGCCCGGCGCACGCTTGATCGAGTCGCGACACGAGAACCACGCCGCATTCGCTGCGGCGCTCTATCATCGCGCCTCCGGACGCGTGCCCGCAGTCGTCGTCACGGCCGGTCCTGGCATCACCAACGCCGTGACGGGCATCGCTTCGGCGAGCTTGGAACGCGCAGCGATGTTGGTGATCGCAGGCGACGTGGCGTGGGCCACGACCGGCGGTCGGTTGGCGCAAGACTCCGGGCCCGAGGGCTTGTCGGCGGAAGAGTTGCTGCGGCCGGTGACGCGCATCCAAGTACGCGCGGCGCACGCGCGCAGCGTGGTGAGTCAAGCGCTCGCTGCGCTCGACGTCGCCACCCATCCGGTCAATCCCGGCCCTGTGCTGTTCATGTTGCCGCTCGATCAAGCGATGGCGAGCTGCGAGCCGACCGAAGTGGTGCCTGCCGTGCGCATGGTCACCCACGGACCGGACGCGCAGAGCGTCACCCGCGTCGCGCAGTGGCTCGGCCGCGCCAGCCGCCCGCTGATCGTGCTCGGCGCGGGCTGTCGTGGTCACGAAGTCGCGCTGCGACGCTTGCTCGACGCGTGCAACGTGCCGTTTCTGACCACGCCGCGCGCCAAGGGCATCGTCAGTGAACGCCATCCACGTTCGTTACGTAACGGCGGGATGGCGGCCTCGAACTGGGCGCGCAGCTACACCGCGCGCCCGGTCGACCTCTGTGTGGCGCTCGGCACGGACCTCGACGACACCTCGATGGGCCCCACGCGCTATCTCGGCGCAGGTGGCAAGCTCGTTCACGTGGACCTCGATGCGCGCGTGTTCGGCCGCAACCTGCCCACTGCGCTTGCCATCACGGCCGACGTCGGCGCGTTCGCCGAGCAGCTGCGTCGTGCCATGAGCGAGCGCAGCCTGGTGAACGCTGCGGCGCACACCGCGCTGCGTGACGCGCGCAGCGAGTCGCCGTTCGATCAACCCCTGGCCGACTCCGATACCGCGCTGCCGATCCGTCCGCACCGCCTGCTCTGCGATCTGGAGCGGGCCGTGGGACCGCGCGCGCGCTTCATCACCGACATCGGCGAGCACATGCTCTTCGCGCTGCACTACCTGACGGCCAGCTCGCCGGACTCGTTCCACGTGCAGCTCAACCTCGGAAGCATGGGCTCCGGTATCGCCGGGGCCATCGGTCTGTCGCTCGCCGATCCCACGCGGCCGGTCGTGTGCATCGCCGGTGACGGCGGTATGCAGATGGCCGGCATGGAAGCGCTGGTCGCCATGCGCGAACGCCTGCCCATCTTGTTCGTGGTGTTCAACGACGGCCGCTACAACATGGTGCACCACGGCATGCGCCAGATCTTCGGCGACGCCAGCAGCTACGCCATGCCGCCGATCGACTTCGCCACCTGGGCGTCGTCGTTCGGCATGCCTGCTGCGATCGTGTCGGCGCCCGGAGAGCTCAGCCCTGCGCTCGTGCAAGATCTGATGACCAACGGCGGGCCCGCGCTGATCGATGCGCGGATCGATGCCGCCGTGCGGCTGCGCGGTGGCGGCCGGGTCGAAGCGCTGCAACACATGTCGATGTTGTCGCAGAGTAAGGGGCGCGCGTCATGAGCGCGCGGATCGCGGGGCTAGGTACGTGGCTGCCCGAGCAAGTGCGCTACAACGCAGCGTGGCCGACGTCGTTCGGCACGCAGCAGCACGCAGGCGACGATCGCACGTTCAACGACATCCCGACCTCGGACGATCCGCTCGCGGCGGCGATCCTGGCGCGCGACCTGGCGCGCGAGGCCAGCGATCCGTTTCTGGGTGCGGTGGAGCGGCGCGTCGCCGACGACCGCATGACGGCGATCGAGGCGGAGACGCTTGCAGCGCAAGCCGCGCTGGCTGAAGCCGGCATTGCGGGCAGCGAGGTCGACCTCGTGCTCTCGCACTCCATCGTGCCCGATCGTGTGGGGCCCGCTTCTGCGGTGTCGGTGGCGCAGCGCATCGGAGCGCAGCGGGCGCTGGCCTTCGGCGTGGAGGCGGCGTGCGCCAGTGGGCTCGTGCAACTGGAGATCGCGCGCGCTTACCTCGAGGCGGGGCTCGCGCGCGTCGTGTTGACCACGCAGTCGCACCTGATGTTGCGCGCGTTTCCAATGTTTCATCCGGCGGCGCCGGGCTTGGGCGACGCGGCCAGCGCGCTGGTGTTGACGAACGAAGGCAGCGGTCTGTCGATGCGCGGCAGCCACGCGGTCACACACGGCGAGCATGCGCTGTCGGTCACGTGGGTGCGTGGTCACGACGACAGCACTGACACCACCTGGTGGAAAGCCGGCGGCGATTTCCGCATGGGCAGCCGTGCACCCGAGCTGGCGAAGTTGCTCATGCGCGAGACCGTGAGCTTCGGCGCGGCAACCG
>JADGRE010000083.1 GCA_017881185.1 Pseudomonadota bacterium | reverse complement strand
ATAGCGGCTTGGGCTGGTTTTCACCCTCACCAGGGGGCGCAAGATACCTTTGCGGAGCAGGGAGTCAAGGTAGAGCGGCAGGGGGCGGGGCAGGTGCTGAGCGGGACCCAAGTTGGCCGCATTCTTGGAGCTGGTGGGGGGGGCTGGGCTAGACTCATGGCGGTATGTCGGGCGGATCTACGGGCGTCGACCAAGCGACGATTGCGTTTCGTCGTCTGTTGATGGACGCGGGCTCGGGAGAGCAGACGCGGGTGGATGCGCTCGTGGTGCTGGCGCAGCGCAACGTGTTCGCGGCGACCTGGCCTGGACAGAACCAGGCGGTGCGCACGCTGACCAACAGCGGCGGCGAGACGGCGATGCCGCTCTTCTCTGGGCGCGACGTGCTGGATGAGACGGCTGCGCGCTTCGGTTGGCTGAACCCGGACGGGTCGCTGTCGTTTCGCGAGCTGCCGGCGCGCGACGCGCTGCGGCATGCGCTCGGGCGCGGCGTGCACTTCGTGGTGATGGACATCGGCAGCGATCACGCGGTGGAGTTCGCGCGCGAAGAGATCGAGCCGCTGTTGCAGCTGCAAAATCAGGGCGGCACCGGGCCGTTCGCGGCGGCGGGTGAGCCGCAGGCGGCGATCCGCGACGCAGTGCGGCGTTCGACGCGGCCGCCGCCGATGGCTGCAGGCCAGGATCGACCCGCGGGCAAGTCCCCCGTCGACATCGACCTGCCGTTCGCCGGTGTGAACAAGGCACCAGGTCGCGCGGTGTCGCAGCCTTTGGCGCCCACTACTGCACGCACGGTGCCACAAAACATGCGGCAGCGACCGCCGTCGCAACCGATGATGTCTGCGGTGCGTGCGCCGAGCGTGCGGCCGCCGTCGATGGGGTATGCGGCCGCAGAAGTGCACATGCCTTCGAGCGAGCCACCAGCGGCAGCACAGAAGACGGCAGCACAGAAGACGGCGGCGCTGGAGGTCGCGGCGGCGCTGACGAGCGCGGCTCGCGCTGCAGGCGATGCCGAAGCGCTGAAGGTCGCCGAAGAGATGGCGCGCATGCTGATGAGCGACGCGGTGGCCAGCGACGCCGTGAGCGCGCCGAAGGACGACTCGAAAGCGGCAGCCAAGCGCATGGCGGCGTTGTTCATGGGTCAGGCCGTGCCCGAAGACGAATCAGCAGACCGCGAAAGTGGTGAGCAGGAGCGACAGCCCGGCGAGCCACCGGCGCTGCCCGACACCCTCTTGCAAGCCATTTCGCACGCACTGCGCAGCTTTCCCGAGGTGGAGTGGGCCTGCGTGCAATCCGACGGCAGCGAGCTGCCGGTGATCGGCCTGCGCGTGGACCCGTCGTTCTTGAACCGGGTGGCAGACATCACCGATGCAGTGTTCGCTGCAGCGGACAAGCATGGCGCGCTGCTGCAGGTGCTCTTGCTCAACAACACGGACATGGTGAAGACCGCGCGCAAGCACGGCAAGGCGTTCTATCCGTGGAAGCGCTGAGCGCGGTTTGATCTTGGCCGGCTTTTGGTGCACAGAGCCAGAGCCATGAACGGGCTCGGAACGCTGCTGCCAGAGCTGAAGACCACGGTTCCCGGGCCGGCGAGCGCACAACTGGTCGACACGCTCGCGCTCACCGAGTGTCCGGCGCTCACGCTGCGTCGCGCGCGCCGGGCCGAGCGTTCGGGGGCGCCGCAAGATCCCATCGTGTGGAGCGAGGCACGCGGCGCCAACGTTGTCGACGCCGACGGCAACCGCTTCGTCGATCTGAGCGCGGGGTTTGGCGCTGCGGCGGTCGGGCACGCGCATCCGCGGGTGGTCGCGGCGCTGCAAGCACAGGCCGGCAAGCTGGTGCATGCGCTCGGAGACTTGCAGCCGTCGGACGTGAAGGTGCAGCTCTTGCAGCGCCTGGCACAGCTGGCGCCGTTTGCCGACGCGCGCGTCATGCTGGGGCTGTCGGGAGCCGATGCGGTGGAAGCGGCGTTGAAGACCGCCGTGCTCTTCACGGGCAAGCCGGGCGTGTTGGCGTTCGAGGGTGGCTACCACGGGCTGTCGCATGGACCACTGGCGGCGTGTGGGTACAGCGAGGCGTTTCGTGCCCCGTTTGCCGCGCAGCTCAATCCGCAGGTGGCATTCGCGCCCTACCCGCGCGCCGACACGAGCGTAGGCGCAGCGCTCGAAGCAGTCGAGCACGCGCTGCAGCGGACGGCGGCGGACATGGGCGTGGTGTTGGTAGAGCCCGTGCTGGGGCGCGGTGGTGTGGTGGTGCCACCACGCGGGTTTCTCGCGGCGCTTGCGCAGCTGTGTCAGCGGCGCGGGCTGTTGCTCGCAATCGACGAAGTGATGACCTGTGCCGGACGCACGGGCAGCATGCTGCGCTGCGTGGCAGAAGGCGTGGAGCCCGATCTGATCTGTCTCGGCAAAGCGCTGGCCGGTGGTCTGCCCGTGAGCGCGTGCGTTGGCAAGGCGCAGGTGATGCAAGCCTGGGGCGACCCGGGACACGAAGCACTGCACACGGCGACCTTCTTCGGCAACCCGCTGGGTGCAGCGGCGGCACTGGCCACGCTCGACGTGCTCGAGCAAGAGCAGCTGCCACGCCGCGCGGCAGAGCTGGGTGGCAAGCTGCTCCTCGCACTCGAAGAGCTGCGCAAACGGCATGCCGCCGTCCGCAGCGTTCGTGGTGTGGGCTTGCTCGTGGGTGTCGAGCTCGAGTCGGGTGCACACGCGCTGGCGCTCGGCCGTGCGCTGTTGGGCCGCGGCTACATCACCGTGCCGGCCGGTGCAGATGCCAGCGTGCTGTCGCTCACGCCGCCACTGACGATCGCGCAAGCGCAACTGGGCGGCTTCGTGTCGGCGCTCGACGCCTGTCTCGGAGAGATGCCGTGACAGCAGTGCTGCGCGCGCGCATCGAACGGCTCATCGACCGGCTCGCGCAGGGCGGCCGCGACGACGCGCAGCGCGACGCGCTGATTGCAGAGCTTGCCGAGCAGCAAAGCAACGAAGTCGAGCCCTACCGGAGATTCTTGGCGAATGAGGCGCGGCGCCCAGCAGGCATGCTGCCTGCGCTCCCTACCGACGTCTTCCGCTTCACGCGCGTCGCTGCACATGCCGGCAGCGCAGACCTGCGCATCTTCCGCAGCTCCGGCACCACCGCCGCAGAGCGCGGCACGCACGCCTTCGCGGACTTGTCGCTCTACGATCGGGCCGCGGCTGCCGCGGCTCGCTACGCACTGTTTGCCGACCAGCCACGCCACGAGCTGGTGGTGCTGGCGCCGGACGAACGCGAAGCGCCGGACTCGTCGCTGTCGTACATGCTGGCGCGCTTCGTCGAGTGGTTCGGCACGCCCGCTTCGAGCTACGTCTGGCGCAACGGTGCGTTGCAGATCGAAGAGCTCGTGCGGGCGTTGACGCGTGCGGAGCAAAATGGCACACCGGTCGCGCTGCTGGGCACCTCGTTCGCGTTCGTGCATGCGAACGACGCGCTGGGCGCACGCCACTTCGCATTGCCCGCGGGCAGCCGCATCATGCAGACGGGCGGCTTCAAGGGTCGCTCGCGCAGTGTGGAGCCCGAAGAAATGCTGGCGCAGCTGAGCGCTCGCTATGGCCTGCCGCCGCAGTGGATCGTGCAAGAGTACGGCATGACCGAGCTCAGCTCGCAGCTGTACGAGACCACGCTGCGGCAAGCAGCGCTCGGCCTGCCGCCGAGCCCGCGCAGATTGTGGGTGCCGGGCTGGGTGCGCGCGCAACCGGTCGATCCGCAGACCTTGCTGCCGGTGGCGGCAGGCAGCGTTGGCGTCTTGCGCATCGACGATCTCGCCAACGTCGGCAGCGTGTGCTCCATCCAGACCAGCGATCTCGCACGCAGCGTGGGCGACGGCATCGTGGTGCTCGGGCGCGCGCAGGGCGCACTGCCGCGCGGCTGTTCCATCACCGCCGACGAATGGCTGTCGGGGTGAGCGTGCAAGCAAGCGACCCAGCACCCAGTGACCTGCTGGCCTTGGCACGCAAGCTGCGCGCAGGCGCACCCGAGCTGCGTGCACTTGGTTTGCCGCGCATCGTGCGCGCGCTGTGCGCGGCGGCACTGCGCCTGCGGGGCAACGACAAGCTCGCGGTGGCCACGCGGCAGCAGCTGGTGCGAACCACCGGTCTGCATCCCGCGATGGTCGAGTGGGGGCTCGTCACCACGCTGGCGAGCGTGGAGCCCGAGGCCTTGCTCGAGCTGGCCGCGCCGCTGTGGGCAGCACCCCACGCCGCGCCAGCGCAGCCAGCACGGCAACTGCCGGCGCAGCTCGTCAGCGTGGTGTTGGCCGGCAATGTCTTCACCACCTGCGTGCGTGCGTTGTTCTTGCCTCTACTGACAGGCGCACCGGTCCTCGCGAAAGCCTCCACGCACGATCCGGTGCTCGCGGGTGCGCTCGCACGCGCTCTGATCGCAGCCGATCACCAGGTGGGTCGGCATCTGGCGCTGCTGCAGTTCGACCGCACGCACGAGCCCGCGCTGCGCGCGCTGGTTGCAGAAGCCGACGTGGTCTCGGTGTACGGCAGCGATGCCACGGCGCAAGCCGTCAGCGCGCTGGCCGGCGCAGCGCGCGTGGTCGCACACGGTCACGGCATCTCCGCTGCGTACGTTGCAGGCGAAAGCCTCGACACGCCCACGAGCGTGCGCGACAGCGCGCGCAAGCTCGCGCTCGATCTGTGCGCGTACGATCAACTCGGTTGCCTGTCGCCGCACTTCGTGTACGTGCAAGCCGGCGCCGCAGCCGACGCCGATGCGTTCGCGCGCGTGCTGTGCGAGCAAGCATTGCAAGAGACGCAAGCCCTTCTGCCACGCGGCCAGATCGACCTCGCCGCACAAGCTGCCGAGCTGCAATGGCGTGGCAGCGCGGGCGCGCTGGGCAAGCTGTACCTCGGCCACGGCCGCGCGGTGAGCGTGGAGCAAGGCGCGCCGCGACCGAGCCCGGGTTATCGCAACATCGCCGTGCATCCGTGTGCAGGACCGAGCGAGCTGGTGCATGCGCTCGCCCCGCTGCTGCCGCAGCTTAAGTGTGTGGGCGTCGCGGGCAGCACGCAGTTGCGCGTGCAGCTGGCAGCTGCAACGCTCACCGCAACCAGCACCAGCACGCCACAACCGCTGTTCTGCCGGCTGGGCGAGATGCAAACACCAAGCTTCGACACCCCGAGCGACGGCCGCCCGGCTCTGTACGGCCTGACTACACGCGCCTGACTACACGCGCCTGACTACACGCGCCTGACTACACGCCAATGAACAGGCGGTGGCCGAAGTTGCGCTCGAGGTTGCTGTCGAAGATCTTCGTGGCCGCCAGATCGATGTCGTACTCGACACGCTTGAAGTCGAAGGTGCGGCTGTCGGTGTCGTAGACGGTGAAGCTGGCGCGGTTGTCGTAGTCGCGCGGCTGGCCCACCGAGCCCACGCTCACGATGTACTTGTAGCCCGACTGCAGCTTGAAGGTCTTGGCAGGCAGCTCGCGCACTTCGCCGGGCCGCAGCTGGAACACCTTGCACAGGTGCGAGTGGCCGATGAGCGTGATGTCACCGAGCTGCTCGTACATGGGCAGGCACTCGCGCGCTTGCTCGGGCGCGAAGATGTACTCGAACTCTTCGATGCGCACCGGCGAGCCGTGGCAGAGCAACACCGCGTAGTCCGCGAGCTTCTGCTTGTACGGCAGGCCCTTGAGCCACTTCATGTTCTCGGGCGTGAGCGCATTGGCGTGCTGGTCGAGCGCCTGGCGCGCGGCCTCGTAGTAGTACGAGTAGTCCATGCGGCCAGCGACCGCGGCGTCGTGGTTGCCCAAGATAGTGAGCTCGACCATGCCGCGCACGATGTTCGCGCACTCGTTGGGGTTGGCGCCGTAGCCGACCACGTCGCCCAGGCAGTAGTAGCGGTCGATGTGCTCGCGCTTGTAGGCCTCGACGACGGCGCTCATCGCCTCGAGGTTCGCGTGCACGTCGCTAAAAATGCCTAGTCTCATGCGAAGCGGAAGGTATAGGGCCCAGGGATGGCGATGTCTATCCCGAGCAAGGCCTCAGGTTTCGGGTCGCCTTTTGTGGCTGGCTGGTTATGAAGCCGGTCCCGGTCGTGGGGGCGCTACGACGCAAAGGGCCATATCCCTAGATATCGACTTTCGAGGCTTCTGCAAAGAAGGCTTGTGATAGACGCGCAACGGGGCTGGCGTCGGTGAGCGTGCGTTGCTCGCGCACGGCCAAGTCTTCCCACTCCATACGGGAGCGGCGGGCCATGGCCTTGCGGGCCATCTGAGCGATCTCGGGGTCCGGGTCGTTTTCTAGTTTTTCTACGTCTTTCGCGCAGCCGTGGTTGGCCAGGTGCGCCAGGGCGCTGACCAAGCGGTCCGAAGCGCGCGCCGAGCCGCTGGCGCTGCGAACCACGACCCGCAGCGCGGCCACGCCGAAATCGCCGAAAGCCCGCGCCATCTCTTGCCAGGCGGCCGTGTCTTCGACCTCGAGCTGCTTGAGCAAGGGCACGAGCGCGCGTCGCAGCTTCAAGCGACCGAGCGCGAGCGCTGCACATTGGCGCAGGTGCACACTGGGCGAAGCGAGCGCTGCGATGAGGCCGTCGCCCACGGCTTCGCCGAAGCCGAGCATGTGGGCGACCGAAGCGGCGACTTCGTTGGCCGACAGCGCCTCGAGCACGCCGAGGATCGGGCCGATCGCCGAAGGATGACCGCGCGTGCACAGCTCGCGGATCGCTTCGAGGCGCCCCGCTGGGTCGTCGAGCCGTGCGCGCAGCTCCGCCGCCGACTGCGCAGCGAGCGGTCGGGTGGCGCTCTGGTCGACATCAGCGCCCACCTCGGCCTGCGCGAGCGCTCGCAAGTGCTCGTCGATCTCCACTTCGTGCATGGCCGCTTGGGCGAAGAGCTCTTCCCAATTGCTGCGCGTGGCTTGCGCACCCAGATCGTTTTCGTGTTGCTCCACGCGTTGCCGGAACGCTTGAAGCTGATCGCGCAAGAGGGCGCGCGCGTCGCTCGCCACGCCGTGCTCGACCGCGAGCTTGGCCAGCGTCTCGGGCAGCGCGATGCCGAAGACGATCGCCGCGCGCGTCACGCGACGTACGGTGGCGTCGATGACGTTGCGCGGAACGCTGTAGGTGAGCGCGGCATCCGCGAGCTTCTCGGGCCGCAGCCAGGCGGTGAGCTGCTCGACCGCGGCGAGCACCATGGTGGTGCTGGGCGTCTCGCGCCGGGCCGGGCCGAAGGGCAAGTCGTCGTTCCACAGCGGCGGCGGCGCATGCAGCACGCGCACCATGGCCTCGGCCGCGCCGTGATTGCCGCGCTCCTGGGGGCTCTTGTCGATCTTGTCGCAGATGGCTTGGGCCACGCCCTCGCGCAGGGTCGAGACGGTGACCGTCTCGAAGTACAAGCCCTCGACGTACAACGCCACCCGCGCACGAAATGAGCGCGCCAGGTGCTCGATCACGCGCTGATCGGTATCGGCGCGGCCGTCGAGCGCGAGACGAATGGCGTACGGCTCCTCGCCGGTTTGATCGACCAGCGACAGCACGACCACGGGATAGCCGTCGGACTCCGCGTACTGCAGCATGAGATCGGCGCCGTGCCTGAACGCACCCGCGTGTGCTTGTTCCAGATGCACGAACAACCACAGCTCGTCGACCGCCAGCTTGAGTGCCATCTGACCAGGGCGCTGACCCGCGAAGTACGCAGGCGGTGCGACCTCGGGTGCCGGCTCGGAGTCTTCGTCGGACAAGCGCGCGTTGGTGACCGGCAGCTCGTGGCCAGGCAGCGGGGGCGGCTCGCTCGGGCGCGCCACCACCGTGAGCACTTCGTCGTGCTCGCGCCGCTTGGTGAGCGGCGGCGGCGTGCCATGCATGGGCTTGTGCGGCAGCGGAGGCGGCCCGGCCGAGCGCCGGTGCGCGCGCAGCGGAGGCGGCACCGAACGCTTACCTGTGGCGGAAGAGAGCGCGCCGGCGTCGATGCCGAGACCATCGCGCGAAAAGCTGCCGGTGGCGAGCTCGCGCGAGATGTTGGCCACCACGGTGGCCTCGTTTTGCGCGGGCGTGTTGGCCCGTGCCTCGTGCCAAGCGCCGGCAGCCGGCATCGCCACGCCGTGCTCGCGCAACACACGTGCGCGTTGCTCGCTGAGCTCGGCCTCGCGGATCTCGAGATCGACGCGCGCGGTGTCCAGCTGCTCGCGCATGCGCAAGAGCTCGCCCTCGCGCGCGGTCAGGCCTTCGGCCATGCGAATCAGGCTGCGTTCTTGCTCGGCCAGCTCGCTCTCGCGCTCGGCCGCGAGCGGATCGTGCTCGCGCGGCAGCGGCGGGCGCACCCGCAGCACCGCCAGCGCGGGGTCTTCGTCGGTGGCCTCGATGAATCGCTCGAGCGCTGCGATGCCCAGCACCGTGGTGCTGTCTTTGACGTAAGCTGGAACGGTGTGTCGCTCGTCGTTCGCGATCTCCGTCATGAGCTTGGCCCACTCCTTGAGCTCCAGGTGGGCGAGCGTCTGCGGAATGACCAGCGCGAACTTGTGTGCGTCGGGGTCGTGGTACACGAACGACAGCGCCAGCTCGCGACCGTCGTCCAAACGATGCAGCTGACCGGTGAGCGCGAGCGCTTTGAGCTCGGGGTGGGTGCGCACGTTCACCGCGCGACACACGGCGACCGAGCGCACGCTGCCGTCGAGCTCGACCAAGTGCACGCTCTCGTAGCGCGTCTGGCCCGGCGGCCCGGTGTAGGCCCCAGCGTGGTCTACGACCGCCTGTGGTGAAGTTCCCGGACCGTGGTTGTCCATATCGCGCTAGCGGCCTGCAGCCAGGGAAACCCCGACCACACCCGGCCCCTTGCATGATAGCGAAATTCCTGCTCCAAAGCGCCTATATGGTCAGCGATACGCTGGAGCAGGCGCCCGCGGAGATCGCGCAATGGGCCGCGACCTGCGTGAAGTTCGTCAGGGAAGCTCTGCAACTGGAGCTGGACTACACGCCCGACACCCTGCCGGTCTTGGACCACTACGTCCGTACCAAGGTGGGCGAGCCAACCGAGGAAGTGCAGGAGCTGCTGACCCCGCCGCTGGGCGCGTACTTCGGCGAGGTCGTGCGGCGCCACATCCCCACCGCACGCTGGCACGCCCCGGGCGACGACTACCGCGGCTACCGCCTGGAGTTCGACGGCTTCTTCCTGCACTTCAACCCGCTGGGCGTGGCGATCGAGGTGCTCGAACAAGAGGACGCGGGCGGGTTTGGCGCTCACTTCCAGATCCTCGACGAGGCACGCCCCGCGCTCGAAGACGCCCTCGCGCATCGTGAGTCCGTATCCTCGGACGACTACTACTCGTTTACGATCCGCTACGAGACGCTGGAGCTGCTGAGCTCGCTCTTGGCAGGGATCGAGAGCCTGCAACCGCCGCCGCCGCGGCGTTTCGGACCGGAAGTGTACCGAGCGGCAGCCGGCCAGAGCGCGGGCAGCGTCGACAAGAGCTCGCTCAGCTGAACGCAGCTCAGAAATAGGCGGAGAGCGAGCGCGCCCGGAAGAAGAACCAGAGGAATACTCCTGTATTTCGAGGATTTTTCTGAGGACGTACGCCGCTATGAGCCATTTCTGAACAGCTCTTCAGGGCTTAGGCTTGCCGAGCTGCAAGGTGCCGGGCACGCGGGTGAGCGCGGCGCGCATGGCGGGTTGTCCGAATGGACGCACTGCGCCGACGTAGTAGTAGCCGGGCGTGAAACCGGAGAAGCTCGCGCGCGACTGTGCCCTCACCCAACCCACCGGCACGCCCTGTGCGATGACGATCACGCGCGCGTCGGTGGCGTTGATCACGTCGAGCGCGCCATCGCCTGCGCTGGCATCGACGGGCGGCAAGTGCAGGTCGAAACGCGCGCGCGATGCCGGCAAACGTGACAGCTCGGAGGGTTCGAGAATCGCGCGGCCCGGCAACGCGCTGATCTTCGGCGGCGGGTCGCCAGCGTCCGCGCGCAGCTTCGAGCGCGGCACGCTGAGCGGCACGATCGCAGTGAGCTCGGCCGCCCACAGCCCAAAACGAAAGCCTGGCGCGAGCGAGCCGCCGGCGCAGCGCGGCAACACGTCTTGCCGATCTTGATGAGTCCACTCGGCGAGCAGCGCGCACAAGAGCTCGCCAGGTCCGTCGCCGCCGGGGCCATTTTCTCGGCGCACGCGCACGCCGCCCTTGGTGCGACCGCTCTCGCGCCCCTGAAACCATGCCGCAAGCTGACCGGGCGCGAGCGGACGGCCACCCTGACCGTCGAACAGATACACGCCCGGGACGTCGGCGCGCAGGCGGATCTCCGTGCCTTCGTCGACCGGCCAACCGGGCCCGACGAAGCGCGCACGCAAGCGCTCGTGACCGACATCGACGTGCAGCTCGCCGGCGGGCGCCGCCAACATGGGGCGATTGCCGCGCAGCTCGGGAGGCACGACGAAGCCGACGCGGTAGACCAGGTGTCGCACGGGCAGCTCGCCCTCGCGCTCGTACTCGTGATCGGGCATGGTCGCCGCCTGCGCACTGGGCTCGTCTGCCGCTGACGGCGGCGGCTCGTCGGGCACCGGCACCACTTGCTTGGCCCAGTCGACCGTGGGCTCGGCGGCTGGACTGGGCTCGGCGGGCGCCGGCTGTGCTGGCGCGACCGTGCCTTGCTGCCGCGGCGCAGCAGAGCTGTCAGCGCACGACGCAACCCAGCAGTTGCAAGCGAGGCACAGCGCCAAGGTCCACGTTGACCCGTGCGCGGCGTGTGCTCGGCGACCCAGCCTGCGCAGGCGCAACGCTCAGCCCTCGCTGCGCAGCGCCGACAGCGTGGGGTCGAAGCTCAGCGCCTGCCGCACCACGTCGCGCAGCTCGTCGCGCTGGGCCGCGCTGAGGTGCCGACCGACGCCATCGGCGGCGCGTTCCACCAGCTGATCGATGGCTTGGTCCATGCTGAGCTGACCGCTCTTCACTTGCTGGCTCAGTGCGGCGATCGGGTCGGCCGCTTGGCTGGAGCCGGAACCGGCGGCCGGTGCAACACCGGTTTGCCCGGCAACCGCCTGTGCTTGCGCCTGCCCTAAGGCTTCTCGGAACGAGGCGCCCGCGGCGCCGGTGCTGCTGCGCTCCGAGGAACCCACGGTAGCGCCGGGCGTGGACAGGTGGGGGGCGGTGGGAGCACCCGAGTCGGGGGGTTTGATGGAGGTCATCGCGACACCTCGCGCAATCTAGGCCAGGCCCGAGAGGGCCGCAACCCACGTGGTTGTTGAGGAAAGCGCCGATTTCCTGGCGAAAAAGGCGGCTGCTTCCTGCTCATCGGCCGCTGCGGCCCTCAGTTGTGCGCTTGACGCGTCAAAAGCCGGATCCCTATGGTTGTAGTAAGGTATGGGGTAACGCCGTGGTAGCTCACAAGCACGAGGACGTCAGCGACTCCGCTTGCCTCACGACAGGCGAGATGGCGCGTTTGAGCAACACGACGTTGCGTACGGTGCGCTTCTACGAGAGCGAGGGCCTGATCAGCTCGCAAGCGCGCGCCGACGGCAGCCACCGCAAGTTTGCGCCGGCCGAGCTGAAGAAGCTGCAGATCATCAGCGATCTGCGCGAAGCGGGGCTGTCGCTGCAGGAGATCAAGGCGCTGGCAGGGCTCAAGGGACGCTGCGACAACCCGCGCTCGGCCGCCCACGAGATGTCCGCGGCGCTCGGCCGCCGCATCGACGAGCTGCAACAGCGCATCCAGACCCTGGCCCGCGTGCGCACGGAGCTGTCGTCGACGATCGCGACCATCCAGCGTTGTCGTGACTGCCGCGAGCCCGCGTTTCCCGCACGCTGCGCCAGCTGCGACGTGACGAACCAGCCCGAGTCGTCGCGCGCAACCGAGCTGTTGTGGAAGAACTGAAGCGTAGCGCCGCCGAGCGCGCGGGCAGCAGCCAGAGCAACCCGCCGCCAACAGCTGCAGGCGTCGATCTAACCGCTGCGGCCCGCGCCGTGGAAGACTTCCTGCGCGCGCTGGGGCACCCGCTCGACAGCGATCCACAGCTGACCAACACACCGCAGCTGGTGGCGCGTGCGTTCCACGACGACTTGCTGCGCGGCTATCGCATGCGCCCCGCCGAGATTCTGGCGGATACCGTGGCCGGCAGCAGCTCTGACTTCGTGGTGGTGCGCGACCTCGACATCACCTGCATGTGCCCGCATCACTTGCTGCCCGCCAGCGGCGTCGTGCACGTGGGCTACGTGCCGAATGGTCGCGTGGTCGGTCTGGGTGCGCTGGCGCGACTGGTGGAGTGCTTCTCGCGGCGGCTCATCTTGCAGGAGACGCTGTGCGAGCAAGTGGCGCAGGCGCTGGTCACGCACTTGGGAGCGCGCGCCGCGGGTTGCATCGCGGAGCTGGAGCCGGCCTGCCTGCGTGCGCGCGGTGAAGAGCCTGCGCATGCGCGCGTGCTGAGCATGGCGAGCGCCGGTGCCATGCGCGACGACGCGCGCTTGCGTGACGAGTTCCTGAGCCTTGCCGGCATGCGCACACCCCAGCAAAAGGACCCCGAGCCGTGAGCCTGTGGCCGAGCTCGCAGACGCGCGTCGAGGTGCCGGTGTTTCCGTTGCCGAAGCTCGTGCTGTTTCCAGGCACCACGCTGCCCTTGCACGTGTTCGAGCCGCGCTACCGCGAGATGATGGCCGACTGTCTGCGAGAGCCGCAGAAGCTGATCGCCGTTGCGCAGCTCAAGCCCGGCTGGGAGCCGAGCTACGAAGGCCGACCCCCGATCTACGACGTGGCCGGAGTCGGCAAGATTACGTCACACACCCAGAACCCCGACGGCACCTACGACATCCTGGTCGAGGCACTGGCGCGCGCGCGCATCGAGGAGCTGGCACCCGGTGGCCTGCGCTACCGGCGCGCCACCGCGACGGTGCTGCGCGAGCGCGTGCCCAAAGACGGCGTGAACGTGGGTGATTTGTCGGAGCTGTTCAACCTGGCCACGCGCATCGCCAAGCTGGTGCAACAGGCACTGCCGGGCTTCTTGCTGCAGGCGGTGGCGAACGACGCGCCGCAGCGGATGGCGGACAAGATCGCCGATCAGCTGGTGCTCGATCCGGCCGCGCGGCAAGACTTGCTGGAGACGCTGGATGTCGGAGAGCGCGTCCGCACGCTAAGCGGGCACCTGGCCCGCCTGCACATGGCCCTCGCTTCCGCCACCAGCGAGGGGTCGCCCACGATTCATTGAAGTGGTTGAGACGAGAGCGGGAGAAGAGCGCGAGAGTTGAAGGCGCGACCTGACCGGCTGTTTGGGGAACGGGTCGGGGGCGTCGGCGCGTGATCATTCATCCATCGCAACCTACTGGGGCGCTTGGGGGCGGCAGGTCGCTCTCGGGCTCGGCAGAGTGTCCTCGGCACCACCGCCGCAGCTCCGCAAGACGCGCCCCGGGCCTGCGAAACCGAGCCCAAGAGCGACCTGCCGCCCCCAAGCGCTTCAATGTGATGGCTGAGTTGTCGCCTGACGCCGACGACACGCAGCCAACGTGGGTCACGGTGACACCACCGCATCAAGTCGCTCACCGCAAACTCAGCAACGCCCGCAGCTGACGGCGGCGCCCTTCATGCCTCACTCGTGTTGTTGGCGCAACCGAGCGACAAAGCCCATCAAGGCGCCCGCCAAAGCGTTCTCGCTCGCCTCTCGCTCCAGCCACAGCAACGCGAGCGGCGCGAATTGGCCTCTAGCCGCGAGCGCGCCCGCAGCGACCCGAGGGAGCGTACTCACGTACGTGACCGAGGCGAGCGAGGACGTAAGCCGCGGATAGAGGCCAAGGCGCGCCGCGATCAGTCGCGCAACCGAATGATGTGACCCATGCGGTCGCGCTTGGTATCGAGATAGCCGCGGTTGTGCTGGTTCGGCTCGATTTCCATCGGGACTCGGCGCGTGACCACCACGCCGTCGGCGCGCAGCGCTTCGACTTTGGCGGGGTTGTTCGTGAGCACGGCGACGGAGGCTACGCCGAGGTCGGCGAGCATCTCGCTGGCGACGTGGTACTGGCGGGCGTCGGCCGCGAAGCCTAGGCGTAGGTTCGCGTCGACCGTGTCGGCGCCTTGTTCTTGCAGCGCGTAGGCGCGGATCTTGTTGCCAAGGCCGATGCCGCGGCCTTCTTGGCGCAGATAGATGACGGCGCCGCGCTCGCGCTCGGTGATGAAGCGCAGGGCTTGGTCGAGCTGGTCGCGACAGTCGCACTTGAGCGAGTGCAGGACTTCGCCGGTGAAGCACTCGCTGTGCACGCGAATGAGTAGATCGCGCGCGCCGCTGACGTCGCCGTGCAGAATGGCGCAGTGCTCCACGCCGGGCTCGCGCAGGTCGCGGTAGACGACCACTCGCAGCGTGCCGTAGTCGGTGGGGACGTCGGCCTCGGAATAGCGCCGAAGCAGGGATTGCGGGAGAACGGGCTGAAGTTGGTTCATCGCGAGCTCATCCCCGGTGCCAATCCACCAAACACCAGTAATCTAAGAGCAAACGCGCGGGCGTCAAGGTGGGGTCACGGCGGGGTCAGGGCAGCCTGGGGCGCCGGTGCCCTACCGGCCTCACTAAGTCGTTGGCGGGGGCCGTGCCGTTACCGTCCGTGGTGGCGCTCGTCAGCGCCTGCTCTGATCGCCCAGCAACGCGGCCTGGTGGTCGTTCTTGAGCGCGGTGATGAGCTCGCCCAGGTCGCCGGCAATGATGGCGTCGAGCTTGTGCAGCGTGAGACCGATGCGATGGTCGGTGACGCGGTTCTGCGGATAGTTGTAGGTGCGGATCTTCTCCGCGCGATCGCCGGTGCCCACCATGCCGCGACGCTCCTGCGCTTCGGCTTGATGCTGCGCATTTTGCTCGCGCTCGAGCAAGCGTGAGCGCAGCACCTTGAGCGCACGCGCCTTGTTCTTGATCTGCGAGCGCTCGTCTTGACACTTCACGATCATGCCTGTGGGCTTGTGAAGGATCTGCACGGCGGAGTTCGTGGTGTTCACGCCCTGCCCGCCGGGACCGCCCGATGCAGCGATCGAGATCTGCAGGTCTTCATCGCGCAGCTGCACGTCGACGTCTTCGGCCTCGGGCAGCACCGCGACCGTGGCCGTGGAGGTGTGCACGCGACCTTGCGCTTCGGTCGCAGGTACGCGCTGCACGCGGTGCACGCCGCCCTCGAAACGCAGCTCCGAATACACACGATCGCCCGTGATGAGCGCGATGATTTCTTTCATGCCGCCGTGCTCGGAAGCAGAGCTCGACAAGACCTCCACCTTGAAACCGCGTCGCTCGGCGTAGCGGCAGTACATGCGAAAGAGATCCGCTGCAAAGAGCGCGGCTTCCTCGCCGCCGGTGCCGCTGCGAATCTCGAACACGGTGTTGCGCGCGTCGTTCGGATCGCGCGGCAGAAGCAAGAGCGAGATGTCGGCTTCGAGCTTGGTCAGCGCGGCTTCGAGACCGGGCAGCTCTTCGAGCACCATGTCGCGCAGCTCGGCATCTTTGAGCGCTTCTCGGTCGTCGCTGATCTGCTTCTTGAGCTTCTGGTAACGCTCGTACGCGTTCGCGATCGGCTCGAGCTCACCGCGCTCTTTCGAGCAGGCAGTGAAGCGCGCGCCGTCGCTCGCGATGTGCGGCTGGCAGAGCAGATCCGTCAGCTCGTGGTAGCGCGCACGCAGCGATTGCAGCTTGTCTTCGGGCAGCATGTTGGGGCCGGCAGCCCGTTCACCCAGCGACTACTGCTGCGGCTGGTTCTTCGCGTACTTCTTGGTGAAGCGCTCGATGCGGCCTGCGCTGTCCATGAGCTTCTGCTTGCCGGTGTAAAACGGATGACACTCGGCGCAGATGTCGACGGCGAACGAGCCCTTGGTGGAGCGCGTCTTGAAGTTGTTGCCGCAGGCGCAGGTCACCGTGATTTCGTTGTACTCGGGATGGATGCCAGGCTTCATGGACGGTCTCCGCTGGGGCTCCGGGAATAGGAGCGGCGTTGGGGGACGGCAAGCTAGCCGAGGTCGGGCGGGGCCGCAAGCAGACGGCAACGGACGCCCGCCCGCGCCGCAGCCTCGCCTGAAGCTTGCTCCTGGGAGCCGGGCGGGATAACAGGGAATTGGAAAATTTAGGCCTGAACAGGGAGCATCTGTGCAGGTAGCGAGCCGAGATTCATGGGCCAAAAACGCATTCATCTGGTGGTCAGAGGTCGAGTTCAAGACGTGTTTTTCAGGGCATCCACGCTGCGCGAGGCCAAGCGCCTGGGGCTGACGGGCTGGGTGCGAAACCGTCCGGACGGCGGGGTCGAGCTGGTGGCCGAAGGCGAGGAGGACCAGGTGAAAGACCTGTTGTCCTGGGCGCAACACGGGCCGGCGACCGCGCGCGTAGACAAGGTGGACACGCGCTGGCGCAGCTACACGGGCGAGTTCTCGGACTTCAAGATCGTCAACGAGTAGCGGGTGGGTCGCCACGCGCCACTCGCGCAGAAGCGGGCCGTGCAGAATATTGACCGGTCGGGTGGGTCGGCGAGACTGGCCGGGTGAACGCCAGTTGCCATGAGCGGGGCCGGTCGAGCCGCCGGTGCAGAGCTGGCTTTGCGCCGTGTGCGCCGTGGCTGCGAGGCGTCGCGAGCCTCGGGCTGGTGAGCTTCGCGCTCGTGAGCAGCGCGAGACCGGCGCGCGCCGAACCCAAAGCGCCACAGGGCGTGAGCGTGTCGGCGGCCGAGCTCGCAAGCCTGGCGGCGCAGCTGCAAGCCGGCGACCCGCAGCTGCGGGCGGCGGCCGTGAGCGCGCTCGCGCACTTGGAGCTCGAGGCGCTGCCCGCGCTGGAGCAGCGCTGGCGCAGTGTCGCAGCACAGCGACCGGCGCATGAAGAAGTGCTGCGTGTGCTCGCCGCATTGCGACATGCAGCCGGCTCGCGACGCGCGGACGACGACACTGACCTGCATGCCGGCGTGTTGCCATTGCTCGAGCACGAGCGTTCGAGCAGCGCCCTCGCGGTGATCGAGCCGCTCTTGTGGTTGCGCGCGCTAGAAGCCATGGACGACAGCCGCGCGCTGCTGCCGCTGGCGCACTACGTAGTGCTCGATGAGGGCGCGTGGGACGCCGAGTTACGCCTGTCGTGCAAGCGCACGGGTGCGCGCGCGCTGCCGGCGCTATTGGCGCTGCGCAGTCATGAAAGCGCGCCGGTGCGTCGCTTTGCGCTCGCGAGCATCAGCGCCCTGGGCCTGGACGACCCGAAGGTGGCGCTCGCGGTCACCGATCCTTACCTGCTCTCGCAGATCGTGCGTGCGTACGGCAACGCCCTGGAGCTCTCGGCAATGCCGCTCATCGTGCGCCTCGTGGGCAACGACAGCACGCAGGTGCGCGAGGCGGCGCGCGACGCGGTGGGTCGCTACGGCAAGAATGCGATCTGGCAGGTGCGCGAGCTGTACGAAGAAGTGGCGAGTCAGCCCTCCGACAAGAGCTGGGACGCCGAGCGCAGCGCCCGCGAGCTGTACGCTGCGCTCGATCGCGACGCGATAGCGCACGACGCCACGCTGCGCGCGCAGGGCTTTGCGCGGCTGCAGGCGGGGGACGTGAACGGCATGCGGCAAGCCTGGGACCTGCTCTTGGCGGAGCATCCCGAGCTGCCTGGTCGCGATCAGCTTGCGCCGGGCTACGCCACCCTCGGCGCGCAGTTGCTCGAGCACGATGATCTGCAGGGCGCGCTGCTGGCGTATCGACGCGCACTGCGCCTTGCGCCGGGCGCGGGCGATGCCAAGCGCTGGGGCGCACAGCTGGCATATGCGTCGGCGGAGCTTTCGCTGTCGCGCGGGGTCGTCGATCTCGCCGGCTACGATCAGGCACTGGCGCTCGATCCGGAGCATGCGGCAGCGCGCGACGCACGCGACCGGCTGTCGGGCGAGCGCAGCCGGCGAGTGCGACGCAACAAGCAGCTGATGGCGGCGGCCGCGCTCGCGCTTTTGTGCGCGCTCGGTGTGCTGGCGGCGCGCGGGCGCAGGACGCAGGAGCAGACCGCGAGCTCAGACGTGCTGTCGGAAACGAGCGGCTGAGCGTTCAGTCGGCGATCGCTTCGGCTGTGGGCCGAGCCGCGCGCAGCTGCGCCTTGAGCGTTGCCACCTCGGGTTCGTCGTAGATCACCACGCCTTCCAGCCCGTAGCCACCCGAGAAGTAGGGCCGAATGTAGGGGGTGCCGACTTCGCTGCGGGTCGACACGAACCAGCGCGGCTCGCCGGTGCTCCAGTAGCCGTGATCTGGCCGGACAGTGAGATTGGGAGTGACACTGGCAGTGGCGCCGCTCGCGGGCGGCTGCGCGCGCGCACGAACAACACAGCCAAGCAGCACACAGAGCGCGAGCGCGAGACACTGCAGAGTCGTGGAGATCGCGGGCTGGGCAGGCACGGCGGCCGACTCTTTCACGAGGCGCACGCGCGAGGACACGCGGTAGCGCAAGGAAAGGGGGGCGTGCTCCCTTCGGCGCCAGCCCCGGCAACGAGGCGCCTTCCTTAACAGCTGCACCCGCCGGCGTCCAGATGCTGACGCGCCTGCACACCCGCCTGCGCAAGCGACCGGCCGCGTCGCCGCAGAGCCACCCGCCCTAGAATTGCCACCCGATGGGGTTGCGCCGTTGCCCGCGTTGTGGCATCGCCACCGCCGAATTGCGCTCGAATTGCGCAAGGGTCTCGGGTGAGTAACCATACCCGACCCCAACCGGGAAAAACCCGCGCATTCGGCCCAAGAACGGACCAAGGCAACGTCATGCACGACCTCACCAAGCAACGCAACATCGGTATCTTCGCCCACGTCGACGCCGGCAAGACCACGACGACCGAACGCATCCTCAAGCTCACCGGCAAGATCCACAAGATTGGCGAGGTGCACGACGGCGCTGCCACGACCGACTTCATGGTGCAGGAGCAGGAGCGCGGCATCACGATTCAGTCCGCCGCGACCACCTGTTTCTGGAAGGAACACCGCTTCAACATCATCGACACTCCAGGCCACGTCGACTTCACCATCGAGGTGTACCGCTCGCTCAAGGTGCTCGACGGCGGCATCGGCGTGTTCTGTGGCTCCGGCGGCGTCGAGCCGCAGTCCGAAACCAACTGGCGCTACGCGAACGACTCGAAGGTCGCGCGCTTGGTCTACGTGAACAAGCTCGACCGCCTCGGCGCTGACTTCTACCGCGTGGTCAAGCAGGTGCGCGAGATCCTCGGCGCCAAGGCCCTGGTCATGGTGTTGCCCATCGGCACCGAGGGCGAGTTCTGCGGCGTGGTCGATCTGCTCACGCGCAAGGCGCACATCTGGGACGAGTCGGGTCAGCCCGAGAACTTCGAGATCAAAGACGTCCCCGCGGACATGAAGGACATCGTCGAGAAGTACCGCGCCGAGCTGATCGAGGCGGTCGTCGAGCAAGACGACGAGGTGCTCGAGAAGTACCTCGAAGGCGTGGAGCCCGACATCGCGACGCTCAAGCGTTGCATCCGCAAGGGCACCATCGCGCTCCACTTCTTCCCCACCTACGCGGGCTCGTCGTTCAAGAACAAGGGCGTGCAGCTGGTGCTCGACGCCGTCGTCGACTACCTGCCGAACCCCATGGAAGTGCAGCCGCAGCCCGAGGTCGACCTCAAGGGTAACCCGACCGGCCAATACGCCATCGTCGACGCGACCAAGCCCGTGCGCGCGCTGGCGTTCAAGATCATGGACGACCGCTTCGGCAGCTTGACCTTCACACGAATCTACTCGGGCACCATCACCAAGGGCATGGCGCTGCTCAACACCTTCACCGGCAAGACCGAGCGCATCGGCCGCATGGTCGAGATGCACGCCAACGACCGCACGCTCATCGACAGCGCGCAGGCCGGCGACATCGTGGCGCTCGTGGGTCTGAAGAACGTGCAGACCGGTCACACGCTCTGCGACGAAGACCACCCCGCCACGCTCGAGCCCATGGTGTTCCCCGCGCCCGTCATCTCGGTGTCGGTCACGCCCAAGGACAAGGCGAACGAAGAGAAGCTCGGCATCGCGCTGGGCAAGATGGTCGCCGAAGACCCATCGTTCCACTGCGAGGTCGATCACGAGTCGAGCGAGACCATCCTGAAGGGCATGGGCGAGCTGCACCTGGACATCAAGGTCGACATCTTGCGCCGCACGCACGGCGTGGACGTGACCGTGGGCAAGCCGCAGGTCGCGTATCGCGAGACCATCACGCGCGCCGTCGACGACGGCTACACGCACAAGAAGCAGACCGGCGGTTCGGGTCAGTACGCGAAGATCGAGTACCGCATCGAGCCGAACGAGCCGGGCGCGGGCTTCTTGTTCGAGTCGGACATCACCGGCGGCAGCGTGCCCAAGGAGTTCATCCCCGCCATCGAAAAGGGCTTCAAGCTCTCCATCGTGAAGGGTCCGATCGCCGGTTACCCGGTCATCGACTGCAAGGTGGTGCTCACCGACGGTGCATTCCACGCGGTGGATTCCTCGCAGATCGCGTTCGAAGTCGCGGCGAAGGCTGCGTACCGCCAGACCATGCCCAAGTGCGGCCCGCAGCTGCTCGAGCCCATCATGAAGGTCGACGTGTTCGTCCCGGACGCACACGTGGGCGACACCATCGGCGACCTCAACCGCCGCCGCGGCATGATGAAGAGCCAGGAAGCCGGCCCGACCAGCGTGCGCATCAAGGCCGACGTGCCGCTGTCCGAGATGTTCGGCTACATCGGTGACCTGCGCACCATGACCTCGGGTCGTGGCCAGTACTCGATGGAGTTCAGCCACTACGCGCCCTGCCCACGTAACGTGGCAGAGACCGTGGTCGCTGAAGCCCACGCGCGCGAAGAAGCCAAGAAGAAGAAGTGAGGGCTCGCGCTTCGGCGGCGAGTCGCCCCGGCGGTTCGTCGCTGGCTGGGCTTGCCTCGGTGCAACGCGCCGAGGCAGGCTGTCGCCGTGACGCAAGATCGCCGCCGCTTGGCTTTGCTCGTCCGACAGCTGCTGACCGTCTTGGGTCTGGCAAGTAGCCTGTGGGCTTGCACGACGGCTGACACGCCACCGAGCGGCGACGCCGCGAGCATGCCCGTGCTGAGCTTGGCCGACTTCTCCGACGGCAACTGGCTGATGCGCGTGGATCGGGTGTTGCGCTCCGGCGGCGGTGCGGTGACCTTCCCCAGCGACGCGCTGACCGAGCAGGACTACATGCCGGCGACCACCAAGGTCGAGCACAGCGTCACGCTCTCGATGCAAGGCAAGAGCGTGTCCATCGCACCGCAGCCTTGGCTCGGGCAACGCAGCGCGGCCAATGCGCAACAGCTGAGCTTCGAGCTCGGCACCGGCACCTTCGCGGGAGGTCGCTTCCTGGTCTGGCAAGCGTCGCAGGGACTGCAAGCCGAGCTCACGCTGTACGGCTCCGGAGTGCCTATCGTGATGAGCGAGCGCGGGCCGCTAGTGCACACTGCCAAGTGATCGAAGCGCTGCGCGTGCTACGCGGAAAGTGGCCACGTTCACCACTGGCCGCTGTTCGGCATCGACAACCACGGCTCGCGCGGCGGCAGCGCTTGTCCCCGTTGCAAGAGCTCGATCGAGATGTCGTCCGGCGAGCGCACGAAGGCCATGCGGCCGTCACGCGGCGGACGGTTGATGACGACGCCCGCCGCCATCAGCTGCTCGCAGAGCGCGTAGATGTCCTCCACCGCGTACGCGAGATGTCCGAAGTTGCGACCGCCCGCGTAACCGTGCTCGTCCCAATTGTAGGTGAGCTCCAGCTGCGGCGGGTTGTCATGGCCGTCGCCGGGCGCGGCGAGAAACACCAGGGTGAAGCGCCCGGCGGCGTGCTCCGAACGCCGCACTTCCTTCAGCCCGAGCTTGTTGCAGTAGAAGTCCAGAGAGGCGTCGAGGTCGCTGACCCGCGCCATCGTGTGAAGGTATTTCATGAGACGCTCCTGCCGTCGGGGGAGCCCGCAGCGTAGCAGAAGCGCGAGGCCTCCAGCGCACACCCGGCCGCGCGCTTCTGGCGCAAGCGCGGCTGAGCCCGCCCGACGGCGCCTTCAAATTCTCGCGGCCCTGCGGTCGCACGTCTATCGTGGGCTGGTCGTGCACCAGGACTCGCAGCCAGAGCGCACCGCAGACGTGCATGAAGGACACCTGGCCGAGCTGGACGGACTGCGCGGCGTGCTCTCGCTGTGGGTCGCCGTGTCTCACACCTTCGACTGGTGCGGCTTCTGGGACATCGTGCCGCCTGCGCTCTTCGAACGCAGCTGGGCCGAGCTGCGCAGTGCGAGCGCTGCGGTGTCGACCTTCTTCATCCTCAGCGGTTTCGCGATCGCGTCGATGCTGCAGAGCCGTCCGCAAAGCTACCGGCAATTCTTGGTTGGCCGAGCATTCCGAATCTACCCCGTGTACTTCGTGTGTCTCATGCTCGGCTGGGGCAGTACCGTACTCACGCCATTCGTGCTGCAGACGGCCAGCTGGCGCTCGACCTACTACTTCACGCCGATCGCAAGCTTCTCGCGGAGCGAGCTTGCTGCCACGCCCATGCACATGCTCTTGCATCTGAGCCTGTTGCAGGGACTCGTGCCAGAAAATTGGCTCTCCAACAGCTCCGCCACGCTGCTGGCTCCCGGTTGGAGCATCACGGTGGAATGGCAGTACTACCTGCTCGCGCCACTCTTGCTTTGGCTCGCGCGTTCCCTCGATGGTGTGCTCGTGGTCGCGCTGCTCGCGTGGCTGGGCGTGCACTACGGCGCCGCGCTGCAGAACCCCTTCCCAGCCAGCGTGCTGCATCACCTGCCGATGTTCGGCCTGGGCATCGCGAGTCAACGCCTGTACGCGAGCCTCGGCAGCGACGCCGATTCGCGCGCGTGGCTCAGCCGCGCTGCGATTGGCTTGCTGGGCGCGGCGTTGGTCGTGCCGTGGCATGCGTTTGCGCTGGGCGGCTGGGCCATCGCGTTCGGTTGCATGTTCGCGCGTGGCGACGGTGTGGTCGCGCGCGTGTTCGGCCTGGTCCGCAGCGGCCTGCGACATCCGTGGACGCAGCTCCTGGGCGCCATCAGCTACCCGCTGTACCTCGTACACTGGCCGCTGATCATCGCGCTGCTGTATGGCTTGTTGCGCTGGAACCCGGGCACCTCCAGCGCGCAGGCGTACGGACTCATGATGGCCATCGGCCTGCCCGTCATTCTGCTCAGCGCAATGCTGCTGCACCGCTTCGTCGAGC
>JADGRE010000082.1 GCA_017881185.1 Pseudomonadota bacterium | reverse complement strand
TCGAGCCCGATGCCGGCGCCACGGCGGCGATCACCTGCGGGTGACCGGGGCCCGCCTCAGCGCGCCAGCAGCTCCCGCCGCCAGGGGTAGCTGCGCAGGTGGGTGACGCGGAGCGGGGCGGCTGGCAGACTTGATGGTGTTTGTGCCGGCTACCGCCCAATGCAGCGTGCGGGCTCGACGGCTCAGCCGCCATCGAGTGTTGCGGGAACGGAGTCTTTGCCCTCGTTACCGGCATCCGACTCGGGCGGGCCGATGTGGTTGCCGTTCACCACTTTGCAAGGACACGGGCCATAGGTCGCGACGACTTTGCCACCCAACGTGACGATCCTCGTGCCTCCATCACCCGAAGACACGTTGGCGCCGCTCGGCACCTCGTGCACGCAAGCTTTGCCGATCCAGCCACCGCCTGTGAACACGGGGGTGCAATCGATGCCGGCATCCGTGGCCGTGTCGGGCCCGGTGTCAGGTTGCGCGGCGCTGCTATCAAGCGGGGGGCTTGCGTCCGGCGAGCCCATGTCACCGCTCTTGCAAGCGACCAGCGATATTGCGAAAGCGGTGACGAGCACCCGGTAATACGAACGAGCCATCGTGCCTCCGTACGGTTTGCAGTGTGTCGAAACGTGCCAGTGACACCACGCCGCTCCGTAGGAGCAACGGACGTGCCAACCCGTCGCTTCGGCGCCGCGGCGCGCGCTGCCGACGAGGCGGGCTTGAACCAGCAGATCTGGACGCCCCACTTGGTGCCGAGAGCGCTTCAGACCAGTGAGTCGCAAGCCGCTCGACGCGCCTCTCGTCTGCCATCGCGCCGGTGGCGAGGAATGACCGCGAAGCGGCGCCGCAGGCGGTCGAGCTCAGCACAGGCCAGGAACTTCTTCGTGACGGTCGGACCGTGGATTGCCGCCGCCGCGCCCCTACGCTAGTCGCCTTCGGAAACGCGCGACGGAGATCGCGAGGATTCCGATTCCCAGCACCGCGAGCGCGATCATCGGCTGCGCGAGGTCGCTGATGCCAGCGCCCTTCAACAGACAGCCGCGCATGATCTCGATGAAGTGCCGTATCGGAATCAGCATGGTGAAGGGGCGTAGCCACGCCGGCATGCTCGCGATGGGAGACATGAAGCCGCCGCCGCCGGGGTAGCTGCGCAGGCGGATGACGCGGCGCTGGGCGGCTGGCAGACTGGGTGGTGGTTATGCTGGCTATCGCCCGAGCAAGCCTCGCACGAGGCTTCGAACCAGCCCTCGAACCAACCTGCGCAGCCGAATGCTGCCGAGTCGGCACGGCGCGACAAGTCCGCGCGAACGCGGTCGAATGCGCGCGCGCCTTCGGAGCGCTCCGCCACGCTCGAGCCCGCGACGGCCGAAGCCACCGTGTCGGCTCCACTGGAACCGAGCGCCGTGCAACAGCCGGTCGGTGGGACCCCACGCGCCGTCGCGCCGCTCGATCTGCGCGTCCGTCCCGTGACCGCCGCACAGAACGCGGTCTGGGGCATGTCGGAGCACGGCAGCGTGTGTCGACCGAAGCCTGGCGGCACGGTCGCGAGCTGCGACGCCCAAGACCACGCTGCCTTCGTGGCGGCCGCGCAGGTGCAGCTGACGGACGCACTGCGTGCCAGTGCCCGCCGTATCGCGCACTTGACGCAGCGCGGCGAGCCCGAGCTGCATCGCCAGGCGGACGGCAGCTACCTGTATCGCGATGCGGCGATCGCCGCGCAGATCGGCGTTGATGGCCAGGTGCGCTTCGGCGACGTCTACAACCTGGAGTACAACCCGCTGAATCCGTTGAAGGTCAGTGGCAACTTCGAGCTGAACGACTTCGTCGAGCACGATCTGCTCGGTCATCAGGTCAACAGCTCGCAGAAGAGCTGGTTCCTGGAGCAGACGCAGGGGCTGCGTCGGCAGCTGGCCGATGCGTTTGCGGCCCAAGACGCGATGCGCACGCGCCGCATGCTGGAGCAAGAGCTGCAGAACATTCTGGTCGCGGCCGCGCTCGACGCTGCTCACAAGCGCGCCGCCATCTTTACGCTTTGGCAAGACTGCGGCGACGACGCCGACACGCGCCGCAATCGTGGGATCGTCGAAGCGTTCGTCCGCACGCACATGCCGCGGGGCTCTGGGCTCGGCTTCAGCGACGACGAGCTGGAGCAGCTGAACCGTGCGCGCGCGAGCTTGCCGCGCTTCGAGCCCTACACCAGCACGCGCGAAGCGCTACAGTGAGCGCGAGTCACACGCCCCACCATGATTCCCTTTTCCATTCTCGATCTTTCGCCCATCGCCGTCGGCAAGACCGCAGCCGACGCGCTGCACCAGACGCAGGAGCTCGCGCAGCATGCCGAGCGCCTCGGGTACCTGCGGTTTTGGGTCGCGGAGCATCACAACCTGGCGAGTGTTGCCAGCGCGGCGACTGCGGTGGTGATTGGCTACGTGGCTGGCAGCACGCAGCGCATTCGCGTCGGTGCAGGGGGCGTGATGCTGCCGAATCACGCACCGCTCGTGATCGCCGAGCAGTTCGGCACGCTCGCGTCGCTGTACCCTGGACGGATCGATCTCGGCCTCGGTCGCGCGCCCGGCACCGACATGCATACCGCGCAGGCGCTGCGACGCGACGTGCGCGCAGGTGTCGATCAGTTTCCGGAAGACGTGCTGGAGCTGCAAGCCTACTTCGCAGCGCCGCAACCTGGACAGCGCATCAAGGCGGTGCCCGGCGTGGGCTTGGACGTGCCGCTCTGGCTGCTCGGCTCGAGCTTGTACAGCGCGCAGCTCGCGGCGCTCTACGGCCTGCCGTTCGCGTTCGCGTCGCACTTCGCCCCAGAAGACTTGATGGAGGCGCTCGCGCTCTACCGTCGTCGCTTTCAACCGAGCAAGCAGCTCGCGAAACCGTATGCGATGGTCGGCGTGAACATCACGGCCGCCGACACGGATCGCGAAGCGCGACGCCAGTTCAGCTCGCAGCAGCAAGCGTTCACGAACTTGGTGCGCGGCAAGCCGGGCCCCGTGCCCGCGCCGCTCGACGACATCGATGCGTATTGGGAGCCGCACGAAAAGGCGTTGGTCGAGAGCAAGTTGGCCCAGGCGATCGTGGGCTCGCTGGCGACCGTTGCGCGCGGCCTGGCCCAGTTGATCGAAGTCACCGGCGCCGACGAGCTGATCATCACCGGGCACGGCTTCGATCGGGCGGCGCGCTTGCGCTCGCTCGAGCTCATCGCGCAGGCGCGGGATCGGAGCACTGCTGAAGCGACGTAGACTTTTCGAGGCTGTCGCGCGGTCAGGCCACACGCACGCCGAGCAGCGCATCGAGCTTGCCGGCGCGGTCGAGCGCAGCAAGCTCGTCATAACCGCCGTACGACGTGCCGGCGATGAACACCTGGGGGACGGTGCGCTGCCTGGTAGCATCGACCAACCAGCGGCGCGTCTCGCGATCGTTGGCCACATCGATCTCGCGGAACGTGACGCCCTTGCGCGTGAGCAAGCGCTTTGCCATCACGCAGTACCCGCAGTACGGCGTCGTGTAGATGAGGACGTCAGGCATGACGGGGCTTTCGACTCCTCCAGCATAACCATCGCAAGCTCGCTTGCATGCGCTCCAAGAAACTCGGCGGCGCACATCCCTACATTGAGCTACAGAGGCCCAGGTGGTCGCGGCGCGCGAGCTTGTCAACGAAGAAAAACTGGCCCCTGATGTCGCGCGCAGGTCGCCGGCTCCGACTCTCTCGTGAAGGCGCTCAGGCCGGGCGCCCGCCGAGACCACCCGTGCGAGAAGGATTGCTGTCATGAAATACATGCTGATGATGAACACCCCCGGTGGCGGGCCGTACCGCGTGGCGCAGTGGGCGCGCGAAGACCTGGCTCGCCACATCGAGTTCATGAAGGGGTTCGCGATGAAGCTCGGTAAGGCGGGCGAGCTGGTCGGTGCCGAGGGCTTGGCTGGTCCCGATCAAGCGAAGCTGGTGCGCGCCGGCGCCGATGGCCTACCGATCACGGACGGCGTGTTTCCCGAGGCGAAGGAGTTTCTCGCGGGCTACTGGATCGTCGATGTCGAGAGCGCCGAGCGCGCGTACCAGATCGCGGCCGAGGCTTCGCTGGCGCCAGGCCCCGGCAGTAAGCCGCTCTACCTCTCGATCGAGGTGCGCCAAGTCATGAGCGCGCCGCCGAGCACCGACTTGCCGTGACGGTGGAGGCCCAGCCTCGCATCGAGCACCTGTTGCGCGAGCTGGCGCCGCAGGCGCTCGCTGCAATCGTGCGGCGCTATCGCGACTTCGCAGCCTCGGAAGACGCCGTACAAGAAGCGCTTCTGTCAGCTGCAACGAAATGGCCACAGGAAGGTCTGCCGGAGAGCCCCCGCGCTTGGCTCATCCACGTGGCGGCTCGCCGCATCGTCGACCACGTGCGGGCCGAGGCCGCGCGCCGGCATCGCGAGGAGCTGGTGGTCAGCCTAGTCCCGGTCGACGAGCAGATCGCGCTCGGCGCCGACGATCCGAGCCGACCGCCCGCGCGCGACGACACGCTCGAGCTGTTCTTCATGTGTTGTCATCCGGCGCTCACACAGAGCTCCGCGCTCGCGCTCACGCTGCGAGCTGTCGGCGGCCTCTCCACCGCCGAGATCGCCAAGGCGTTCCTCGTGCCCGAAGCGACGATGGCGCAGCGCATCGGTCGCGCGAAGCAAAGCATCAAGGACGCAGGTACGGTGCTGTCGCGTCCGACGGGGCGAGAGTTCGCGGCGCGCCTGCAGGCCGTCATGCACGCGCTGTATCTGATCTTCAGCGAAGGTTACGTGGTGAGTGGAGGCCCGGCGCTCACGCGCACCGACTTGTCGAGCGAAGCGTTGCGGCTGACGCGCGTGCTGCACAGCCTCGTACCCGACGAGCCCGAGGTGTCGGGCTTGCTCGCGCTCATGCTGTTGACCGATGCGCGCAGCGCGGCACGCACCGGCCCGTCGGGTGAGCTGATCCCGCTCGACCAGCAGGATCGCGCGCGCTGGGATCGTGCAGCCATCGCCGAAGGCACGGCGCTCATCCAGGCCACGCTGCCGCGGGCAGCGGTCGGTCCGTACCAGGTGCAAGCGGCGATCGCAGCGCTGCACGACGAAGCGGCGAGCACGGACGCCACCGATTGGCCGCAGGTCTTGGCGCTCTACGGCCTGCTCGAACAGATGTCCGACAACCCGATGGTCAGCCTGAACTTGGCGATTGCCACGGCGATGGTGCACGGACCGGCCGCGGGCCTCTTGCGCCTCGACGCGCTCGAGGCCGATCCGCGCCTCTCGGGTCACCATCGCTTCGATGCGGTGCGCGCACACCTCTTGGAGCGCGCCGGCGAGAGCGAGCAGGCTCGTGTGTACTTCCGCCGAGCCGCGGAGCACACCGCGAGCACGGCCGAGCGCAACTACCTGCTGCTGCGCGCGAGCCGAGACTCCGAGCCGTAAGTCAGCGCAGTCGCGACCAAGGTCAGTCCGTGCCCGGATAGCGCTTGGTGATCGACTCGACCTTGTCGAGAAGCTCTTTGGTGTACGTGCGACCGATCATGTGCTGACGCAGCTTCTCGCCCGCATCCGCCCACTCTTTTTCGTTCTTGAAGGGCACGGCAGTCACGCCGTGCGTGAGCAGCTTGGTGTAGGTCTTCTCGTCGTCTTCGCGGAACTGGGCCTGCGTCTTGTCGGTCTGCTCTTTCATCGAGGCGGAGAGCGCAGCCTTGTCGGCCTCGCTCAGGCCTTCCCACGTTGCGCGGCGCAGCATGAACGCGCCTTGAATCACGTCGACCGGCGTGGCCGATACGTACTTGGTCATGCTCGACCAACGGAACGCGGCACCGAGCACGGGCGAGATCCAGACCACGTCGATCATGTTCGTGGTCAGGCCGCCGTAGACTTCGTTCAAGTCGAGCGGCACGCCGCTGACGTTGATCATCTTGTAGAACTCTTTGAGCAGCGCGCTCTGCGGGTAGAGCCAGGGGCGCGCCTTGCGCAGATCGTCGAACGTCTGCACGGGCGCCTTGCTGAAGATGCGCACGCGACCGCCGTCCCACCACGCCATGATCTTGAAGCCCTTCTCCCAGGCCTCTTTGTCGAACACGGGCGAGAGCTCGGCGCGCACCGCGTCGACCTGCTTGTAATTGAAGAAGGTCTGCGGGGCCATCAGGATGGTCGCCTGATGCACGACCTGCGCGACGACGTCGGCGCCCACCGGCGAGGCGTCGATCTGACCGGCGTGCATCTTGCGCATCACGGTGGTGTCGTCACCGGCGCTGCCGCCGCCGGGGGGTAGCTGCTCAGGCGGGTGACGCGGCGCTGGGCGGCTGGCAGACTGGGCACAGCGTTTATCCGGCCTACCGCCTTCGCACCCGCGGGACAACAGACGAAGTTTCATGGATTCATCGCTTCCTCCAATCCTCCTCGACCAGCCTTGCCTGGTCGCACAATGCCGGCTACCGCCCAGCTGTCAACTGGTCGTGCGAACCAGTCGTGAGCGTCGGCGCGCGCCGTGGCACACTTTGCGCCAGCCTGCGCGCTGACTGGCAGACGGCGCCGCCGACCTGGGCTGAATTCCAGCGGCGCCGCAGCAGGCACGTTACATGCATTCCCGATGATTGACCGCGCATCGCGGTCGGACCGCGAGCGGGAATCTATGGAAACACGCTATTGCACACGGCGCTTGGTTATCAGTTGCCTCATGTGGCTCGCGATCGGCTGCACGCACGCCCGTTCCGCGAGCACGGTGCGGCCAACGGATGGCGGCATGGCGCAGGGCGATGCGGACATGGCGCAAGGCGATGCCAGCGCGCCGGCCAAAGAAGCGATCCCCGCCATCGGTGCCACCGCGTTCGTATCCGCCGACCCGTCACCGTTCACCGAGGTCGTGCAGCCGCCGGTCGACTCCGGAATCGATCGGGGCGATAGCGGGCCGTCAGCCCCGGAGCCGATCTTCTCGCTGAGTAGGAGCGGGACCGAGGTCGAGCGAGCGCTGCCCAGGCAGCGGGTCGCACTCCTGAACGGCTACCGTGGCTTCCAGATCGTGGACCTCTCGAAGCCTGCAGCGCCCAGGCTCGAGGGACGCTTTCCCGTGGTCGGCATCCCGGTCGCATTCTACGTGGTGGGCAACCGCGCGTTGCTGCTTCGCAACGATGGCAGACGCTACGACAGTGCCCGCAAGGACTTGCCGATCGACGGCGTGCCGGAAGCCTTCGTGGACAGCCTCGACCTCACCGACACGGCCCACCCAAAGCTGCTCGACGAGCTGAAGCTCGACGGATCGATCGTCGGCAGCGCGTTGCCTGCAACGGGCGGCGCAGCGACGCTGTTCTTGGCGCTGCGTAAGCCCATCGCGCCGTCGACTCCGCCGCCCGACAGCAGCGTGATAGCGGCCACGACCCACACCTGGATCCAGAGCTTCGACGCAACTGCCGCCAAGCCCGTCGCCAAGGCCAGCGTGGATCTGGGCGCGGCTGTCTCGAGCATCCGAGTGTCTGGGAGCATCATGGCCGCCCTCGGAGGGAACCCAAGCCAGTCAGAATCGCGCACGGCGTTCGTGACGCTCGTGGATCTGTCTCAACCGGATCTGAGCGCCCGAAGCAGCACCTTTGCGTTGGAGGGGACGGCGCCCACGCTGAACGTCGACGGTTCGGTGGTGCGCATCGCGTCCTTGCCTGCGTTCAATGGCGCAGGCGCGACGACGAGTCACCTGGAAACCTTCGATGCCGCGGATCTGACCACCGCAAGGCGCCTGGCGCACTGCACCTTCGGCGATGACTCACCGTACGCGGCCAGCGCGTTCTCCACGAGCCAAGCCTTCTTTCTCGCGCCCAGGTCGAGCGTGGTCCACAGCCTGACCATCGACCCCCAGGGCAAGTGCAGCGCGGCTGCTGACCTGCCAGGACCGAGCGACTACGAGGCCTCACTGCAACTCGTGCGAGGCGGCACGCGCCTGCTCGAGATCGAATCGGCGAAGGTGAGCCTGCTCGACATCAGCTCGCCCGCGTCGGCTTCGCCGATCGCGCAAGTGGGTGTACAGCTTGATCTACCCAACAGCCCCAGCGCGCTGGCCATGGGCGTGCTCGAAAACGCGACCTCCGTGAAGGCGAGCGACGGAACGACGGAGACCGATCTCGCGCTGCTGCCCTCGGGCGACAAGCTGCAGGTCGTCAGCTTCTCCGATCACACCTTGAGCGCGCGGGGCTCCTTGAACCAAGGGACGCGCGTGATCCGCAGCTTTGCCGCCACCTCATCAGCCCAGGCGTTGCTCTCCGAGGACCAGCTAACGCTCTTCAACCTGCAGGACCCCGATCACCCCGTGGAGCTCGGTCGCAGCAACATCGCGCCCAACTACGACCAGCTCTTCGTGTACGGAGCGTACGTCGCGCGCATACGCGACGACAGTGGCTACTACGCAGGGCTGCAAGGCGTGCCGGGGCTCCCGCCGGCGATCGCGATGCCCAGCACCCACGTCGAGATCGTGCCGCACGACGCCGACATCGACACCGCAGCGCCGATCGCCAGCTTCACCATCCCCGGGCCTGCGCATCTATCTCAGGTCGGCAACCTGCTCGTCAGCGTCCAGATGGTCCGAGCGCCGCTGCCACAAGGCGCGACCACGGCCAGCTACGACAAATTCGACGGCGTCGTACGAGTCTACGACCTCAGTGATCCAAAGGCTCCGCGCGTGCGTGGCAGCTTACACGCGCAGAACCTGCAACAACCGGCGAGCGCGACCTTCTGGTACGGGCGGGCACAGGCGGCGTGTCGAGGGTGCAGCCAGAACTACCCGCCGAACCCCTACAGTCCCCCGGTTCCGCTGCCGAGCATCGGGCACCTGGTCGTCCTCGCGCAGCCGACCGCACATGAGGGTCAGGTCGAAAGCGTGCAGGTATGCGAGCACTCGGCGCAGACGACAGGCGGCACTTGCCAGGGCTCGCTCAAGATTGTGTGCACTGCGGGCATCTACCAAGGCATGGTCCAATGCGTCACCCCACACGGCGGGCAAGAGCAGTGCATGGGCGAGCTGGCCGCTTGTTCGGACGATGGCCTGTGCACGACCGGCTCTCCTGCGACACGCGACAATTGCTACGCCGCGACACGCCAGCATCACTGGAGCTCGTTCAGCTTCGATTTCATCGACGTGTCGAATCCGGATGCGCCCGTGCTGCGACCGCGGGTCACGACGCCCACCGACCGGGAAGTCACGTCGCTCTACTTCGACCAGGCTGGCCTGTACGTCAGCTACCTGCAGCCCATCAAATCCACGGGCGCATCACAGCCGCTGGTGAAGCACTACTTCAGCGTCGTCGATCTCGGCGATCCCGCGCATCCGACGCCAGGGCCCGGGATCAACGTTCCAGGTGACGTCGTCGGCAAGACAGCAGACGGCTCGCTCTATACACGCGACCTGATCTGGTTTGGAGCGCTGACCGAGACGATGATCGCAAAACTCCGCGTCTCGGGTGGGCTTGCACGCCTGCAAGCGGCACACACGTTCCCGGCACGTGTCGTGGACGACGCGTCGCTCGACGCCAGCGGAAAGCTGGTGATCAGCCACGGCGCGTACTGGGAGTATGCGAAGAGCGCCTATCAGCTGAGCACGCTCGACGGAGCAACGCTGCACATCGCCGGCCAGACCGACGTCGACGACGCGGCGCATGTGCTCGCGACCGGGTCGGGCAAGGTGGCCTATCTCATCGCCTTCGACGAGGGCGTGCTCTTGATGGACGTCAACGCCCCGAGCGCTCCGGCCGCACAGGCCTATTTCCCCATCACGGGCGTCACCCCCACTGCGCAGCTGAGCGACAGTGAGCTGATCTTGCTCGGTGGTCCCTACGGCCTGTCGCGTTACGGCTCGGACACGCACAACCTGCGAACGAAGTGACCGCCGCCGCGAGGGGGTAGCTGCTCAGGCGGGTGACGCGCAGCGGGGCGGCTGGCAGACTGGGCACAGCGTTTATCCGGCCTACCGCCACAGCGATGAAGATGTAAACCGTTCGTTGAAACAGTTTCAGCATGGTCGGTCCAGAGTGCGCCTAATGGGATGGTGATTCCGCCGCGAGGGGTAGCTGCTCAGGCGGGTGACGCGGAGCAGGGCGGCTGGCAGACTGGGTGGTGGTTATGCCGGCTATCGCCGGCTGCTGCTTGCAAGCTCACGCGATCGCCGACGCAGACTTCGCGCGCGCGCGCAGTAGAAACTTCTGAATCTTGCCGGTCGACGTCTTCGGCAGCTCACCGAAGATCACTTGGCGCGGCGCTTTGAAATGAGCAAGGCGCTCGCGGCAATGGTCGATCAGCTCCTGCTCGGTTGCGCTGGCGTTCGGCTTCAGCTCCACGAAGGCGCACGGCGACTCTCCCCACTTGGGGTCGGGCTGCGCGACCACCGCAGCCGCGAGCACGGCAGCGTGGCGATACAGCGCGTCTTCCACCTCGAGCGACGAGATGTTCTCGCCGCCAGAAATGATGATGTCCTTCGCGCGGTCTTTGACCTTGGCGTAGCCGTCCGGCTGCAGCACTGCCAGGTCGCCGGAATGAAACCAGCCGCCTGCGAACGCGTCGGTCGTGGCCGTGGGGTTCTTCAGGTAGCCCTTCATCGTGAGGTTACCGCGGAACATGATCTCGCCCATGGTCTCGCCATCGGCGGGCACGCGCTGCATGGTGTCGGGATCCATCACCGTCATGCCCTCCTGCAAGAGCACGCGCACACCCTGACGGCCATTGCGCTCGGCCTGTTGCGACATGTCGAGGCTCTGCCACGCGTCGTGCTTCGCGCACACGGCCGCCGGCCCGTACACCTCGGTCAAGCCATAGATGTGCGTGAGGTCGAAGCCCATGCTCGCCATGCCTTCGATCATCGCGATCGGCGGCGCCGCCCCACCGACCAACGCTTTCACACTGTGCGTGATGCCCTGCCGTAGCTCTTTGGGCGCATTCACCAAGGTGCTGTGCACGATCGGCGCGCCGCAATAGTTGGTCACGCCGTGCGTGCGAATCAGATCGAACACCGTCGCCGCTTCGACTTTGCGCAGACACACGCTGGTGCCTGCGATGGCCGCGAGCGTCCACGGAAAACACCAGCCATTGCAGTGAAACATCGGTAGCGTCCACAGAAACACCGCGTGCTTCTGCATGCCCCACGCGATGATGTTGTTGAGCGCATTCAAGTACGCACCGCGATGGTGGTACACGACACCCTTGGGGTTGCCGGTCGTGCCTGAAGTGTAGTTGAGCGCGATCGCGTTCCACTCGTCGCCAGGCACATGCTGGGCGTGCGCGGCAACCTGCGCGGCGTCGGACTCGCGCAGCAGCGCTTCGTAGTCGAGCGCGCCGATCGGCTCGCCGCTGCCTTGGTACTCGGTGTCGAGCACGTCGATCACGAGCAGCTTGCGATCGAGCTTGCTGAGCGTCACCGCCATCGTCGTCGAAAATTCGCGGTCGACGAGCAGCACCTTGGTCTCGGCGTGCTGCAGCATGAACGCGAGCGCATCGGCATCGAGACGCGTGTTGAGAGCGTGCAACACGGCGCCAGTCATGGGCACGCCAAAGTGGGCTTCGAGCATCTCGGGCGTGTTCGACAGCATGGCCGAGACCGTGTCGCCCGGGCCCACACCGCGCGCTGTCAGTGCCGCCGCCAGCTGCGCACAGCGCTGCCGCGTCTGGCCCCAGGTGAAACGGCGCGCACCATGGATGACCGACGTCCGCTCCGGATACACATCGGCGGTCCAGGAGAGAAACGTCAGCGGCGTGAGTGGCGCGTGGTTCGCGGCGTTCTTGTCGAGATCGCGCTCGTAGATGTTGGCGTTCATGGGCGTAGGACAGTAGTCGCAGCGCGCCTGTTGCACTAGCCCGCGCGCAGGGCAAGGCGCGAGGAGGAGCAATAGCCAGCGCTATTGTGACGAGGAGCAACGCAGCCATGCGCGTTCGGGACAAGCGAGAACCGGTCAAAACCCCTCGGTCAGACCACTAAGAGCTACGGGAGCTGCGGCGGGCTACGCTCCTGCGCTCCAGAGATCACTCCGTAGGCTCGCGGCGATGCGCATCGCTTCGGCTGCAGACGGTATTCCCAGCGTCGATCGCAATGCGCCGGGCAAGGGCGATGCGAGGTCCGCGCAGAGCTCGTCGACGGCTCGCTGCCGCTCTTGCGCGACGCGTGCACGCCCGTCCGCATCGAGCCTGCTGTCGAGCCAAGCTTCGAGGTCCCACGAGAGCTCGGCGTGACGCAACTCCTCGATGGCGATCGTCTGCATCACCGCGCGCAGCTGGGGATTTTCACCACGCCATGCCTGAGCGAGCGCACTTGCCACGCCATACGTCTCACGCACGCAGCCTTCGCGCGCATTGTCGAGTGCGATGTCGAGTAGCTCCCGAGTTGGCGGCGCAACGATGTGCACCGGCGCCGGAGTCGTCCCGCAGCGGCGCGCAAAGCCTCCAACCGCCTCGGCATGCCGGACTTCGTCCTGCGCTGCCTCGCGTGCGCGTCGAACCAACTCCTTGGGAGCAGCGTGCTGTTCGAGCTCGAGTGCGAGGTTCAGGAACGCATCGACGGATGCTGCCTCGAGAAAGGCCGCGCGCGCGAGCACGTTGCCGACGGACGCCTCGCCGATACCCGTCATGGAATCGACCAGGCCCGCGGGACGGCGACCTGTTGCATCGACCGAACACCGAACGATGGTTGCCTCCGAGCCTCCGTCTTCCCCGTTCTCGGGCATCGGGTTGCACGAGTTGAAAGAATGGTTGCCCAGACAGAGATCCGCGCAGCGGTCGAAGCTGCTGCGGGCGTCGGCCGCGGACAGCATTGGCGCACCGCACGGCCACAATGCAACGAAGCCTGCTTGTCCCGAGAGCAAGCTCGGCGTGCAAGCGCCCGCGTCGTGGATGTCAGTGCGGTAGATCGGAGCGTGGATGTCAGTGCGGTAGATCGGAGCGCGGTCGCCGCCACACGCGGCGAGCTGCCCGATGGCGAGCAGCACGGCGCGACGGATGACACGCTGCAAATCCGCAGAGGGAGATTGTGGAGGTCTCATGAGTGGAACAAGCGTACGTCGAACACCCGGTGGAGGCGACACCGATCGTAGTGCACGCGAAAGCCGCGTAAACCACGGCTGCGGTAGCGCGCTCGGATGGCGATAGCCGGCATAACCACCACCCAGTCTGCCAGCCGCCCCGCTGCGCGTCACCCGCCTGAGCAGCTACCCCTCGCGGCGGAAACAGCCGCGCTGGCGCTGTGAGCATCGCTGGCCGAAAAGATGCTCGCCGAGCAGCTCGCAGATCGCCCCGCTGTCTGGGACTTGTCGGCGGAGCGCGTGGCGCTGCTGTGTTCCGTGGGCCTATGCGATTGGATGGACGCGAAGGACATCGACGCACTGCTCGCCCAACAAGACGCCGACGGGGCCTGGGGCTCGCACGGTCCCGAGAACATGCCCAAGACCAACGCAACCGCGCACACCGCCATGCTCGCGTTTCATGCCATCGCGCAGCGCTGGGCCATCACTCCAGGGCACGAGGCATTCCCGCCGCAGCTGCCGCCAAAATAGCACAGGGGCTCGCGCTGCGAAGTAGGCACGGAATTCGCTACTGTTCGCTCCAGGCCGATGCCTGAAGGAGAAACGAACATGACGCCCAAGAACACGATTTGCCTTTGGTTCGACAAGGATGCGCTCGAGGCGGCGCGCTTCTACGCCGCCACCTTTCCAGATAGTAAAGTAACCGCCGTTCACAACGCGCCGAGTGACTTCCCGGGGGGCAAGCAAGGCCAGGTGCTCACGGTAGAGTTCACTGTTCTAGGAATTCCGTGTCTCGGGCTCAATGGCGGCACGGAGTTCAAGCAGAGTGAGGCGTTTTCTTTCCAGATCGCGACGGACGATCAAGCAGAGACGGACCGCTACTGGAACGCGATCGTCAGCAATGGAGGCGCTGAAAGCCAGTGCGGTTGGTGCAAGGACCGCTGGGGCCTGTCTTGGCAGATCACGCCGCGCACGCTGACCGAAGCGATGGCGGCTGGTGGCGCCGAGGCAAAACGCGCCTTCGAGGCGATGATGCCCATGAAGAAGATCGACATCGCCAAGATTGTAGCAGCGCGGCGCGGCTGACGAGAGCAACTGCGGCCCTCAGCGCGTCTCCACGCCAGGCACGGTGACGCTGGGCAGCGTTGCCGCGTACTTGCGCGTGAAGATCCAGTCGAAGCGCGTGTCTGTAGACGGCCAGCGGAATCCGTTGAAATCTGACCGTCGACCCGTGTCACCCTCGCTGTCGTTCGCTCGGACGCTGGCGATCTTTCCAGCCCAGAGGCGCGATGAATAGCGCTGACCTGCTGCACCGATGGCACTTGAGGAACGCGGCCGCTTGTTTCGAGGCGCTCATCTGCTCGCTCGTCGAGGCGGTGGGCACGGCAGGTAGACGCGTCTGCGGTGCGACAGTAGCCGTCGGCGCGGCAATCTGGGAACGGTGATCGCCCACGGATTCGGCGGGGCTCTCAACCACGCCTTCGCGTTTGCGCTGGCGTCGGCGGCGCTCCTGGTCGCCGTGAGCCTCTCGCCCAGCAGGACTACGTCGATAGCGCCCGCGTATCTCACGGAGCTGTATGTCTCGACTCCGACCGGCACATCGATGACCGCAGTGTGTTTGTCCCCGGTCGCAAGAGCGGCATACAGCGAACTGGGAGCTGCAATGGTCGCACCACGCCAACCGAACAGCCTCAGCGCAGCAGGCCCGACCATGAGTAGTCGTGGACGTTCTTGTTGAGGGCAAGCACACCGGTGGACCGTTCTGAATCTTGATCATGAACGAGCGATCAACCTCAGCCGGACCGCGATGTCCAGAGTCCACTGCGACCGTTGCGATCGGCGTCGACGGTCAGATTTCTACGAAAGCAGGTGGCCGTTTACATCGGAGGCGTCGATGCGTCGGCTCGAGCGAGCATTCGAGTGCGCGGCGTTGATCGCTTGCGTGCACTGCACGCTCGCGATGCAACAAGCCTCGGCGCAGTCGCAGTCGCAAGACCCGGCCGACGCGCTCTTCGTCGAGGGTCTCGCGGCCGTGGGCGTGCATCGCGAACTTGCGTTCCTCGACCTGCGGCTGCGCTACCGCCATCGTATATACGCGTCTGCGAGCGAGGCGCTGCGGGCCAACTACGCTGGACTCGGTGTCATCGCGCAGACCTCACCGGTCTTCATTCAGCCGGGCGTGTACACGGAGCTCGCGCCCACGTCGTTCTTGCGTGTGACCGCCGCCTATCAGAGCGTCATCTACTTCGGGGTGCTGGACAGCTTGCGGCCGCTCGCCGGCTGCGACGCGGTGGCCGTGCTCCGGCCGACCGACGCGCGCTGTGACTTCCAGTCGACGGGCAGCCACGTGCCACAAGCCTCTGATTACGGGCACCGCGTGTGGAGCGAAGCTGACCTGCAGACGAAGCTCGGGCGCCTGCTCGCTTACGGGACTTTCAGTGCAGAGCGCTGGTGGTTTCGCACCGGCTGGAGCGCCGGCCCCGCGTACGACAGCTGGTACAACCCGTTGTACTCGCTGCCGCAGCGCCGCGCAGACACAGTGCTTACCTCGAACGCCGGTTTGTTCGTCGAGACGCTCACGCTCGATCGCCGCGCGAAACTATCGCTGTTGCTCGGCGCCACGAGCAACCTCGCCTACGCAATGGGCACCGACTACCTGATGCACCGCGCGGGCCCCGCGGTCGTGCTGCGCGCACCCGCAGGTCTGGGCTTGCGTGATCTCGTGCTTGCGCTGCTCGTGCACCTCTACACGCACGATCGCTACATGCAGGGGCCGCTGCCCTTCGTGGGCTTGCTCGCGAGCGCTTCCACCGGCAGTTTCCCGTAGCCGCATGGTTGGTGGGTCGCCGCGCTTCAGAGCCGCGGCTTGGTGCGCACCAGATCGCGGAACACGTTGGCCACAGCGCATGCTGGACTTCATCGCTCGCCTGGTGGCGGCCAGCCCGCCACCGAGAGTTCATCTGTTGAGGTTCCATGGAGTGATGCCAGCTACGCATTGATCGGGGCAACGTCGAGTTGAAGCTTCAGCAGTAGGTTGGTTCCTCGACATGGACGTGCACGTCCGCCCTTTCCGAGCGTCGCACCCGGAGCGCGGTGGCCACGCGCTCGGAGGCAACGCGGCGTAACACCGGAAGATCGGCAAGAAAGATCGGGTGCAGCGTCTGGTGCCCGTTCAACGCGGCCCTTGGCGGCAGGCGTGTTCGCGCACGAAAGTACCCAGGTCCGTCGTCTTCAACACCCGGCAGGAAGATCTTCTGTCCGTCGTGGATGTTGCTGGTTTCCGCCGCCAGGGGTAGCTCCTCAGGTGGGTGACGCGGCGCGGGGCAGCTGGCACACTGGGCACACGCTTAATACCGGCTACCACCAGACCGAGGACGCCGGAGTAACGACGAAACTGTGCCAGCGTGGTGAATCCTGCCGGGACGTCAGCCTGCGTATCCACGTAGTCGAAACGAGCGAACGCGGTTAGACTCTGTTCCGAGAGCAGCTGCAACGGATGCAGGAGATCGTAAGCGGCCTCAACGTAGCCGCCGCGCGATTGCGCCGAGATCGGTCCTGCCGCTTTTTGCTCGTCGCTTCCCGCCGCCAGTGCGCGGCTGAGGGCGGCTGCGTCGCCGATCGAGAGCAGAGCCAGTTCCCCGCGCGCGGTGAAACCGCCGATGTGCGTACGCGCGTCAACTTCGTAGAGGCCGATCGGTACGCTGCCCACCGCTGACAACGCGTCACCCGAGCGTGCGCCGTACGCGGAGGCACCGAACACCGTGCCGAGCTGCCGCGGCGGAAGACGGGTGAGCAGGATCCCAAAATTCTGTCAAACCAACATAGAAATGTCGGGACCTTCTCGGGCGTTGCGCGCGAGCAGCGAGTGCGAGCGAGGGCTACCTTGGGGGCGCAGTGGGGGCACAGGTGGATAGCTGTGCGCCGATCGCAAGGTCCTCGCCGCGCGAGCCGAGTCGTGCGTGGGCTGCCGGCAGCGGCACGCCGGTACGGCCGAGGTGCGCGCGGCCGTACAACTGCATCAGGCAGAGGGGTTGCGCCTGCTTCGCCGCCTCACCTACCATTCGATAGACTGTGAATTTGTTCTTTCACCCTGACCGAACGCTAGCGCGGAGCTCGAGCGGTATGAATGGGCAGTGGAGGGGCACAGCGCGCGTTGCCGTCATCGGCTGTGTCATCGCGGCCCTTCAATCGGGGTGTTCGTCGAAGTTCGAGGGGCCTTATCCCTGCGCTCCGGGCTACGCAAGTTGTTCGTCCGCGAACGCGTGCGAAACCAACCTCGAGAGCGACGGCGACAACTGCGGCGCGTGCGGCAGCGCGTGCGGTCTAGGGGCGGCCTGCGCCAAGTCGAAGTGCGGCGCTCCGGCCGAGCGGTTCGCAACCTTGCAAGTTGGAACGCAAGTCGCCATCGCCATCAATTCGACGGCGCTGTTCTGGAGCGACCAGGACGGGATCGTCACTCTTCCGCTCGCGGGGGGGACGCCGACCACCGTCGCCACGAACGTGTTCTCCTGCAACGGCGTCCCCTTCGCGGTCGATGACGAACACGTCTACTATTTTTCCAACGGTGGCGGCTCTGGGGGCCCCGGAGTGCCCGTCGACAATGGTGGTCTGACAGCGCTCTCGCTCGCGACTGGGACGAGGACCACGCTGCTCGCCAATCCGGCGAGCAACAAGGGCGGCAACGGATGCGGCGCCATCGCGGTCGATGCCAACAACGTCTACGTGTTGGCGAGCCTGCAGCCGGGCGGCGGGCCGACCAACTTCGAGTTGATCAAAGTGCCGCTCAGTGGGGGAGCTGCGGTGACGCTCGCGATGGGGCAGGGAAACGGCAAGAACTCATTCGTGGTCGCCGGTGATGTCGTCCTGATCGAGAACCAGAACAATGGCCCTGATCAGCTCCTGGCCGTGCCGACTGCCGGCGGGCAATACAAGACGATCCCGATCAATCTGAATCTGTATGGGTTCAACGCGTTCACCGCGGACACCAAGAACATCTTCGTCTTGGGCAGCGGTTGCGGCTGTTGTAGCTGCGGCGACCAGAGCAACACCAACAGCGACGGGCCGCCCATGGGGGGCGTCGGTAAGCTGCAACTCGACGGCAGCCACGGTACGTTCCTGGGCGGCTTCACGGGCCAGGCGCTCGGTATGGCGGTGGACGCCGACAACGTCTACTGGTCCACCGACACGGCCCTGTGGAAGGCGCCGATCGCAGGCGGTGCTGCCGTGCCCGTCGCCGGTGGTCTCAGCGCGGGCGGCGCAGCGCAGTCGTGCAAGAGCTGTGGTGGACAGAGCGCCAACCTGAGCATGCCGATCGCGCTCGATGCCAAGAGCGTCTACATCGTCGATCCCGTCGCCGGTGCCATCCTCAAGGTGGCCAAGTGAGCGTCGTAGAGCACGCATCGAGCGCCGACGTCGCTCCGGTAAAGGAGGGAGACATCCTCGATGGGAAGTACCGCGTGGAGCGCGTGCTGGGCGTCGGCGGCATGGGGGTCGTGGTCGCTGCGACTCATCTGCAGCTCGGTCAGCGCGTGGCGTTGAAGTTCCTGTTACCGACGGTGCTCGGCAACGCCGAGGTCGTCGCGCGCTTTGCGCGCGAGGCGCGGGCCGCGGTCAGGATCCAGAGCGAGCACGTCGCACGCGTCATCGACGTCGGCACGCTCACGACCGGCTCGCCTTACATGGTGATGGAGCACCTCGAAGGCGGCGATCTCGCGGCGTCGCTGCAGACGCGCGGCCCACTGCCGGTGGTGGAAGCCGTCACGTACGTGCTCGAGGCCTGCGAGGCGATCGCCGAAGCACACGCTATCGGTGTGGTCCATCGCGATCTCAAGCCGGCAAACCTCTTCCTGGCGCGCCGCACCGGACGCGATCCCATGGTCAAAGTGCTCGACTTCGGGATTTCCAAGACCACCGACCCGGCCGTGTCGGGCTTGACGCAGACCACGGCGGTCATGGGCTCGCCGCTGTACATGTCGCCGGAGCAGATGATGTCCTCGAAGGACGTCGATGCGCGCACGGACATTTGGTCGATCGGCGTCATTCTCTATGAGCTGCTGGTGGGGGAACCCCCCTTCGTCGGCGAAACGATGGCGCAGGTCGTCTTCATGGTAACCAACCGCGATCCGCCGCCGCTGATCGAAAAGAGACCTGACGCACCGCAGGGCCTGGCCGAGATCGTGCGGCGCTGCCTGCGGCGCACGCCTGCGGAACGCTTCGCCAACGTCGCAGAGCTCGCGAGCGCGCTGGTCCCGTTCGGCTCGCCGCGCGCCGACGTGTCGCTGGAACGCATTTCGCGTGTACTCGGTGTTGCTGCTGCTGCGGCGCCCCGCCCGCGCGTGGATCCGACACCAGCGTCGATCGAGACCAGTGCGTCGCCGCCGACGGACTTGCTGTCACCGCCACCCAAACGCAAGGTCCCGCTGCTGATGGCGGCGGTGATCACGCTCGTGCTGCTGTTGGGCGGTACGCTGCTCTGGCGTTCGCTGCACAGCTCCGCCGAGCCCGTGGCTACACCGAACGTCGTGGTGCCGGCTCCGCCGACGCCCATCGCGCCGGCGGTTGCGCCGGTCGTGCAAGCTGCCCCGCCCGAGCCGGAGCCTTCGCCCGTCGCGGCTGCACCGAGTGCGCAGGCCCCAGCGAGTGCCGCGGTTGTCGTGCCCAGCGCTGGACCGCAGGCGGTCGTCGTTGCACCGCTGCCATCCGCTGCAGCAGAGCGAACGCCGAGTGCCAGGCACGCGCATCCCAGGGACATCGCACGCTCGCTGCCTTCGCCGGTCGTGCCCGCGCCCACCACCAACAGCAGTCCTCTGCACATGGAGATGAAGTGACGCGTCCGGCCAATGTCGCGCGGCAGGTCGTGGCGCTGGTGGCGCTCGTGGCGTTGCTTGCGCTCGCGTCGTCGCTGGCCGTCCCGGCGGCTCACGCTCAGCACGCCCAGCCGGTTGCGAAGTCGCTGGCGCAGTCGCTCAGCGGCTCGGCCAAGGCCGACTACGAAGCGGCCAAGGTATTGGCATCGGACGGTGACTTTGCGGGCGCGCTGATCAAGTTTCAGAGCGCGTACGAAGCGGCCAAGGATCCCCGCCTGCTTTGGAACGTGGCCTTCTGTCAGAAGAACTTGCGGCACTACGCCAAGGTCATCTCGACCTTGCAGCAGTACATGGCCGACACCAGCACGGCACTGACCGACAAAGACCGTAAGGATGCGAAGGAGCTGATCCAAACGATCGAGCCGTTCACGACGCGCGTGACGATGCATGTGACTGAGGATGGTGCACAGATCTCCATGGACGGAGAGCTCGTCGGCACATCGCCGCTGGCGGCGCCGATCGTGGTGGATATCGGCGAGCGCCATATCCGCGTCAGCAAGGACGGCTTCGTGGCGTTCGAGAAGACGGCGCCCTTCGGTGGTAGCGCGGAGGTCAGCCTCGAGGTGAAGCTCGACAAAGAGCTGCACGAAGGTCACCTGCTGGTGAATGCGCCCGCAGCTGCCACAGTGTTCCTCGACGATCAACCGATCGGTCTGGGCAAGATCGATCGGAGCGTGCCGAGCGGAGGCCACCAGCTTCGCGTGACGGCTGCGGGCATGCGCAACTTCCAGAGCGAGATCGTGATCCAAGACCGCGAGACTCGCTCGGTGGAGGTCGTGCTCGAGAAAGAAGCCGAGCGCGAGAAGCCCAGGATCCGGGTGATGGTCGGGTGCGACGACAGCGAGCCGCGCGGACCCGACGACGGTCTGGTCGCATACCTCGACGGACCCGAGGTGCTGCAACCGGTCCACGTTGCCAAGAAGTGGGATGGCGAGTTCGAGCGAAACGTCGTCGAGCACGTCGAGTACTCCGTCGCGCCTGGACGGCACTCGCTGCGACTGCGTATTCCGGGTTGCGACTCGCTCGCACAGACCGTCGACGTCGATGCGACGGCCGGCGCGGACTTGTCCGGCGCGCTCGAGTCCGACACCTTCGTTCTGTTCCGAGGCACGCAAGGTTCGCCTGGGCACTGGCGCGTCGGCCTCAACGCGTGGTTTCCGGCAGGTGGTATCCGCGACCTCAAGCCAGCGCAGTACACCGGTCAGCTCGGCAACGTCAAAGGCGTCACCTTCACGGGTGCGTGGCTGGCGCGCTGGTTCGGCTTCACCTTGGAAGCGAGCGTAGGTGCGGGGTCAGTGCGGCGCGACGCAGTGTTCGGGAACTATACCGTGCCCGACCCCACGCACGCGGCTTGGAGGCGCATCGTCGCGCGCCTCGGTCCACGTCTGCCGTTCCATGCTGTGAGCTTTTCTTTCGGCCCGGGAGTGGGGATCCAAGAGTTCGATCTGGCCAAGGTGCGCACCGGCGTCCCTCAAGCGTTCTTCGGCGGCTGGGCGGGCCTCGACGTGCAACCACTGTGCGACTGGGGCCTTACGCTCATGGCAGACGTGTACAAAGTGTCAGCGAAGAATGTAAGCACAGACCCGATCGGCTCGCTCTCGGTCGGCGCGTTCTTTCAGCCCAACGCGCAATGCAGAAGAGAGCGCGCGACACGTTTTGGCCTGCGTGCGACACCGAAGTGAGCGGCTCAGCAACACCGACTTAGAACTTCTCCTGACGAGGCCGAATGTCCGGTCACAAGCGCGCCCAATCCACTCACCCCAGCAGCACACAGCGCACGCACCCCGCGGGCTCGCCAAAGGAGACCGACCTCATGCAGACTCGCCAACAAGTGCTCGCCAACGTCGTCGCCACCTTCGCGCTCGTCGCCATGACCCTGGCGATTCCGCTGTCCGACCGGCTCTTGCACGCGGTGGTGGCGCAGCTTCCGGTCACCGCTGCCCCGGCCGCAGTCTCGACGCCGGTCTTGGTGGCATCGGTGGATCGCTAGACCGCCTCATGCCGACCTCCGACCGAGACCTGCTCCATCAGCCGCGGCAGCCCGACGCCAACACCTCGGTGGTCGATTCGAGATCACGCACGGACCCGCGGTCATCGCGGCGTCGCCCGCAGCGGCCAACGCGCGGCCGTCGCCGCCGCCCAGCAGTTGGCCGAGCCGGCGGCGCGTCGCCGCGCGGTGCGTGCGCAGGCCAGTGGCAACGAAGCAGCTGACGGCAGAGTGCAAGCGCTCGCTGACGCGCTCTGGCTCGCGGTCTGCGAGGCCGAGGCGGATCGTCGGAAACTTGAACGGCCTCCACGCCCGGACCACGGCCTCCGCCGCCGGGGGGTAGCTGCGCAGGTAGCTCCTCAGGTGGGTGACGCGGCGCGGGGCGGCTGGCAGACGGGGCGGAGTTTGTTGCGGCTACCGCCGGATTCGCGGATGCCGGCGAGAGAAGTCGACGCACAGGTCCAACAAAGCGATGGCGACGTTGCGCAAGATGAGCGATCTTCGTGCACATGGGCGTGAGTGCCTGGGGCTTTCTGCGACCGCGGCCTGGTGAGCTTCACCCCGTTGCGCAACGCGCCATGGAGGACTTCGTCTGCAAGCATGGTCGGTTGCCTGTCGATGCGGAAGGGTTCGTGCGCTGCGCGGAGGTGATCGTGAACCTGAACGACCGCCGCGCGGTGGAGGTGTTGCGCGTGGGCTTCCACCAATACCGCGCGCTTGAGGATGGTACGCTCGACAGCAAGCACTTCGGCGAGATCATGGCCGCCATCCCCGAAGCCACGTTTGGGTCGCTGCCACTCTCCAAGCCGACGCCGGGTGTAGTCGGCGCGGAGCATCGGTTCGCAAAGCGTCGCCTTGAGCACCTGAGTCAATGGAAGCCAACGCAGGACGATCTCTCCAAGCTCCGCAGTCTCGTGAACCGTAAGGCCGGGCGAGACATCATGCAGCCATAGGGCATCTACGATGGGCACGGACGAGCGAGTTCAGTGCGCGTGAACGCAGAGCTGGTGCTCGACGCCGGAACGTGTGAGGAGATGTCCGGCCTGCACAGGCCGGAGCGGCTCATCCGTCCACCATGCTCCTCTCTGTCAGCTGCGCCACGCTCGGCGAGGTCTTCTTGGGCAAGGAAAGGGATAGAACGTGAGCGCGCCGGCGAGGTCAAGCGCGCCGCGGTGGCCGCGGGCGCGGCGGTGCGCGCGTGCACGGGCGACGGCCCGGTAGCTGCGCGCGCTCGGGGCCGAGGCCGTGGTGGTCGGGGCTCGAAAACGCGCTGCGAAAACACCCGGGATCCGATAACAGGGATTATCGGATCCTTGGGGAAATGCGCGTAAGTGTCTAATAACACAACGTATTATGGCAAGATCCCCTGCGGGTTGTTATTGGAG
>JADGRE010000081.1 GCA_017881185.1 Pseudomonadota bacterium | reverse complement strand
CGGCGGTGAACAGCGACAGCTGCACCGGCTGCGTTGGCGCATCGGGTGGCGCTGGCACCACCAGCGAGCGCAGCTTCGCATGAGGCGCGAGCAGACCATGAAACCGCAACAGATGAACTCTCGGCCGCGGGCTGCAGACGGTAGGTTGCAGCGGGGCACCGCGCAACAAACGGGAGTCTGGCACCACTGCGGTGGCGATTTCCACTACGCGTGGCGTGCTGCGCGCGCCGGGCGCTCACACCCTGTGTGCGGTCTTCGGGGTGCAGTGCACGTTGCAGCCGAAATGATGCAGCTCCTCCAGCCGGCACGACCACGCGAGCCGGCCTTCGTGGATCGTCATGTCCGGGCAGCCGTCGCACATGTTCTGGCGCCCGTCCGGTAGCACATCGATGGGTTGGATCACCACGACCGCCTGCGTGTGCAGCGGCTTCCGCAGCGACCACGGCTGCGTCGCGAGTTGCCGCAGGTAGTTGGCCGCCGCAGCGCGCGCGCTGGGATCGAACAGCGCGCCCGCTGTCAGCAGCGAGCGTCCCTGCGCCATGAGCGACGGCGGTGCATAGCTGAGATAGCGCCCGCGCAGCAGGTGATAGCCCGCCTGCGACAGCTCCATCAGCTTCGGACCGACGTAGCCGTAGATCTGTCTTGCGTCGCCGACGCGCAGCGTGGCCAGCCACTTGAACGAGTCGGGCTGCTCGGTGCCGTTGAGGTAGGCGCACGGGGCGAAGTCCGGGAAGCGCTCGCGGATCGTCCGCACCACCTCGCGCGACGAGATGTCGGTGCGACGCGGCTGGTCGAGCGAGTACACCAGCGAGCTCATGTCGATCTTCCGCCCGCCCGCGTGATAGTCGTATGCCGCGAGCACTGCGGCGCGATAGGTGATGAACACCAGCGTGTGGACGCGGTCGATGTTGCGCGCGCCCCACTCCACTATCTCGGGGACCTGATCGAGCGTGTCCTCGTAGACCGTCGAGTTGAACGCACAGGCCAGTCCACCGACCTCCGCGACCAAATCGGCGAAGCGCTGCCTCAGCTCGTTCATCTGAGTTTCGGTCTTGTCACGCCACTGCGGACGTCCCTGCTTGGAGTCGACGTGGAATGTCAGGCCGACCAGGCCCGCGGCCTTGAGCTCGACCAGCGTGTCACGCGTGAGGGCTAGCCCATTGGTGTTGATGATCGCCTTCTGCCCCATCGCCGTGACGCGCCGGACGATCTCCGGCAGCTGCGGATGCAGCAGCGGGTCGCCGCCGGCGATCGACACCCCGTCGTAGCTGCGCAGACGCGCGAACGTGTCGAGCTCGTTCTGCACGGTGTCGATCGACTTGTGCTCCTTGATGTTCTGCCGGTAGCAACCGTCGCAGGCCAGATTGCAGGCCTGGGTCGGCTCCAGCCAGGCAATCGGGTTGTCGGCGAGGTTCCACGGCAGGCGATACAGCCGCCGGTGATCGAGCGCGGTCTCGGTGTTCATGTGTGACCCCTTCGGCGTCAGCCAGAGAAGGGTTGGCATTGTCGCGGAGGCCATGCCGGACGGCATTGATCGACCGCAAACCGGCGCGCCCCAGCGCGCTGCTTGTGCTGCGGCAACGCCCGCGGCGCCGTCCCGCGGTACACGTGAGCTTGGCCCGCGGTATGCAAGCCTTCATCGACCAGCTCACATGCTTCGGCCGCACGGCGGTCAGCGAGCGGCTCGCGACCTCGACCGATCTCCGGCAACTCGCTCGCAGCGTCACGGCAGCGATGCACCTGCTGCAGCCCGGTTGCGCTGCTGAACCGGTCCGCGATCGCGCGGCAACACCGCACCGAAGATCGCTCCGCAATTGTCGAAGCCCTCGTACACGACGGCCTCAGGATCCGAAACGGTCGCCGAACCGTGTCCGCCGCTCAGCCGCCGGCGGGGCCCGCATCGTTGTCGTTCGCAACCGGCGTCCCGTCGCAGTGATATTGCTGACGGCCACCGCCCATACCACCGTCGACCATCATACCCCGTCCGCCGCCGCCGCCGGCGATGCACTGCGAGCCCATCAGCGCGATGCCGCAGAGGTCCATGCTCATGTCGCAGCACGCAGTCGCTCCGAAGCCAGCGAGCATGCCGCTGGGCGCCGGGCACTTGGGTGCCGTCGTCGCGGGAGGTTGGCAGGTGCCACCGCCTAAGTTGGCGTTCTTGACGCCGCAGCTGTTGTCGGGCAGACAGCAGGTGGTCTGACCGAACTGGGCGGCGAGCCCGGCCTGCCCCGGGCACGAGTGCGCGCCGCACGTGACGGGTGTGCCCATGTTCGCGGTGCCGCCGTCCGTGGTGCCGCCCGTGCCCGCGCCGGTGCCGGCTCCGCTGCCCGCACCGCTTCCGACCGCGTTGCTGCCGCTCGCGCCGGCCGCGGCGCTGCCGCTTGCACCCGCCGCGTTGCCGGAGGTGCCAGCCGACGAGCCCGCCGCACCGCTGTTGCTGTTGTGTGAGCCGCAGCCGAGCGCAAGCACGCCAGCCACCGCCAGTGGTCCCATCCAACCTGTGATCTTCATGCCGACTCCTTCTACCTTGCCGCCGCCAGCGCTTGCGCGGGCTCGTCTGATGCTGTTAGCCAGAACGAAGTGGGCTGTCAATTCAGCGCCCACATTTCGGCCCACGAGTGTGAAGTTCGGCGCACACTTCGCCGCTCGAGCCCAGCTCCGATGACTTTGGTTCCTATCTAGCTCTTCTGGAATGCGCGCACGTAGTCGACACGCATCTCTTGCGGAAACTGCGTGGTGCCATCTGGCGAGCCCGGCCACGAACCACCGACCGCGACGTTGAGCAACAGAAAGAACGGGTGGTCGTACACCCAGGTCTTGCCCTGCGGGACATCGGCAGAGGTCCGCGTCTCGTAGAGCGTGTCATCGACGTAGAAGCGCACCGTGTTCGGCTCCCACTCGATCGCGAACAGGTGGAACGCGTCGGCGAAGTGCGCGCCGTTCGGCAACATGTACGAGCCCGTCAGCGGGTTGCTTCCGGAATAGCCGGGACCATGCATGCTGCCGTGCACGGTGCTTGGCTCCTTGCCGATGTTCTCCATGATGTCGATCTCGCCGCAGCCCGGCCAACCGGTGGTGCCGATGTCCTTGCCCAGCATCCAGAACGCCGGCCACAAGCCCTGCCCTTGTGGGATCTGGATGCGCGCCTCGATGCGACCATAAGTCGCGTCGTAGTGGCCCGAGCTCACCAGGCGCGCCGAGGTATACTTGCAGGTGCCGTACCAGCACTGCTGTTGCGCGGCCCCCGCGGTGGTCGCGGTAATGACCAGCGAGCCCTTCGCCTGTTGCACGTTGGTCGTGGCATCGGTGTAGAACTCGAGCTCGGAGTTGCCGTTGCCCGTACCACCCATCTCGGCAGTCCACTTGCCGTGATCGAAGCTCGTGCCGTCGGCAGCGTTGAACTCGTCGGCGAACACGAGCTTGTAGCCGGCCGGCACGCCAGCATCGGGTGACGCGCTGCCGGCGTCGGTCGCGGCGTCGCTGGTGGCGTAGCCCGCGTCGGCTGTGCTGGCGCGAGCGTCGACGACGCTCGCGGCATCCGTGCAAGCGGTGCAAGCGGTGCAAGCGGTGCAAGCGGTGCAAAGTGGACCGGCGTCCCCCGCACTGGAACCTGCATGCGCCACTGCTCCACCATCGGCATGCGGATGGCGAGCCGTGCTGCAACCGGCGAGAGCGAGCGCAACGCAGCAACCCAGAGTGTAACCCGGCCGAGAGTGGTGCCCGCGCGCTGTCGAGGAGAGAAGCATGCGTAAACCTAGCACGAGCACGCGAATTCGGTTCCGGTGTTTGGGCAGCGCGCTACAGCGAGCGCACGAACTCGCGGCCGAACTCGATGGGCGTGGGCCGGTCTTTCCAGTCTTTCGCCGTGGCCGCGCGCATCAGCTTCGCTAGCGCCGCCGGATAGCTACGCAGGCGCTCGCTGTCTTCGAACGGGTCGCGGTTCATGTGCGCGATGATGCGGTCGCGCGGCGTCGGGGCGTCGTCGAAGAACGCGGCACCGGTCGTCACGTTGTAGATCGTGCCGGCGAGCGCATACACGTCTGCGCGACCGTCGAGCTCCACGGGATCGAGCACCTGCTCGGGCGCGATGTAGCCGGGTGTACCGGCGACGAAGCGCCCCGCCACGTCGGGCGCCACGCGCATGCCGCGCACCATGCCAAAGTCGATGACCACCGTCGCGAGCGGATGCGTGCGCGCAGGATCGCGATGCTTCGCGGGGTCGAATTTCTCTTCACCCACCAGCGGCAGCCGCAACCAGAGATTCGCCGGCTTGATGTCGCGGTGCACGAGGCCCGCGCCGTGCAGACCCGCCAGACCCGCGCAAGCCTCGACCACCACTTGACGCAGCTCGAAGAGCGTCATCAGCCGCGCCGACGAATACTCTTTGAGATCGCAGCCCATCAGCAGCTCGAGCACCAAGAACGGAATGCCCTGCGACACACCGCGATCGATGATGCTCGCGACGTTCGGGTGGTAGAGCCCGGCCAGCGCCTTGGCCTCTTCCACGAACGACGCGAGAATGCCCTCGCGTTCGGTATCGGACGCGTTCTGCAGCGCCTCGGCCTTCGGAATCTTGAGCACGAACAAGCGATCGGCGCCGGGCTTGCGTACCAGCCATACCGTGCCCACGCCGCCTTCACCGATGGGCTTGATCAGCTCGTAGCCTTCGAGCGTCTTGGGCTCGGGCTTCTTGCGCGTCGGTGGTGGCGGCGGCGAGCGCCGCACCGCACTCTTGACAGCTGCCTCGACCAACGCGGAGCTCACCGGACCAAGCGAGCTGAACCATACGTCCAGCATCGACGGCTCGCGCGCTCGAATCGCACGCGCGACCAGTGCCGCCACGCGCGGCGCATTCTCGGTCGCCTTGCGCCCGAGCGAGTCGTCTGCGCCCGCCGCGCGCGCGGGATGCAACGCCTTGACCGGATCGGCGAGCGCGCCATGCAAGCGTTCGGCCGCGAGCACGAGCGCAAGGCACATGGATTCGAGCGCCGGCAGCGGCCCCGCCGCAAGCGAGAACTTGTCGAGCGCCTGGCCCAAGCCGAGCAGCGCCTGCGCGAGCTCGGTGTCTCCGGCATGCAGCTCCCGCAGCAAGGCCTCGGTCTCTTCGCCCCACAGCCCATCTTCGCTGCCTGAAGACACCGCGCTGCGGATGGCGTCCGCCACTGAGCAACACTTCTCGAGCGCACCTTCCGCGATCATCGGTAGCGCCGTAGCAATCTGCAGCAGCATCGCCGGCCGATCGATGACGAGCGCCCACCACGCAGCGAAGGGCCCGAGCCACTGCACGTCGTCCACTTCGCCCAGGGCGGTGCCACGCGTGGTGTCGACCAGCCGCCAGAACAACGCACTGAGCCCCGTCTTGAGCGAAGCCGGCAGCTCGCGCGAACCATCGGCCAAGCCGTCCAGCTGACGCAGCCACAGACAGGTGTCGTGCGCCGTGGGGCCACGACCAGGACCGAAGGCTTCGTCTTCACCGCAGGCGTCGAGCGCGTAACCGCCCAGCCGAATCGCCAGCACTTCGATGGCCAGGTCGACCTCGGGATCGCCGCTGTTGTTCTGGCGCCGCTGCTTCACCAGCTCGAGCAGCTGCACCGGTGCGCTCGCGACGCTTGCCCAAGTCTCTGCGAGATCGGGCTCCGGCACGCGCTCGCCCACCGGGCAAGTCGCCAGCTGCGGCCCCCACAGCTGCAGCGCGAGCGAGCGCGCACAGCCCTCGAAGGCGTTCATCGCCGCAGCGCGATGGCGCAGCGAGCCACTTCCCAGGGCGATCTTGCGTGCTTCCTGAAAGGTCGCGAGCAACGTGCTCGCGAAGCGTGCCGCGCGCGCGTCGGCTTCTTCGTCGTCGTACTGCGCGGCCAGGCGCACGAGATTCTCGAGGCCGAGCTCGAGGTCGAGCGGGTCGCGCTCGGCGCCGTCGATCGGATCGGTCGCGGCGATCACCTCGAGCCAGCGCCGCCACTCGTCGAGCGAATGAGTCTGGGCGTGCCGCGCCATCTCGCGCAGCTGTCGCATCGGCGGCTCGAGCGCGGTTTGCGCCGTGCCGCGCCGCCACAAGGTCGCGAGCCCACGCGCGAGCGCACGCGCCGCGATCGCGCCGCCATCGCCTGCAAGGATGCGCGCCGCGAGACGATCCCAGAGATCGCGGCGCTCGAAGTAGAGATAGGGAGTTGCCGCAGCAGCAGCTGCCAACACCCACGCTTCTTCGTGCGGCGAATCCAAGATCGACATTAGCTCGCTCGCGAGCATCTTCAGCCGCTCGGCCGGCAACGACGCGAACGCCGTCATCGCGCGCTGCCGCAAGAGCGGCGACTCACCACGCACCCAGTCGAGCAAGGTGCCTTCGAGCTGCTCCACCGCGCCCGTCAAGCGACCAAGCGCGCGCGCCGCATGCACCCAGACCAATGGCTCCGGATGCAAGAGCAAGGGCTGCAGCACTTGCAACGTTCGGCCGACCAGCTGCGGATCGGCCGAGGCAGGCATGCCGCGCACGCACACCTCGAGACAGCGCGCCGCCAGCACGCGCCCGCGCAGCGAACCGCGCGCAGGCTGCGCGATCATGGTCTCGAACGCTTGGGTCGACCCCCACAGCCAAGGACCGAGCTCGGGGATGGCCAGCGCGCTCGCGCCCGCTTCCCAGATCAAGATCTCCATCCGCGCGCGAGCCTCGGCGTTTTCTGGCAACGCGAAGTCGAGCAGCGGCGCGCACGCCAGCGCGTCGACCAGCGGCCCGGCCACGATACGCGCGCGTGCTGCACCGACTGCGCGCTCGCGCAACGCCGGCTGAGCTGCGGCGACCGTCAGCAAACGCGCCAGACGCGCATCGCGACGCGACGCATTCGCCACGCACCAAGTGAAGAGCACCTCGCCGAACGGTTGAGCGAAGAGCACGCACAGATCGCTCGTGCCAGTGGAGGTGCGCGTCAACGTGGGCAACGCGCGGTCGAGCACACTGGCGGCGGCGCGCAGCTCGGGCGCAAGGCTCGACTCGGCTGCAACGCTGGCGTTACGCCAAGCCGCGAGCAACGCGTCTCGCACTGCGGGCGTGCCCGCCAGCGCGGAGCTGACACTCTGCAGCGCGTCTTGTACCTGTGCGGGCAGCATCCTGCGGTCTAAGCAGGGTACACCGGAGCGCTGGGTTTGGATGACGCCGTTTCGCGCCCGGCGCAGCTGGTCCGCACCGCGCCGCGCACATAAACACATATCAAATCCGCAACTTACGTCTGTCTACGTGCTCACCCACAAAGCGTCGGTACGCAGCGGCCGGCCGCCTCGTAGCACCCGCCGTTCACGCATGCGCAACGCTCACGCTCGACCGACCATTCATCTTCTTGGTGTACGACGAACCCACCGGCGAAGTGCTGTTCCTGAGGCAGCTCAGCGATCCCGGCTGAAGCCGTCTGCGCACCTTCAGCTCGCAGGGCTTTTGTGGTGTGATGCCCGCTGGCCTGCACCATGACGAGCGCGCTCTCAGTCTCCGAGCCCATCCAGAGCGACGCCACCGACGCTCGCACGGGCAGCGCGCTCACGGAGCTCATGGCCGTGGGCGGCGCCGCGCTGCTCTTGTTTCCGTGCGCGTGGCTGCTGCGCTGGAGCCTGGGGCTCGACACGGCCGAGTACGCCGTCGGCTTCGCGATGTTCCATGCGGCGCACTTCATCAACGACCCGCATTTTTCGGTGACATACCTGCTCTTCTACAAAGACAGCCGCAAGCGCGCGTTCGGCGTCGAGCACGGCCGTGTGCAGCGCACACGCTACCTGTTCGCTGGCCTGGTCGTGCCGCTGCTGCTGTTGAGCTGGGCTGCGCTCGCCCTCACTTCGCATTCGGCGCAGCTTCTCGGCTGGATGGTGCAGCTGATGTTCCTGCTGGTCGGTTGGCACTATGCCAAGCAAGGCTTCGGCGTGTTGACGGTGCTCTGCGCGCGACGCGGCGTACGCTGGACACCACGCGAGCGCAGCGTGGTCCTCGCGCATTGCTTCGCGGCCTGGGCGCTGTCGTGGGCGCGACCGGGGCGCGCGGCGGGAGAGTTCGAGGAGAAGGGCGTGGTGTACTGGGGACCGGCGCACCCGCACTGGCTCGTGCTCACCACTGGTGCCGTGTTCACACTGAGCACGCTCGCACTCGGCTTCGTGCTCGCAAGCAAGTGGCGTCGCGCAGGCGCGTTGCCGTTCACGCCGCTGGTGGCGTTCATCGTGACGATCTGGCTGCTCACGATCTACACGGCCATCGACCCCCTCGTGCGCTACGTGGTGCCAGCCCTGCACTCGGTGCAATACCTCTACTTCGTGTGGTTGATGAAGCGCAACGAAGCCCGCGCAGCCGAAGGACCGCCGACGTTCGGACCGCCCGTGGCTACGCGTCTGCTCGCACTCTCGGTGTCCGCGCTCGCGCTCGGGTGGGTGATCTTCCGCGGTGCGCCAGCGCTGCTCGATGGCAGCGTGGCGAGCGCATGGAGCACGAACAAAGCCAACGCCGCGCTAGGCACCACGCCCTTCTTCGCCACCTTCTTCGTAGCGGTGAACATCCACCACTACTTCATGGACAACGTCATCTGGCGCCGCGACAACCCGGACACCAAGTACTTGATGGACTCCGTAGGGGTCCACGGATGATTATCGTGCCTTGTCCGGCACAACCTTTAGGTGCCGCCCATCGAGCCGCCGCCAGACCTTGCGGAACTCGGTGTCGTACGTCCAGATCGGCCACGCGTTCTTACTGGCCAAGACGACCAACATCGCGTCGCAGAGATCGGGCGTGTGCTCGGCATACCGAATGAGCCCGGTGAAGACCTCGTTCCACCACGGGGGTTCCGGCTCCACCGGACTCACCGAAAGACTCGCGAGGAGCAACTGCAACCGCTGCCGAAGGTAGCTCTCTACCAGCAAGAAGCATGCTTCACTCAGCACGACGCTCGTGACCGCGAACGGACCAGTCAGCTTCCCAAGGTCGCGCTTGGCTCGCGCGTGCAACCGGTCTCGCTCGTCGACCAGCGCCACGACGACGTTCGTGTCGAGCAGGATCATCGCCGCCGCCGCAAGCGCTTCGCGATGTGCTCACGCACGGCACACCGATCGGTCGTATCTGGCCGAGCGTGTGGGACATTGGGCACGGTGGGGAACTTGGCGATCAGCTCATCGATCAGCGCCGTGGCGTCGATAGGCTCGTCGTTGGTCTTGGCGACCTCGGAACGCAGCGCGCGGCGCATGAGCTCCGAGATCGAAATTCCCCGGGCGCGTAGCCGCTCGACTAGGCGTTCATCTTCAGGGTTGAGTCGCACGTTGATGAGGCGGGAGGCCATGCTTGGAATGTAAAGACAGTCTGTCTTTACGTCAAGGAGCGGCGAGCGGCGACCAGGGCCCCGCGTCCCTCGGGAACGGTGTCGCTGCCTGCCCCGCAAGCTGCAACACCGCAGCCTTGAACGCCGCGTCGGCGCTCGCGACCGCCGCTTCCCGAAACGCCGCCGCACTCTCACTGCCGCGCCCCAGCGCGCGCAGACATCCCGCGCGCAGCAGCGCATGCAGCGCGCGCTCATCCGGCTCCGGCCTCAGCTTGCCCAGCCGCTCCAGCGCTTGCGCGTAGTCGCCGCGGTAGAACGCGTGGCGTGCCAAGGTCCACGCGGCCTCGGGCTCGTCCGCACCGGGCACGCGCAGCGCAGCTTCGGCCGCGCGCACCAGATCCGGAGACAGCGAGAGCAGATCCCACAAACCTGCGTTGTCGGGTCGCGCACGCAACGCTGGGGTCAGCTTCGTGCCGAGCGCGAGCTCCGACACTTCCGGGACTTCGAGCAAGAGCAGCGGCAACGCTGCAACCGCGGCGGCCGTTGCACCAAACGCGCTCTGCACTCGCGCACGCGTGGCTGCATCCGCGCGCGGGCCGAGCAGCACCAACGCGTGCGCGGCCTCGAGCGAGAGCCCCGTCGTGTACTGCGCGTCCTGCCGCACGCTCTGTTGGGGGTACTGAATCGACGGTCGGTCGTCAGTCACCGCCAGGCTACCCCGTGCAGCGCGACGCAGCTCTGCGTCGGTCGCGAGCACGGAGCCAAGCACGTCATCCAGGTCGCCAATACCGCTGCGTTGTAGGTTGCGTGCCACACTGGGGTCGCTGGCGACTTCCTGCACGCGCAGCGGGTCGATGACGAGCGGGCTCTGCGAGCCGATCAAGATCAGGTGCTCTCGGTATCCGTACAAGAGCGCCGTGTGCTTCAGCTCGGCCACGAACGCGGCGATCATCGCCCGCACTTCGGCGTCGGACAGCTCGAACACCGGTAGCCACTGGGTGATCACGCCGCCGGAGGCGAGGCGACTCTTGGCCAGGCGGTAGAACTCCCGCGAATACAGGTTCACCACCCCCGCGTGCGTGGGCGGCGGAGGCTCCGCGGTGATCACGTCGTACTGCTGCTCATGGACGAGCAGGTGATGGCGACCGTCATCCACGAAGACGTGAACGCGTCGGTCGGCCAATGGGTTGGTGCCTCGGGCGCGCGCAAAGCGCGGTGCCAGCGCGAGCACCTCGCGAGAGATGTCGACCACATCCAGACGCTGCAGCCGGGAGTGCGACAGAAGCGCGCTCGCAGTATTGCCAACGCCGTAGCAGATCAAGAGAGCGTTCTTCCTCTCGCGAGCGCTGAGCAGCGCCGCGTGGGCCATCATCGACATGTAGCGGCGCGCTTGAGGCCCGGTGTTGCTCATCGACACGCCGGGCGTGAGCAACTCTGCGTAGTAAGGTTGGCCGTAGGCCATGCGCAGCGCAGCGGCCGCCGTGGTCGTGCTGCCTTCGCGGACCGCGATGACCTGACCTCCACTGCGAAAGTGCGCGTGCAAGAGGAGGTCTTTCGGCAACCAACTCGCCAGTGCGAGCACCACGACCAGCGCCACGGTGCCGCCAGCGCGCGCAGACCAGCTCGTTGCAAGCAGGCTACTGCACAGCGCCGCGACCGTGACCAGCAGGAGCGCAACAACGCAGTAGCTCCCTTGCTGGCCGAGCGCCGGCAAACACGCAAAGCCCATCACCAGGGCGCCGAGCACACCGGCCAAAGTGTTGACCGTGAGCAGCTGCCCGGTCTTCTCCCCCGCGTGGCCTTCGCGCAAGAACGCGGCCGCCACGAAAGGGAAGCTCGCACCCATCAACAAGCAGGGCGCAGCCTCGAGATAAGTTGCGTGCAATAACGCGTCGACCGCGTCGACCCACAGGCTCAAGCGCCGCATCTCGGGCGCGCGCGGCCACATGCCGCGCTCGACCTCGCGCCACAGCGACGCGCCTGCAATGGGCGCCAAGGCCAGCACACCGGTTGCACCGAGCAAGAGCGACGCCACGCGCAGCGGCTGCGCCACACGGTCGGCGACGCGGCGCGTGCACAGCGCGCCGAGCGACAACGCCGCCAGGTTCAGCGCCAGCAACACTGCGAAGCTCGTGACGAGCGCCGCGGTCCAATGTTGCAGCGTACGGCTCCACAACACCTCGAACCCCATCGCGGAAAATCCACTGCACGCGCTGAGCACCACGGCCACCGAGCGCTGCAACGCGGCAGCAGCTGGCGTCGTATCGGTGATCTCGTTGGCGACGCGAGCTACCTCGCTGCTGCTGTCAGCTGCGCGCAGCCTGCCCGACGCGCCGAGCACACCCACGCCGACTACAACGCAGACGTTACAACCCGCGGCGGCAAATGCCGTGAGCGTGAGCCCGTAGTGCGGGATCAACACGAAGTCAGGCAAGAGCGCGCCGCCGATCGCTCCCAGCGTGTTGCACGCATAGAGCAGGCCCAGCGTGCTACCCGAGTGTCCGCGCTGCGCCAGGGCGCGCGAAAGCACCGGCAAGGTGCCGCCCATCAGTGTCGCAGGCACGAACATCAGCGCGGCCAAGCCCAGCGCGCGCGCCGGTCCCGCGAGCGCGCCTGCCTGCTCGCACGCACGCGACAGCGCATCCAACCACGGCCCGCCGCGCAACACGAAGAGCGACACGAGCAGACCTGTGACCGCGATGCCAAGCTCGAGCCGCAGGTACAACGCAAACGGTCGCTCACTGCGATCGGCCGCAGCGCCCAGCAGCCAGTTGCCGGCGCCCAGGCCCGCCATGAAGGTCGCGACCACGCTGGTGATCGCCGGCGCCGTGGTGCCGAAGTGCAACCCAAGCGCGCGGATCCACAACAGCTCGTAGCCGAGACCCGCAGCGCCAGACATCGCAACCAGCACGTAGAGCAAGGCCGGAGACTGGAGGGTTGGCGATCGCCGCGTCGTGTTCAGCACCACGGACTACACTCGCCGCGCGGACGGGGATAGTCCAGGGGGATCGTGGAGAAGCGCAGCGTGCCGCTGTCAGCAGCATCCATCACATACACGCCATCGATGGCGACGGTGTGGAAATGGACGGCGAGCCTCAAGGCCGAGTCTGTCCTCTACACGACCGTGACCGCGCCGGTATGCGCGAGCGCAACGCTGGGCAGTGCGTGCGCCTGTTTGGCTCGCCGCCGATAGCTGCGCAACAGCTCCTTCAGCGCGTTCAGCAGCCACACTGAGCCTCGACCACGAGCTCGCCCGCCCGTCAGCTGTGCGAGCTCCCAGCACTGCCGCGCCAGATTCAGTCGTCGAAGCGCAAGCGCAACGGTGGGCGCTTGGTTGCGCGCCGTGCTCTGCGCCGTCTCGCCACGCAGATGGTGAGCAAGCCAAGCGCGAGCGACGCGCCGTGGTGCGGCCGCGTCTGCTGCGCAATGCGGCAGCCGCAGCCGCTGCTGCGCTTGCCGCCCGTGCCGGCAACGCTGCCGTCCCGCGCAGCAGCGGCGTCTCCAGCGCCGGAGGCGCCCGACGCGCCAGGGAGCCTCGAAGCGCCGGCATCGCCACCGCCACTGCCCGACGCGGCAGCCGCGCCCGTGCCAGCGCTCGCGGACGAACCGCCGGTGGCTGCAACGCCGCCACTACCCGATGCACCACCCGTTCCGCCCGCGGAGGGGCTCGGCGTGCCGCTGCCGTAGAGCGTGACGACACCGTAACCCGGCACTGTCACGGCTGCCGAGCCACTGGCGATGGCGAGAGTGGACGCCTTCCACAAGCTGCCGTTCTTCGAGGTGTGTGCCTCGAATGACGCGATGCCCGCAGGCGCGCTCGGAACGCTGACACTCGCGCTGACGTCACTGGCAGCGGTGTTCACGAGCACGACCGTCAGCGTTCCGGCGGCATCGTGAACGTAGGCGGATGCGAGCAGCGAGCTGCCGCCCGCGACCTTCGCGTCGACGCGCATCGCTCCGGGCCGCACGTAGCGGAAGAAGTGTTTCGCGGCGACATACTTCGGCGACTGGTCCTTCAGCGTTGCGTCCGTCAGGGTCTGGGCCGCGGTGGCCGAGCCGTCGGTGAGTTGCCAGTAGACCCATGCGCTCTGCCGTCCGGCGGTGAGTGCTTGATGGATCTTCATGGCTATGCTGAAAGCGCCGTCGCTGGGAAAACCACTCGAGGGCGAGAGCCACGCCGGAGCCTCCCCCGAAGTTTCCGTCATCCACGACTTCTTGTTGTACGCGGTGAAGCCCTTCACGGTGCTCGGCAGACCGGCGCCGGGGCTCGCTTGCCATCCGGCTGCCCACCACTGCCACTGCACAGGCGTGCTGCCTGACGCATTCACGCCGTCCTGCGCATACCCATGGATGCAGAAGAAGTCGACGGCGGACGCGGCGGCGGCGTCCTGCGCGATGTTGTCGAGGTACTGGAGGTTCTTGTGCGTCACGCTGCTGCCGGCGCCGTATTGCCACATGCCATAGCCGTCGCCACCGAGTAGATCCTCGGGGCCCATGATACGGATGCTCTTGAGGTCGCTGTACTTGTCGAGCTCAGCGCGGGCCGCCTTGAGGGCGGCGATGTAGGCAGACGAGAGCGGGTACGAGCAGCTGTTGTAGAAGGTCTCGAAGTTCAGCTCGTTCTGGATGCTGATCGAGTAGAGCTTTACGCCGAACTTCTGTTGAAAGCCGCGCAGGTATGCGGCAAGCCCTCTGGCGAACTGCGTGAGGGCGCTGGTGGGGCCGCTACCGCCGACGGACGAGTCGTCGAACTCCGCACGAGCTGTGCCCGAGGTGTCGAGGACACCTCCCGAAAAATTCCCTCCCCAGATGAACGGCCAGGCGGTGCCGTTCACTGGCAGGTTGCCGCTCTGGCCGCCGATCTTGTTGCCCGACGAGAGCTTCAGCCACGGTGCCGGGGACCAGAGCGCCGCGAAGAGCTTGAAGTCGCCCAGCATGGTCTTCTTCTGGTTTCCGAGCTGAGCGAGCAGCCCCGCAGTCTTGGGCACGTCGTCGTCGAAGTCGAAGTAGGCGACGTTCTGGTCGATGTTCGGTCCCATCACCGCGATCTGCGCCGCGTGTCCGGCCCACGTGCGCGTGTAGTCGGTCGCGCTGGTGTACGTGCGCACGTTGTTTCCGTCTGGACCAGGAAGCGCGGGATCGTTGTGGTACCAAGGTGAGTTGTACGTGCGGTCGGAGTACGGCGCCTTGAAGTGCGCAACCAGGTCGAAACGCAGCATCGACGCCTCGAGGTCGTCGAAGTAGAGCGTCTTCCACCAGTCTTGCTGCCCCTCTGTTCCCGACAGACAGGTGCCGAAGCCGTCGATCGTCTGCTGCCGTTTGGCGGCATCGATAGTGACGGTCTGTGCCGTCGCCGTGATCGAGAGCGAGACGAGCCCGGCTGCGCCGAGCGCATATAAAAGACGTCGGAGCATGGCAGAGGTGTACCACACGGTTGCCGTGTCGGCTTGTGGGCCAACCGCGCGCAAACATCGCCAGGCCCTGGCCGATCGACAGCGTTGAGCACGGCGCCCTGCGGCAAGCTTGGCCCACAACACCAGGGCTCTTTACAACGCACCCGAAGGCGAGTTCTATCGCAGCGTGCGCGAAGCCCGACGCCCACTGCCCGAGCCGACCCCGGAGACCGCCCATTTTTGGGCTGGCACCAAGCACGGGGAGCTGCGGTTGCAGCGCTGCGACGCCTGCGCCCACGTGTACTTCCCGCCGCGACCGTTCTGCCCGAAGTGCGCGCACCGCAAGGTCAGCGTCTTCGCCGCCAGCGGCCGCGGCAAGCTCTACTCCTACGTGATCCATCACCGGCCCGTGCCGGGCTTCACGCCGCCGTACTCGATCGCGGTCGTGGAGCTCGACGAGGGGCCGCGCATGATGACCAATGTCGTCGGCTGCCCGCAGACGCCCGAGGCGCTGGTGCTCGACATGCCGGTCGAGGTGGTGTTCGAGCCGCAGAACGACAACATTTCGTTGCCGCTGTTCCGCCCCGCCGGAAGCTGAGATGAAGCCCAAGAGCATCGCCATCGTCGGCGCCGCGGAGACGACCGAGCTCGGGAAGATCCCGCAGCTGTCGCAGATCCAGCTGCACGCCGACGCGGCGCTCAACACCCTGGCGGACGCGGGCCTCAAACCCAGCGACATCGACGGTATCGCCACGGCCGGTGAGACGCCCGTGACGCTCGCACACTACCTCGGCATCACGCCCAGCTGGGTCGACGGCACCAGCGTCGGCGGCTGCTCGTTCATGTTGCACGTGCGCCACGCCGCCGCCGCGATCAACGAGGGGCTGTGCACGACCGTGCTGATCACCCACGGCGAGAGCGGGCGCTCGGGCGTGGGCAGAACGCCGTTTTCGCGCTCACCGGCCAGCCTGTTCGGTCAGTTCGAGGCGCCCTACGGACCGATGGGGCCGCCGACCCTGTTCACGCTGCCGGTGCTGCGCTACCTCAAACACTACGGCGTGAGCCAGCAAGAGCTGGCCATGGTCGCGGTCGTGCAGCGGAAGTGGGCCGCGCTGAACCCGCGCGCGTCGTACCGGACACCGTTGACCGTGGACGAGGTGCTCAGCTCGGAGATGGTCGCCTACCCGGTTCGCAAGCTGATGTGCTGCCTCGTCACAGACGGCGGCGGCGCGCTGATCCTCACCGCCGCGGAGCGCGCACGTGACTTTCCGCGCAAGCCGGTCTACGTGCTGGGCACCGGCGAGAGCGTCGAGACGCCGATGGTGAGCCAGATGGAGGACTTCACCAGCTCGCGCGCGTTTCGCGTCTCCGGCAAGAAGGCGTTCGACGAGGCCGGCATCGGTGTGCGTGACGTCGACCACCTGATGATCTACGACGCGTTCGCGCACCTGCCGCTGTTCGGCCTCGAGGACCTGGGCTTCGTAGAGCGCGGCACGGCGGCGAAGTTCATCTGGGACGGCAACACGGCGCCCGGCGGCAAGCTCCCGCTGAACACCAACGGCGGCGGCCTGTCGTACATGCACTCGGGCATGTATGGCATGTACGCGCTGCAGGAGAGCGTGCGGCAGCTGCGCGGCATCGCGCCGGCGCAGGTGCCCGGCGCCACAATCTCGGTCGCCCACGGCGTGGGTGGCATGTTCGCCGCCAGCGGTACGATCGTGCTGAGCAACGAACCTGGGACATAGCGGCGGTCAAAGATGATCTCGTTCGAGCTGACACAATCACAGGTGATGGCGCGCGACATGGTGCGCGAGCTCGCCAAAAAAGAATTGCGGCAACGAGCACGCGGCTGCGACGAGGAGAGTCGCTGTCCGGACGATCTGCTCGAAAAGAGCTGGGCACTCGGGCTCGTAAGCGCCGGCATTCCAGAGGCGCAGGGCGGCGCCGGAGCAGCGGCGGAGCAGACCACCTCCGCCCTGGTGCTCGAGGAGCTGGGCTACGGTTGTGCGTCGCTCGGAGCGATGGTGATGGCGCCGATGCTCTTCGTGCGCCCGCTGCTCGACTTCGGCACCGACTCGCAGAAGCAGATCTACCTGCCGCTGTTCACCGGCAATCGCTACCACGCCGCGACCCTCGCATTGCACGAGCCCAACTTCGGCTTCGATCCGGCGAAGCTGCGCACGACCGCCGAGCGTCACGGCGATCACTTCGTGCTGCGCGGCGAAAAGCACCTGGTGCCGATGGGCGATCGCAGCTCCCATTTCCTGGTGATCGCACGCGGGCAGGAGCCCGGCGTTCGTCAGCTGCAAGCGTTCATCGTGCCGCGCGACGCCAGGGGCTTGCACGTGCACGCCGAGCCCGAGCGTACGATCGGCTTTCAGGCGATGCCCTGGGGCCGACTCTCGCTCGACGATCTGCACGCGCCTCTGGACTGGCGGCTGGGCGGCGATCAGGGCATCGACGGCCGGCGCCTGCTGGCGAGCCTGCGCGTGGGTGGTGCCGCGCTGTGCGTCGGCCTGGCGCGCGCCGTCACGGAGATGGCCGTCGCGTACGCCAAGGAGCGTGTCGCGTTCGGCCAGGCGATCGCGAAGAAGCAAGCCATCGCGTTCATGATCGCCGACATGTACACGGAGGTCGAGAGCATGCGCTGGCTGGTGTGGAAGGCAGCGAGCGAGCTCGAGCGGGGCGTCGATGCCACGCGCTCGTCGGTGCTCGCGCAGGACTACGTCGCACGCAAGACCATGAAGATCGCCGACGACGGCATCCAGGTCTTCGGCGGCCACGGCTTCATCCGCGACTACCCGCTCGAGCTGTGGTTTCGCAACGCGCGGCTGCTCACAACGCACGAAGGCCCCGTCGCCGTCTGACAGGAGATTGCCATGATCGACTTCACGCTCTCGGACAGTGACAAGGACATCCTCGAGCAGGTGCGCCGCGAGGCGCTGGTGACGCGCAAGTACGCGCGCCACTACGACGACCGCGAGGAAGAGCTCCCGCCCATGGCCCTGCCGGAGGCGAGCGAGTTCCCGAACCTGCTCGAGCGCGTGCTCGAGCGGCCCGCGGGCGACACGGGCCTGGCGACGCTGCAGATGCTGCTGGGCATCGAGCGTTCGTGGGGCGACACGGTGCCGCTGCGCTTCCAGCGCACCGCGCTCGGCAACGCGGCGTTGATGGCGGCGGGCACCCCAGAGCAGAAGGCGCGCTGGGGCAAGACCATGCTCGCAATGGCGATCACGGAGCCAGGTTGCGGTTCCGACTCCAAGGCCATCAAGACCACCGCGCGGCTGCAGGGCGATCACTGGGTGCTCGACGGCGAGAAGATCTTCGTCACCACAGGCATTCGTGCCGAGGGCGTGGTGGTCTGGGCCACGACCGATGCGCACGCCGGCCGTGCGGGCATCAAGTCGTTCGTGGTGATGAAGGGCACGCCGGGCTTCGAGATCACGCGCAAGGAGAAGAAGCTCGGCATTCGCGCGAGCGACACCGCCGCGATCTCGTTGAGTCAGTGCAAGATCCCGCGCGATCACCTGCTCGGTGGCGACGAGAGCATCCCCAAGCAGGGCTCCGGCGGCTTTCGTGGCGTGATGAAGACTTTCAACATGACGCGGCCGGGGGTGGCGGCCGGCGGCATCGGCAAGGCACGCGCCAGCCTGGACTTCGCGACCGAGGCCCTCGCGCAGGAGGGTGTGACCATCGACTGGGAGTGCGGCCGCAACGCGCGCAGCGCCACCTGCGCGCGCCTGATCCAGATGGAGGCCGACACGGAAGCTGCAACGCTCGCCACGCTGCGGGCCGCGTGGCTCGCCGACGTCAAGCAGGAGAACAACCTCGAGGCGTCGATCTCGAAGTCCAAGGGCGGCGAGGTCTCGCGCAGCGTGCCGCAGGGATGTATCGAGATCCTGGGCGCGCTTGGCACGAGCCGACAGTACCTGCTCGAGAAGTGGCTGCGCGACGGCCGCATCACGGACATCTACGAGGGCACCGGGCAGATCCAGCGCCTGATCATCGCGCGCACGATCTTCGGCTATAGCTCGGCAGAGCTGAGCTGAGGCGCGGGCGGTCGGCGGACCCGGCTATGCCCATGCGCACGCGAAGTGTAGAGGAACGCATTCCAGTACACGACGAGCGTGGCGGCTGCGATCGGAGCGCTGAAGCGTCGGAAGCTGCGCAGACTCATGGGTTCTGTCTCCTGTCAGAGCGGACGTGACCGTACGTGCCGGCGCTCGCCGGTCGAGCAGCTGGGGCGCAGCAGCCCCCTGGCGCGCGCGCCGCGTTCCACGCTGTGAGAACGCGCCTTGCGACGTGCAGCAGCCCGGGCTCGCAGGCCGCCGGCGTGCGGTCGTCAGCAGACGACTACAGCGGGATCGCCCCCATCACTCCAAGCAAGCGGGGCCGGGGCGAATGGCGCCGTCGGGCCCGATCGTGAACTGCGCCTGGTGCACGGGACTGCTGCCAAGAACGACGTAGCTCCCCGGCGCTGGCAAGGGTAGACACTCGCCCAGGCGCGCATAGCCGCGCGGTACCTCCGCGTAGCGCCAGCTCCGACTCGAGGGCATCGGAGCAACTACGTGTTGCCAGCTGACACCGCAGAGCACGCCGCTGTTGTTCGGGTCGGGGTGCGGACCTGCCGGCCGCACTTCGACACGGGTGATGAGGACTTCGCGGTGGTCTGTGCAGTTGACGAAGCGAAACTCGGGGCCGGCCGTCCCCGACAAGACCGAGATACCGATGCCCGGCTCCGTCGGCACGAAGTAGTGGCAACCCGTCGCCGAAGCGGCGATCACGATCGTCAGCATGAGCTTCGTGGTGCGCGACATGGGACCGTCCGTCACTGTGTGTAGCCCGGGCGAGACATCTTAACCCACTCGGCGATCCCATCAAGGGTGGATCGGTGATCGAGCACGTCGAGATTCTGCAAGGGCGTCTGGGCGAGCGGAGGTTGCGCATAGGGATTGTAGTTGTAGCTGTCCGGCTTGGTGATCTCGAAGACATAGCGCGCACCGAATTGAGCGAGGCCGAGCGGCATCAGGCTGTACTGCAACGAGTGCGTGGCCTCATGGGTCAAGAGATCCAGGTTTGCGTCTTCGTGTCCTGCGTTCATGTTGCCATTCCACTGGTCAGCATCGATGTTGATGTCGTTGTTCGTGGTGTACCCCGGCAGGCTTCCCAGATCCTTGGAGTGCACGGGGATGTCACTCAAGTCGAAGTTGCCAGCCGCCTTCTGCTCCTGGTACCGCGGCAGCTGATCGAACGCGTGCTCCGTCTTCGGCCGAGAGCTCGTGACTCCGTAGCTCGCGACCGCGGAGGCCATGCTCACGCCGACCGACAGCGCGAACGAAGTCGCGGACCAGTCGTGCGAGACCACGCCACCGAACACCCAGCCGGCCGTGCCGCCCGCGGCGCCACCGGTTACGGCCGCGGCAAACCCACTGTTCAACAGATCGCCGACCACGCCGCCCGACACACCGCCGATGGCGCCGGTGATGCCGCCGCCAAGCATGGCCAGACCAAAACCCTTGGCGCTGAAGTCGCCGCCGAATGCGACACCTGCCATGTATCCAGCTGCGCCGCCGGCGACGCCGCCCGCCGCGCCGCCTGCAAGCGCGCCGGCGATCCCACCGCCGACCGCTCCGCCCACGAGGCCACCGACGCCGCAGGTCACGGCACCTGCGACCAAGCCGACGCCAAAGGCAGCTGCAACGCCGTGCGCGCCCCAGAACTCGACGTGACCGGTGTTGGCGTACTGGACCGGTGCGTTCACGCCGGCCGACAGCGCCGCGCGCTCAAGAAGACGCGCTTCGTGTTGCAGAAGAACCCCGAGAATCGTAACCAACTACTTGGCCAATTCGGCCAGGCGCACGCCGGATTCCGGCTCAGGACTTGTAGCCGGCGTACGCGAGCGCGGCGGGGATCTGTGCGTCGGGGAAGCCCGCGGACTTGAGCGCGGCGCGCACCGTGCTCGCCGGAAACTCACTCAGGCGCATTGCCAGCGCGACATCGCCGATGGCGTAATGCAAGCCACGCAACGTTCTTGCGATCTCGTTCGCCGGGCTGCCCAGGGTCTTGAGCGCGCGCGCGATGAACGCGCGGTCGTAGCCCAGATCCTTGAGCGTGCGCGCGACCTCTTCCTTCGACGCACCTGCGGCCTTGAGCGCGACCGCGAGCTCGACCGGTTCGCACTTGGCCGATTTGAGCGCAGCCGCAATCTCGGGCCTGCTCTGGTGAATGGACTGCAACGCCTTGGCGACTTCGCTGCACGACAGCTCGGCATGCTTGAGCGCATCGGCAATGTGTGCAGCTGACATTCCGGCGGTCTTCAGCTCGCCGGCCAACATCGCAGCCGAGAAGCCGGCGGACTTGAGCGCCACGACGAGCTCTTCGTCGCTGAGCTTCAGCTTGCGCAACCCACTGGCAAGCTCCGCTGGCTTCACACCCACGGACTTGAGCGTGCTGGCGACCTCGCCCGGCTTGCTGCCTGCCGCACCGAGCGCCAGCGCGATCTCGCCGCTGCCGTACTTGCCTGCTTGCAGCGCCTGCGCCGCGTCCTTGGCGGATATGCCGCTGGCGAGCAAGCCGGCCACGAGCGGGACAGCGTCCACGTTGCGCGCCTTGGCCGCTTTGGCGAGCACATCGATGCGCACGCCGGCGCCGCGCAGCGCGACCACCACCGACTTCCAGTCGAGCCCTGCGTCGAGCATGGTGCCGATCGCAGCATCGGGGCTCAGCTTGTCGCCCACCAGCGCTGCGCCGAGCTGATCGAGCGGCACTTCCTCGGCCTGCAAGACCTTGATCACTTCGGCCGTGCTCGCGCCGATCTTGCGCAGCGCTCCCACGCGCGCCTTGTTGTCGGCTCCCGCAAGCTTCAGCGCCTTGGCGATGCTCTCGGTGGAGAAGCCTGTCGCCTGCAACGCTTGTGCGATCTTCTCGTAGCCGCTGCTTTGGCCGTGCAGCTCCTTGGCGAGCTCGCCAGCGCCGATCCCGGCGTCCTCCAGCGCCTTCACGACCGCTGCCTTGTCGAGGCCGGTGGCACGCAAGGCCACGGCGATGGAGGTGCCGGTCTGCTGCGCAGCCTTGAGCGCCTTGGCCGCGTCGGCGGGTTTCACGCCCGCACGCTTGAGCGCGTCGGCGATGCCGGTCGCATCCAGCTCGAGCCGCGCCAGCGCGCCGACGATCTCGGCCAGCTCGACTGCGTTGTGGCGCAGCGCCTTGGCGATCTGCCCGGCGGAGACCTTCAACTTGCTGAGTGTCTGCGCAAGGCTGCCGACCGAAGTGCCCTGCGCGCGCAAGATGCCGACGATGTCGTCGAGCGAGAGGCTGGCCTTCTGCAAGGTCGTGATGAGCTGACTGCCCTCGACGATGGTGTACGCGCCGAGTGCTTCGGCGACGGCTTTGTTGTCGTAGCCCGCTGCACGCATCGCCACGACGGTATCTTCGGGACTGGCGCCGGCTTGCTTGAGCTCGCGACCGGCGCGATCACCGCGCGCACCCTTGTTCTTGAGCACGAGCGCCTTGCGCGCGGCCGCTTCACGATCGAACGCCTTGGCGTGCTCCTGACCGCCCGCATCCGGTGGCTCCGCCGCCGTGGGCTGCGCAGACACGAGCAGTGCGCACGCCGAAACCGTTGCGAGCCAGAACACCCTCATCGCACACCCCCGTTCGCTCGCAGTCTACGCCAGGTGCGGGCGTGGACAAGTGCGCGGGGGTGTGCGGCCCAGGCCGCCTGTTCTCGCGTCGCGTCGTCGGCTGGTCGCTCAAGGAGACGCTCAGTCGCGAGCTGGCGCTGCAAGCGCTGGCGAACGCGCTACAGCTTCGCCGGCCCGCGCCTGGGCTGATTCATCATACGGATCGCGGCTGCCAATACGCGAGCGCCGATTACCGTCGAGTGCTCAGCGGACACGGCGTGCGAGCTAGCATGAGCCGCCGAGGCAACTGCTGGGACAACGCCGTGGCCGAAAGCTTCTTCGCGACACTGAAGAAAGAGCTGGTCCACGGCTGCGCTTTCCAAACACGGACCGAGGCCTTACGACGTGATCAGCGACTACATCGAGAACTTCTACGACGCCAAGCGCAGGCACTCGACCATCGGCAACATCAGCCCGAACACGAAAGAACAGAGTGCGATTGCAAAGGCTGCCTAACTAACGAAAACTCTGTCCATCGATTCGGGGGAACTCCAAGCTGGAGTTCCCCGGCTTTCGTGGACACCCCAACAAGCGCGATAGTGCGCGAGGAGTGAGCCATGGCAAGAAGGAAGCGACGGAAGTTTACTACGCAGTTCAAGGCTGACGCAGTGCGATTGTGCGCGGCGGGCGGGCAGTCGATCGTGAAGGTGGCCGACAACCTGGACCTTACCGAAACGGCGCTGCGAGCTTGGGTGAAGCTCGCGGAGGCCGATGCGGGCAAGGGACCCAAGGAGGCGCTGACGACGGCGGAGCGCGAGGAGCTGGGCGAGCTGCGACGCAGGGTCAAGCGCCTGGAAATGGAGCGCGAGATATTAAAAAAAGCGGCGGCCTTCTTCGCGAAGGAGAACGCGTGAAGTTCGCGTTCATCGACGAGGAGAAGGCGCGTTGGCCGGTCGGAGTGCTGTGCGACGTGCTGAACGTTTCGCGCAGCGGCTACTACGCCTGGAAGGACCGTCCGCCTGCTGCAAGGACACTGGCGGATGCGCAGCTGGTGGTGGAGATCAAAGCCGCCTACGCCGTCGGCAGAGGCGGCTAC
>JADGRE010000238.1 GCA_017881185.1 Pseudomonadota bacterium | reverse complement strand
AGCGTGCGAAGACACGCCCAAACTAGCGTGCGAAGACACGCCCAAACTAGCGTGCGAAGACACGCCCAAACTAGCGTGCGAAGACACGCCCAAAGTGAAATGCGACGCTCTGCTGTGCATACAGTAGATAGCCCAATGCGCGCGAGCGCGAGCCGCGGTCTTCGCCGCCTTCGGGGAAGATGGCGCACAGCTGCTCGAAGCGCTCGGGCGAGCGTGTGGCCAGGATCATCTCGCACGAGGTTGGCAGCCATAGGCAGCGAAAGCCGGCGCGCTTGGCTTCGCTCACGGCCCCGGCCACGCCGGACAGCCAGGAGTCGTGGAACACCACCACGGTCTGTGCGCTCGAGTACGGCAGCACGCCCTGGAAGTCGCGGGTGACTTGTGGGTGCCGATGCTGGCCGTCGATCAAGATCAGATCGTAGAGCTTCTGCTCCACGCTCTTGGCGATGTCGGCAGGCGATACGCCGCGCTTGTTCTTGAGGATGTTGTCGAGGCCCAGTGAAAGCGAAAGCTCGCGGGCGATCGCAGCGGCACGTTGGCCGTCGCCTTCGGAGTGGTCGTCGAGCGAAATCACGCTCTTGCCGCCGTTGCGCTGCATGACGTCGGCGATGTAGCTGGACGAGAAGCCGAAGGCGTTGCCGATGATGAATGCATGGGCGGGCCGGAGCGCGGCCACCATGCGCCCGAGTGCCGCGCATTCGTCTTCGCCGATGGAAATGGGGTCGTGGTGCCCCTTGAGCCGACGGTGCGGCCCTCCAGGGTGCAAGAGGCCCTGCGGCCACACCAGGCTGGTCTCCGCGATTCGATTGAGCGTGGTGATCACGCGCAGCAACGACTCGTCCACGCGGCCGAGGGTATCCCGATGGGTGCGCGACCGGCAAACCACGCGGCCTTAGTACTCTGACCGGGAGCATTTGACCCATTCTCGCTTGTCCCGAACGCGCATGGCTGCGTTGCTCCTCGTCACAATAGGGCGGGCTATTGCTCCTCGTCGCGCCTTGCCCCGCGCGCCCGGTCCTGCGCGACAACAGATCAAAACCCCTCGGTCAGACCACTAGCGCGCCGCGCATTGGCCTACGCTCGGGACACGCGTCTGCCGCGCGTGCGCGCACCAGCCGTTGTAGGATGACGGCTTGCACTCTGAACCGGCGCGGCTTGGCTCTCTCGTACGCTGGCTGTCGCAGCCGCGCGCGCCGCTCGTGGTCGGGGTGCTCGCTTGTCTGCTCATGCTGCCGGCCGTGGCGGGCGGCTTTGCGCTCGATGACCACGTGCTCGCACTCAAGGCGCGCGCGCAGACGGGCATCGCGGGGCTCGCCTCGCAGCCGCTGGCGTTGTTCACCTTCACGACGGGCCGCACCGAGGACAACCACGCGCTGATGGATCAGGGCGCGCTCTTGCCGTGGTGGACGGACCCTCAGCACCTGAACGCGTTCTTCCGACCACTGTCGTGTCTGACGCACCTGCTCGACTTCCAACTGTGGCCGAGCTCGCCAGCGCTCATGCACCTGCACTCCATTGTGTGGTTTGCGCTGCTCTTGTGCTCGCTCGCGCAGGTGTACCGGCGACTTGCGTCCGAGCCGGCGTGGCTCTTTGGGCTGGCGTTCCTGCTGTACGCACTCGATGACGCCCACGGTGCCACCGTCGGCTGGATCTCCAACCGCAATGCGATCGTGTCGGCGGCGCTGGCGTTGCCGGCGTTGGCGGCGCACGTGCGCTGGCGTGCGCAGGCCGAGTCGCGCGCGGTCTGGCTGGCTGTGCTGTGGTTCGCGCTCGGTCTGTGCGCCGGTGAAACGGCCATCGCGCTCTTGGGTTACTTGATCGCGTACGCCGTGGTGCTTGACCGCGGCAGCGTGCGCCAGCGCCTGGCCTCACTCGCTCCGTACGTCGCGGTCTTGCTCGTGCACCGTGTGGCCTACCACGTGCTGGGTCTAGGTTCGTTCGGTTCCGCGGGCTACCACGATCCGTTGCATGAGCCCTGGGCATTTGTGCACGCTCTGGCCTACAACTTGCCTGTGCTGCTCGGCGCGCAGCTGGGTGTCCCGGCCGCCGATGTCGCGTTCTGGGGCAACATGGCGCAGCGCGGGCAGCTGTACGTGCTGTCGTGGCTGACACTGCTGGCGCTCGGCTGGTTGTGCGCGCCGCTCTTGCGCTGGCAGCCGCAGGCTCGCTTCTGGGCTCTGGGCATGCTGCTGTCGGCGGTGCCGGTGAGCGCGTCGATACCCGGTGAGCGTTTACTGCTCATGGTCGGCGTGGGTGCTGCGCCCTTGCTCGCGTTGCTGCTGACGGCTCCGGACTTTGCCCAGCCCGCGCAGGCACTCGGGCAGCGCTGGCTGTTGTCAGGCCTGGCGCTCATACATCTGGTCGCTGCGCCACTCGGCTTGCCGGCGCGCACGTACCTGATGCAGCTCGCGGCCGACGCGGCCGATCGCATCGACGCGAGCGTCGGCGTCGCGACCACTCTGCCGGAGCAGACCCTGGTGGTGATCAACGCTCCGGTCACCATCATGCTCAGTTATCTGCGCATCGCGCGCGTACACCGCGGCATCGTCGCGCCTGCCCACGTGCACTGGCTGGCTGCTGCCAGCTCCCGCATCCACGTGCTGCGCAGCGGCGAGCGCAGCTTGCGTGTCACCCTGGACGAGGGCTTCTTGCGCAAGCCCGATCAGACCCACTACCGCAGCGATCTACGTGCCCTGTCGGTGGGCGACGAGGTCGAGCTATCGCAGCTGCGCGCCAAGGTCATCGCGGTCACTGCCGAGGCGGGTCCGAAGACCGTCGAGTTCGAATTCGAGAGCCGCCTCGACTCGCCGCGCTATCTGTTCCGGCAATACCGTGCGGGCCGTTTGTGGCCGTGGCAGCCGCCGACGCTAGGCGCGAGTGTGAGCTTTCCGGCCGAGGACTTCGCCCGCATGCTACTGTTCGGCCCGTCGTCGTGAGTGAAGTCAGCAGCAGCTCTGTTCCCGCTCGCCCCGCTCGGCAGTCCTGGATCTCTGGGTGGGTCGGTGGGCGCTTCTATCCATGGCTGGTGCGTCGGCTTTCGCATCCACACGCCGACACGCACGTGCTGCTTCTGAGCTTCTTGCTCATGCTGACCTCGCTCGACACGGGCTTGATGGGCGACGACTACGTCCATCTGCTCATGCTCGATGGCTCGCACGAGCTCGGGGGTGGGTTCCTGCGCGCGCCGCTCGACATCTTCCGCTTCTGCGGGCCGCGCTTCTCGCCGCTGCTGATACGCGACGGCGTGTTCACCTGGTGGGACGACCCGAGCACCAAGCTCAACTTCTGGCGGCCCGTGTCGTCGCTCACGCACTACCTCGATCACGCGCTGTGGCGCGACACGCCCTGGCTCATGCACCTGCAGTGCTGGGTGTGGGGAGTCATCCTGCTCTTGGGCGTACGCGCGCTGTACCGCGTCTTGATCGCCGATCGTTTCGTCGCCACGCTGGCCTTGGCGCTGTATGCGCTCGACGACGCGCGTGGCTGGTTCGTGTGCTGGATCGCTGCGCGCAACGCCGTCGTGGCCACGTCGTTCTCGGTCTGGGCTCTGGTCTTCTATCACCGCGGGCGTGCGCAGCGCTCGCAGCTGGCGGGTGTGGTTTCGCTCGCGCTGCTTGCGCTCGCGTTGCTCGCCGGCGAAGGCTCGATCGCGACCTACGGCTACATCTTCGCCTCGGCCCTATTCCTCGAGCACGGCGCGCTGGGTAAGCGCCTCTTGCGCCTGTGGCCCCAGGCGCTGCTGCTCGTGGCGTGGCGCGTGGCCTACCGTGCGCTCGACTACGGCGTGAGCGGTTCTGCGCTGTATGCCGACCCTCTGAGCACACCGCTGCATTTCCTGCGCTTGTTGGTCGAGCACGCACCGATCCTGTTGCAGGCGCAGCTGGGCGGCATGTGGTCGGACACGTGGAACTCGTCGTTCATGTATCCCACGCTGTTCGGTGCCATCTACTTGGCATCGGTTGCGGGCGTCGCGCTGTTCGGTGCGTTGCTGGCGCCGCACGTCAAGCGCCAGCCAGTCGTGCGCTACGCGCTGTTCGGTGCGTTGCTCGCCGTGCTGCCCGCGAGCGCCGCCTTCCTGGCCGATCGCCTGCTCACCTGGATCGCGCTCGGCGCTTGCATCCTGGTGGCCGAGCTGCTCGCGCCGCAGCTGCGCCGGCAAGCGGGTCCACCGCTTTCGCCGGCGCTCGCACGCAGCCTGCCCAGTGTGGTGTTTCTGCTCGTTCTGGCCAACCTGGTGTTCGCCCCGTTGTTCTTGCCGTCACGTGCCCGCGGCAACGTGGCGTTGCAGGACGTGCTCAGTCGCGCCGATGGCAGCGTTCCGAGCGATCCGAGCATCCGGGACAAGACGCTCGTCTTCGTGAACCCGCCGGCGTTTCCGCTGGCCGGATACATCCCCATCATGCGTGCGGCGCAGGGTGTCCCGCGGGCGCGTGCACAACGCATTCTTGCGACCGCCACCACGGAGGTGACTGTCAGCCGCGTCGACGAGCACACATTGCGCGTGCGGCCACGTGCCCACTTCTTCACCAATCCCGCCTCGCGCCTCATGTGGGATCAGAGCCGGGTGTTTCACGTGGGCGAGCACATCGCGCTCGGTGACGTCGACGTGCGCATCAGCGAGGTCACTGCCGAGCACTTGCCGATCGAGATCGAGGCGCGCTTTGCGAAGGTGCTCGAGGACCCATCGTACGTCTGGCGGCAATGGCTGGGGGCGCGCTACGCGCCGTTCGCACCGCCACCCGTGGGGCAGCGCGTGGTGCTGCCGGCTGCGGACTACATGCAAGTGCTGCTCGGCAAGAAGCTCCCGTTCGAAGCGCGTTACTGAGCGCGTTACTGAGCACGTCACCGCGCCGCGGTCGCGGCGTGTCGCGCGTCTCAAGCGCCGGTGAGCTCCACCATCGCCGCCGTCAGCTGCGAAAGCTCGTCGTCGCTGATCACGTACGGCGGCATCACGTACAAGAGACGTCCGAACGGACGAATCCACACCCCGCGCTCCACGAAGCGTCGCTGCACGGCGGCGACATCGATGGGGTCGTTCATTTCTACGACACCGATGGCGCCCAGCACCCGCACGTCGGCCACGCTCGGGGCGTCGCGACAGGGGTCGAGCTGCGTGCGCAGTGCCGCTTCTAGCTGCGCGATGCGCGCCTGCCAGGGGCTGTCGAGCAGCGTGCGAATGCTGGCCGCGGCGATGGCACAGGCCAGTGGGTTGGCCATGAAGGTCGGTCCGTGCATGAACGCGCCATCGGCCGCACCGTCGGAGATGGTGTCCGCCACTTTGCTGGTGGCAAGCGTCGCGGCAAGGCTCATGTAACCGCCCGTGAGCGCTTTGCCCAGACACAAGATGTCGGGCGCGATCCCGGCATGTTCGCACGCGAAGAGCTTGCCGCTGCGACCGAAGCCAGTGGCGATCTCGTCGCAGATGAGCAGCACGCCGTGCGCGTCGCACAGTTCGCGCACCCGGCGCAGGTACTGCGGGTGATAGAAACGCATCCCGCCCGCGCCTTGCACGATGGGCTCGAGGATGACCGCCGCCAGCTCGTGCGAATGGTCGGCCAAGAGCTGCGCGAGCTCGCTGCTGTGCCGATCGTCCCAGCTCGCGGCAAAGTCCGGGCTCGGGCGCGCCGCGAACACTTGCTTCGCGAGCACGCCGGCAAACAAGCCGTGCATGCCGGTGACCGGATCGCACACGCTCATCGCGCCCAGAGTGTCGCCGTGGTAGCCGCCGCGCACCGTGAGCAGCCGGTGCTTCTGCGGCACGCCCAGCGCTTGCCAGTACTGGATCGCAAGCTTGATCGCGACCTCGACCGCGACCGAGCCCGAGTCGGAGAAGAACACTCGTGTCAGCGGCGCCGGCGTGAGGTCGACCAGCAACTTGCCGAGCACCACCGCCGGCTCGTGCGTGAGCCCGCCGAACATCACGTGCGCCATGCGATCGATCTGCGCGTGTGCCGCGGCGTTGAGCGCGGGGTGGTTGTAGCCGTGGATCACCGACCACCACGACGCCATGCCGTCGATCAGCTCGCGGCCATCGTTCAGCGTGATGCGCACGCCCTGCGCCGAGCGCACCGGATAGACCGGCAGCGGCGCCTTCATCGAAGTGTAGGGGTGCCACAGGTGCTCGCGATCGAAGGCGAGCAGCTCGTCGTCGGGGAGCTGGGTCATGGTGCGGGCGGCGCAGGCAGGGGTGAGGGTGCGGCTGCGTCGTGGACGGGCTCGGGTGGGTCGCCGAGCAGCGCGGGGTTGGGTGCGCCTCGTGCTGGCAACGCCGCTGGCTCGTGATGCGCGACAGCTGCATCTGCGTGCACGGCCACTGGCGGCAACTTTGCTTCCTGGGGCGTGCCGGGCGTCTTGCCGGTGCTGGTTTCCGCTTTGCGCGCCTTGGGCGGCTTGGGGCCGTCACCCTCCGTCGTCGGCTTTGCGGGTTCGCGCAGCGTCGGCAGATGCATGGTCGGCAGTGAGCGCGCTGCCAGTGAGCGCGAGCGCATCGTCCAGACCAGGCCAGCCGCCACAGCGCTGAGCACACCCAACATCAGCACCCACAGCACGATCGAGCCGACGATTGCGGCGCGTCCGGAGCGCGGCAGCGCGCGGGGCGAGGGCACGATCGCAGTTTCTGCGAACGGCATCGCGGGTGCGTCGTCGCCGGTGCGCTCGTCATGGGTTGCCAGCGCATCTTGCGCGCTGTGGCGGCGCCCGCTCACCGCGATGTCCCGCTCGAGCTCGCGCTGCACCTCGGGTCGCCGCAGCAACTCACTCAAGCGTTCGCGTAGCGCGCTGGCGTCTTGTGGACGTTGGCTCGGGTCTTTGTCCAGGCACTGATCCACCAGCGCGGCCAGCTCTGCGTCGATGCCGCCCGCCAGCTCTGCGGTGCCGACATGCGGCGCGACCGACGAGCGAATCACCACGGCGTGCAGCGTCTCGCCGTCGAAGGGCATCGTGCCGCACAGCACCTCGTACAGCATCACGCCCATCGACCACACGTCGCTGGCGGTGCCCACGTCGCGTGGTTGTGAGGCTTGCTCCGGGCTCATGTAGTATGGGGTGCCGAGCGCGATGCCCGTGGCAGTCACCGACTTCTCGCGCATGTCGCGCGCCAGGCCGAAGTCGAGCAGCTTCACGCGCTCTGGCCCGCCGCCCTGGTCGCCGTGCGTGACGAACACGTTCGCGGGCTTCAGATCGCGGTGGATGATGCCCTGCGCATGCGCCGCCGACAGTGGTTCCAGCACCTCGAGCAGCAGCTGCATCGCACGTCGCCGTTCGCCCGGATGGCGCGAGAGCCGCCGCTCCAGAGTCTCGCCTTCGAGGAGCTCCATCGCCAGAAAGAGGCGCCCATCCGCGCTGCGTCCGGCGTCGTGCACGCGCACGATGCCTTCGTGGCCGATGTGTGCCGCGGCCCGCACCTCGCGCAGGAAGCGCTCTTCCGCCTGTGCGTCACCGGCGACCTCGGGGCGCAGCACCTTGAGCGCCACGCGTGCGTGCGTCAGCTCGTGGTGGGCCACGTACACGTTGCCCATCGAGCCGCGTGCCAGGGCTCGCTCGATGACGTAGTGCCCGATCAGCTCGGGGGCGTTTTCCACAGGGCGCATGCGCGAGCAAGTGTAGCCCCGGGTGTGCAGCGTGGGCCAGTGCGGCCCAGAGCCGATCTCAATACCCTGAGCGAGTGGATTTCGGAGCGCGACGGGCCCGAGCGCAAGGCGCGTGACCGAAGGAATACTCGATGTATTTCGAGGTCG
>JADGRE010000237.1 GCA_017881185.1 Pseudomonadota bacterium | reverse complement strand
GCTTCGTGCAGCGCGGGCACCGGCGCGTGCAACAAGACCGGCACGATGCAGTGCACCAGCGGGAGCTTGCAGTGCAACGCCGTGGCGGGCACCCCCATGACCGAGATCTGCGATGGCAAGGACAACGACTGCAACGGTCTTGTCGACGACGGCGCGGGCCTTGCGCCCAAATGCACGACCTCCGATCTGTTGTCGAGCTGCGTGAGCGGGACGCCGACTGTCACCTCCTGCAAGATGCTCAACCCAGTCCAGAGCTGCAATGTAAACGCTTGTCAGGGCAACTGCTCTGCGGGGACGCATCAGTGCTCGAGCGGCACGCAACCTCAGACCTGCAATGGGTTGGGTGCGTGGGGCAACGACACTGCGTGCTCGACGGCGGCGGGCAATCCGCAGATCTGCGATGACGTGTCGGCCGTAAGCTCGATCACCTACGGAACGTGCGTTCCCAATCCGCCGTATGACCTCGGCAACGACAACGGGACCGGCCGCTCGTCATACATGCCGGCGCCGAACGCGCTGCTCGCGCAGCCCATCATGACGACGGCCAACACCACGCTGCTCAAGCTGGGATTGGTCACCACCAGCGCGAGCGTCGGCGGCGAAGCGTACATCGGCCTCTACAACGACAGCGTCGCTAGCAACGGCCAGCACGAGCCGGGCACGGTCATCAACCGGACTGCGCAAGTCTTCCTGGCGGCCGGCAGCCAAAACCTCACCTCGCCGGCGTTCTCCACGACAGCCAGCCTGAACCTCGTCGCTAACACGCTGTACTGGGTCGTCGCCAACGTGCAGCAGCTGTCAGGCGAGAGCCTGCAGATCTACACCAAAGGCACGTCGGACCCCGCCGGCGATTGCCGCATCGGCAGTCGCACCTTCGCGTCGCTCGGCAACCTCGCGACCGGCGTGACGACCAAGACCACCGGCGACATCTCGCTGTTCATCCAGGTCCAGAACTATTGACTCGCGGCGCGAGCGAGCATGTGATGAACGAGTCCTTGCAGCAGCGAGCTTCCGGCCGGCGAACGCGGTTCGCGACGGCAGCACTTTTCGCTGGCGCGCTCTCGCTCGTCGGTTGCGGCGGCAGGACGATCCTCGTCATCCACGAGCGCAACGACAGCTCAACAGCAGCTGACGGCGGCGGCGCGACACTCGATGGCTCCGCAGTTGACGGCGCTGCCGACGCCCAAGTCACCTTCGATTCCGGTGCGCGCGTCGACTCGGGCGTGCCCAGCGACTCGGGCAGCGGCACACAAGCCGACGCGGGCACACCGTGCAGCGCGCAGCTCGCCTATCCAGATCTCGATCACGATGGCTACGGTGACAGCGCGGCGGCCACGCACGCCTGCCCGCACGCCAAGCTGATCGCGCGCGGCGGCGACTGCAACGACGGCGACGTGCACGTGCACCCCGACTCGACCGAGACCTGCAATAGCGCCGACGACGACTGCGACGGCATCATCGACGAGGGCGTGTTGCTGCGCTGTTGGTTCGACGGCGACGGCGATGGCTACGCTGCCGCCGACGCTGCCGCGAGCTTCGCGTGCGGCAGCTGCCCGGTCGGCAACACGACGCGCATGCCGGGTGACGTCGGTAGTACGGACTGCGACGACAACGCTCCGGCCGTCTACCCCGGCGCGCCCGAGATCTGCGACGGCACAGACTACAACTGCAACGGCGGTTCCGACCTGACATGCTTGTGCACGCAGAGCGCCGTGCGCCGCAGCACCCAGAGCGGCACCGACGGCGACTGCGACGTCTGCGACGCGAACCAGACCTGGGGGCTCTCGCAGCTCGACTGCAACTACCCAACCGAAGCCTGCGACGACGATGCGAGCTCCGGGAGCTACGGGCAGTGCACTGCTAACGCGGTGGTCACGCTCGGCAACGAGACGACGACGGGCTTCTCGCCCTACGCCCCCAGCAACGATGTGTTGCTGGCCCAGCCGATCATCGCAAGTGAGAACCAGCGCCTGCTCGGCTTCGGGCTGACCACGACCGCCAGCAGCATCGGCGGGCAGGCGTACTTCGGTCTGTACGCCGACAGCGTGAACGCGCAGAACAACCAGCACGAGCCGGGCTCGATCATCAACCGGACCGACGAGGTGATCCTCGCGACCAACAGCGACAACTTCACTTCGGCCAAATTCACCGGGCTCGCCTACGTGCAGCTGACGAAGGGCGCACGATACTGGGTGGTCGCGCACGTTCATCAGGCGGCCGCCGACAGCGTCGACGTGCTCAGCAGCGGAGTTTCGGATCCGGCGGCGGGCGATCTCCGCATCGGCATGCGCACGTTCGGTGTGCTCGGCAATCTCGCGCCGGGTGCCACCTCCAAAGTCACTGGGCGGGTGAGTGTTTTCATCCACCTACAACGTTAGTCACGAATGCAAGGAGCTTTGTCATGTCGAGGTACCTAACAGCCAATCGTCGCGCGCACCATCTGGTGGCGACGGCCGTGGCGTGCTTGGCGCTCTGTGGGAGCGTCACGTCCGCACACGCGCAAATCTGCTTTCATCCCCCGAACCCCATTGGCCTGCCAGGCCTCGGCGTCGCCATGCCACAATGGCCGGTCGGCACCACCAACGCGCCAGCGACCGATCCTAACCTCCGCAACTTCGTGAGCGACGCGCGCTGGGGCGATGCCCCGCTCGAGGCCCTCTACGCCGTCAAGCCGGCCGACCCGGGCGACAGCGCGCACTACCGCGTGATGTTCGACCCGACGACCAACAAGATCGCCGTCTCGCTCCAGTCGGTCGACGGCAGCGGCGCCACCACCACCAGCGACTTTGCGTACTTCGGTATTGCCGACCAGACGCAGCAGTGGGCGTGGGGCGTGCGCTTCGCGCTCAACGGCAGCGGCCGTCACGTTCCAGTGGACACCTCGGCCAGCACTGCCAACACCTCGTGGTTCATCAAGTCGCCGACCGGCTGGAGCTTCGGCGCCGGCCTGCCGAAGTGGGTCAGCAACGCTGCGTTATGGGTGACGACGCCCGGTACCGCCTCGGCACCGGACGGTGCCGCGACCGCGGCGCAGTTCGTGATGGATCTCTCCCAGCTGATCGAGACCGGCCGTACCGCCTCGATCTTCCCGAACGGTACCGCCGCGATCATGGCGGGCATGGACTACAACCTCGGCGGCGGCATTCAACCGGCGTACGCCACGCCCGATCTGTCGGTCGCTTGCCCGAGTGGCAGCGGTTGCTTCGGCACTGCGCCTCTGGGCGGCAACAACCCGTTCCTCGACGACCTGACCAAGTGGACGCCGGTCTCGACGATCGGCGCGGCCTGCAACGGCATCTCGATCGACTCATCGTTGATCGGCGCGAGCCCGTGCACGCTGCCCGCGAACGCGGGTCGCAGCAACTGCGTGCAAAAGGGCAACGGCGTTTCGAACACGTTCACCGCGACGCCCATGCTCAACGGCGTGAGCGTCACGCCGGGTCAGCTGCGCGCGCAGTTCGCGATGTCGAACTGGGGCACGGTTGCGCAGCCGACCGATTGGCTGACGCTGGGCGTGGATGCGCCGAGCGACCTCAACAGCTCGACCTCCGGCGCAATCACCGCCACCTGTTCGAACAAGTCGGACACGCAGGTCTGCGACCAGGTGATCACGTTCACCGATCAAGTCACGCCCGGTAAGCGCTTCCACCAGTGCTTGCAGGCGCGTCTGAGCACGGCGGCACCGACGAGCACGAGCCAGCTGACGTTTCAGAGTGCGAGCGCCTACATCAACACGCGTTTCGAGCCGGCCTCGGTGATCGACGCGCCTGCGCAGATCAACATCAAAGGCACGCCGGACACGGCGCCGAGCCAAGCCAACCGCGACGTGTACTTGCACGTCGTGACGACCAACATGCCGCTCCCCGCTGCGGATCCGCTCACGCTGCCCGTGAGCTCGCTCGAAGCATTGCGCGCTCAAGTCGACCCGACCTTCAAAGCGACCAACAACGGCTGTCCGTTGCAGAAGCAGCAGTGCTTGTCGATCGGAGACGGCTACGGCAAGTGCGCTGCGCCGTGCTCGGGCGCTCAGAGCAACAGCTGCGGGGCCGGTTACGTGGCGACGACCTACCAAAACAGTTGCGTATGCGTGCCGGCGTCAGGTGGTGCGCCGTACTGCGTATACCGCGCGCCGCCTGTGGGCGGTGGTTACGACCCAACAAAGTCGGCGCTCACGCCGGCACAGACCCTGATCTCGCAGTACCCAACGTTCATGGTCTACCCGTACTACGACACGCAGCAGACCGTGACGATCGCCGGCCAGACCCGCAAGCGCGTGGTAGCGATGCCGACGTTCGGCATTCACGCCTGGCACCAAGGCACGTTCTACGGCTGGCTCAACGGTCTGGTCGATTCGGCCGGTAAACCGCTGCAGCAAGTCGCGCCGAACATCTACAAAATCAGCGTCCCCAAGTCGACGGGCCTGGCCACCATCGACGTGATCCTGTCGGCCGAAGAGCAGCCGCACTACGATCCGCTCACCGACATCGCCGGCTCGGCGGTGCTCGGTGCGGGTTGGGGTACGTTCCAGCTGACGGCGACCGCGCACACCACCAACATCGACCTGACCAAGGCCAAGCTGACGCTGCAGAACCTGCTCGGCGAGAACGCAACCGAGCTCGTGACCAGCTTGAAGGCACCGGTCGTGCTCACACCGGCTCCGGGCGCCAACCAGCTGGTCGCGGTATTCACCGCGTCCTCGCTGCCCGGTGCCACCGTGACGGTGACGAACTTGCCGCTGATCGGCTACGTCATCAACTTCGCGATCCCGCTGGCAACCGTCGCGCGCCCCGCAGCGTGCGGCTTGTTCTTCGGCAGCGCGAACCTCACCACCCAGTTCCGTCTCGACGACGGGACCCATCCGGCAGTCACCTTGCGCGGCACCGACCTTTGGACGTGTGCGCCAGGCGTGTTGCTGAACTACTGAAGCAGCTCGTGTGATGTACGGGAGCGGCGGCGAGCCAGCCGCCGGGCAGGCCGCCGCCGCTCCCTTTCTTTCTGGAGTGTTCGTGTCATGCGAAAGAAAGTTTTGATCGCGACGATCATCGCGTTGTGTGTCGTGGCTCTTGCGTATCGGTCGAGCGGGATGCTCGCGGGCACAGGCTCTACGCAGCCGAGCGCCAATGCGGCGGGCTCGAACGCGCGCTGGCGCTTCATTGCCATGCTCAGCGATCGACTGGCCGCAACGCTTGTGGGCCGACACGCTTCGGCCGCCGAGCAACTGGCAGAGCACGCACCGAAGACGGCGGCTACACCGACGACCGCGCTGCACGTCGCCGGGACGGGCAAGCCGCTCACCGCGACGCAGCCACTGACGTTGCTGGCCAACGAGAAACCCGCGAGCACGGACGCGCCGAGCGCGCACGTGACCGATCGCGAAGAAGAAGTCCTCGAGATGTACGGCGACATGGCCGACGTCTTCGATCGCAACCGTGAAGACTGCACACAGCTTGCCAGCAAGCTCAAAGAGCTAGTATCCACGAGCGAGCCTGCGCTGCGCCGCTTGGCCGACGAGCGCGCGACGCTGTCGGAAGCCGAGCGCCTGGCGGCCGATCAACGCCTCGAACAAGCGGCAGGACCACAGCTGGAAGGGCTACGCCAGAGCTTGCGTAGCGCGATGGCGCGCTGTGCCGGCGAGCCGCGCTTGCAACAACAACTGATCCGAGTGGCGCAATTGGGACAGCGCTCGTAGACTTGGCGCATGCCGATCGCTGTGCGCCGTGTACCGTTGCCACTCACGCTCGTGTTCGTCGTCGCGTGCAGTGGCGGCAAGCCGCGTGATCGTATGGGCGCACAAGCGGGGACGGATGCCGGCGCAGTAGACGCAGGCGCAGGAAGCGCTGGCAGCGCAGGCGCAGCGGGCTCAGCCGGCGCAGCCGGCGGCGCTGGTGCCGCGGGTACGTTGGCAGTCGACGCAGGACCACCGACGGGTGATGCGGGGCCTAGTCACGACGCGAGCACGGATGCCGGTAGCGCCGCCTGCGTGCCGGCCTGCGGCGCGCACCAGTTCTGTCGCGCGCGCGTCTGCACCTGCGACTCGGGCTACACCGGCCCGGGCTGCGCGAGCTGCGCCGCGGGCTACGTCAAGGACAGCAGCGGCGCGGTCTGCGTCAAGCAATCGTGCGGAGCAGCGCCGTGCAAGAACGGCGAACAGAAATGCCAGAGCGGTCAGCTGCAAACCTGCAGCGTCGGCGTCGACGGTTGCTTGGCGTTTGGCGCGGCCAAGCCGTGCAACGACGGCGGCTGCTGGTGCCCGACCGGCGACACCAAAGTCAGCGCGCAGCAGTGGGGCGGCGGCGGCTCGGACTCTGCGTTCGGCGTCACGATCGGCAGCGCCGGCGAAGCCGTGGCCACCGGTTGGCACAATGTCAGCATGCCGAACCGCGCGATGTTCGTCGGCGCGCATCACCCGGGCGCCGACGTCGCCAAGGACTGGATGCAAGAGTGGCCGTCGCATGGCCAATGGGACAAGGGCGCCGGCGTGCGCTGCGACGCGAACGGCGCGGTGTTCGTCGCAGGCGCGGTCAGTGCGGCACTGCCCGGACAGACGCTGCTCGGCGGCACCGACCTCGCAGTGGGCAAGTGGGGCGCCGATCACAGCAGCGCCTGGAACGCGCAGTGGGGCACGACCAGCACCGATCGTCTGGATGCCATCGCCGCAGACTCCGCGGGCAACACGTTCGTGGTCGGTGCGACGGACGGCAGCTTGTCGGCGACCAACCCGATGCCGGGCGACGAAGACATGCTGCTGGCGAAGCTCGACCCGAGCGGCAAGCTCAAGTGGACGGTGCAGTGGGGCGGCACCGGCCGCGATGAACTGGCCGCGATCGCGATCGACGCTCAGGACGCGATTTTCGTAGCCGGCGTGCTCAATGGCGACGTGTACTGCAGCAAGCGCGACAGCAACGGCGCGAAGCTCTGGGAGACCAGCTGGGGCAGCAGCAGCGCCGACTCCGCCGCCGGCATCGCGGTCAGCACGAGCGGCGAGCTCTTCGTCGTCGGGTTTTTCGGCGGCAGCGTGGTCGCGCAGGGCATCGCGCCCGGACCCTTCGTGAGCAAGCTGAGCTCGTCCGGCAGCGTGCAATGGAACCACACGCTCGGTGTGCCGGGCAGCGGCGGGGCCACGGCGATCGCGCGCGGGCCGAACGGAGATTTCTTCGTCACCGGTCAGACGCAAGGCGAGCTGGTGACCGGCAGCAACCACGGCAACAACGACATCTTCGTCTACCGCATTCAACCGGACGGGACGCCGCTCTGGACCAAGCAGCTCGGCACGGCGGGCAGCGACACCGCCTATGGGTTGGCCGTTGCAGCTGACGAAACCATCTACATCGCGGCCGACACGTTCGATGCGTACCCGGGGTTCGTGAACCAAGGCATGGTGGACGCCGTGCTGCTACGCATTGCGCCGTGACGCCGTCGGCGCGAATGACTCGCACGTAGGCACTGCGGTTCGCCGCGACTGCGTCCAGCTGCACCCGCTCGATCATCAGCGCGATGCCTTGGCCTACGCCGATGCACATCGTGCACAGGGCATAACGTCCTGCGCCGCGTGCGAGCTGATACGTCGCGGTCGTCACCAAGCGCGCGCCGCTCATGCCTAGCGGGTGGCCGAGCGCGATCGCTCCGCCGCCAGGGGCGTAGCTAGCGGCGTGGCTACGGCGGTCACCGCTCGTGCGACAGCAGCCAGAGCTGTTTGTGGTCCAGCTGGTATTCGACGCAAAACAGGTTGCTCTCAAACCG
>JADGRE010000236.1 GCA_017881185.1 Pseudomonadota bacterium | reverse complement strand
TCATCATCAACGCGAAGCACAAGAAGCCCGCGGAAAGCACGGCGATGCTGGTGCCCACGATGCACCCGCACGGCGCCGGGCTCGCGTTCACCACTGCGTTCTGATCATCGCAAGCTGCCGGGGCGCTTGGGGTTGGCAGGTCGCTCCCGGGCTCGCGAGAGTGTCCTCGGCACCACCGCCGCGGCTTCGCAAGGAGCGCATCGCGCCTGCGAAAACGAGCCCGAGAGCGACCTGCCAACCCCAAGCGCTTCAATGTCATGGCTGAATGAGCCGAACGGCGCGACGGCTCGCAGCAAGTGCGGGCCGCGGAGCGCGTGGCCTAGCCGCGGGGGCGTCGCGGTCGCGCCGCGGCGCGAGACGGAAGCAGCGAGTCCAGTTGTCCCGTGTTGAGTTGCCAGATCGCGCGCCAACGCTCAGCGGACCAGAGTGGGCCGCGCGTGACGAGCGACAGGTTACGTCTCTTGGTTCGCACTCGGCCACCAACCACAACCCAACAAGGGACGGCGAACGGCTTTCTACAACACAGCGTTGTATGCCGTGCTCTCGTCTCGCGCTTGCTAGAGCCGCGATGACGCGAGGGGTGCTCTGGGGACTCTGTGTCCGGCGGGGGCGTCTCGGCGTGACAAGTGCGCATTGAAGCGCGGCGCGCACTTGGCGCGACGAGACGAGATCCGCTTGCGTGGCGTACGGATAGGTCGTTGCTCTAGCGAGGCCGCCACTCTTGCAAGCGGATCGTCCCCCGCCGGACACAGAGTCCCCAGAGCACCCCGTTCGCCACTGACACCCGTCTCGCCTCAGACCGAGAAGTCGCCAGCCTCGATCAACTCGCGAATACGATACAGGAAGCTGTTCGCCGCCACGCCATCCACGATGCGATGGTCGTACGACAGCGCCATGTGCATCACCGGATGGATCGCCATCAGGTCTTCGCCTTCGTGCTCCACCACCACCACGCGCTTCTTGATCTCGCCCGTACGCAAGATGCCCACGTTCGGCTGCGAGATGATCGCAGCGCCGAACAGGTTGCCCTTCTTGCCGGGGTTCGAGATGGTGAAGGTCTTGCCCGCGAGGTCGTCGGGCGTGAGCTTGCCGTCGCGCGCCTTGAGCGCGATTTCGTCGATGGCACGCGCCAGGCCGCGCACGCTGAGATCAGCAGCGTGGCGAATCACGGGCACGAGCAAGCCATCGGGCGTGTCCACTGCCACGCCGAGGTTGATCTCGCCGAGCAGCACGTAGGCGTCTTCGAGCATGCGTGCGTTCATGCTGCGGTTCTCGCGCAGCGCACGCGCGGTTGCGGCGGCGACGAACGCCAGGAAGGTGAGGTTGATGCCTTCGCGCTTGAGCTCGTCTTTGTGGGCCTTGCGCAGCTGCTCGGTGTTGTGCACGTCGCACTCGGCCACCGTCACCACGTGCGGCGACGTCAGCTTCGAATACACCATGTGGTCGGCGATGATGCGGCGCCGGCGCGACATGGGCACCAGCTCGTCGCCGGGCTTGGCGATGTACGGGGGCGGCTTGAACGCGCCCGAGGAAATGCTCGGCGTCTCGGCGGCGCGCGCTGCGGCCTTGGCCACCGGCTCGCTCACCACCGTGGCGGCCTTGCTGTTGGCGGCACGCAACACGTCGTCTTTGGTGACACGTCCGCCGTCGCCGCTGCCGGGCACTGCCGTGAGATCGATTTCTTGCTCGCGTGCCAGCTTACGCACTGCCGGCGACGAGCGCGGCGGCTCCGACACCACCTGCGCGGGCTTGGCGGGCTCGCTGCTGGCGGCTGCTGCTTTCGGCGCGCTCGGCTTGGCCGCGGCACTGCCGCCATTGCCCACCTGTGCCGCAGCACCCGCTTCGAGTTCGCACAGCGCCGCACCCACGCTCACCACCACGCCCTCGGCCGCCACGATCTTGGTGATCACGCCCGCTTCGGGCGAGTTGATCTCGCTGTCGGCCTTGTCCGTGAGGATCTCGACCACCGGCTGGTCTTTTTGAACCTGCTGGCCTTCATGTACGAGCCACTTGCCGATCGTGCCTTCGACGACGCTCTCCCCGAGTTGGGGCATGCGAATGGTGCTCACGAACAGCCTCCTGGTAACAGACGAACGCGGATGTGTACTCTCGCCCCGCGGGCGGCGCAACCACGCGACAATTGCACGAGATCCGCGTCCGGCGCATCATCGGAACGCCATGGCCGACCTCGAAAAGCTCGCACTCAAGCGGGACCGCGCTTACCTGGTCAGGCTGGTCCTGCTCCTGGTCGCCGGGGGCGCAGCTTCGGTGTTCGTGTTCGCCTGGTTGACCGGCTCGCGGGTCGGCGGCTGCGTCGCAGAAACGCTGGGCGCTGAAACACAACCGCAACATCCGGCAAAGTAGGTGGTCCGGCGCGGCTGTCGCTGCGCGCGCACCCAGCTTGCGCCCCACGCGACGCAACGCTTGCCGAAGGCCGGGCAACCTCCGCATCATGGATGGCGTCGTGGCGGAAACAAACGACGCGGGGGATGAGCGTTTCGACGTCGTCATCGTGGGCTTCGCGCCACGAGACGAGCCGCCGGAGATTGCGCTGACGCGCCTGTTCGGAATCGACGGCGCCTCAGCGGTGAAGATCGTGCGCGAGCTGCCCGTGGTGGTGCAGCGCGGAGTCAATCGCGTGCGCGCGGAGTACTTTCGCAAAGCGCTCGACTTGATCGGCGCGCGCGTGCAGGTGCAGACACCCGCCGGCAGGGTCATGCCGGTGTTCGGGCTGGGCGAAGCCGTCACCGACCGACCGCCAGCACCAGCGCCGAGCGCGCAGACCGCAACGCCGAGCCCGGTGGTACTGAACGACGCTCCCGCAGCACCGCCAGTGAAAGCGTGGGTTGCGCCCGCGCCCATGCCCCCGAAGCCCGCCCCCAACGGGCCAGTGCTCAGCGCCGCCATCAACGACACCTTCCAAGTTCGCGCGCCCGCGCATCCGACACTGCGCGACGGTGCACCGCTGCCGACAACCGCACAACACGCACCGGCTGCAGCGCCGGTGGTGCAGCAGCCCTTGCCGCGCGGCTTCCGCTTCGGCGATACGAGTCCGCCCTTTCTCCCGCAAGCGGCCGCGCTCGCGCAACCTGCTGCGCTCGCGCAGCCTGCTGCGGTCGCACAACCGGCTGCCGTGGCAGCGGCCCCCGCAGTCGCGCCACCACCGGCCGCCGAACCCGAGCCGGTGGCCGAGCGCGCGGCACCGCAGACACCGAACTTCGACATCTCGGCGTCGATCTCGCCCATCCAGCCGTGGCAAGCGCCGAGCAAAAAAGTCGTGGTCGCGGCCGTGCGCAAACAGGCGATCGTCGATGCGCAGTCGAGCCTCGGGGTGGTTCGTGATGTCAGCGCGGGGCTCGAGCTCTTGGCGCGCTGGGAGCAACCCGGCCCTGCAGAGTTCGAGGAGGCGGCGGCGTTGCCTGTGTCGAGCGCGCCAGCATCACTTGCGCCCGTACCCAAAGCACCTGCCCCGCTGCGTTCGCCGCTGCCGGCTGCGGCCTCGCCCAAGCGGAGCGAGCCGGACGAGCGCAAGCGCTCGTATGTCGCAGGCGTCGCCGCCCCTGCCCCTGCGCAGCAGGCCGCCGGCAACACGGACACACGCTCGTTCTGGCAGACCATTCCCGAGGCGGTGGTGTTCCCGTTTCTGGGGCACGGCGTGCACTGGATCGTGAGCATCGTCGTTTGGGCGGCCGTGGTGGGCATCGTGTCGTCGCTGACGCGTGCGCTGCCCGTGGTCGGCTTCGGTGCGAGCGTCGCACTCAACACTTCGCTGCTCGCGTTGTGCGCCGACTATCACCGCCAGTGCATGTGGGCGATCGCCGCAGGCGAAAGCTCGCTCGACCACGCGCCGGACTTCGACGCCGCGCGCATCGTGCCCACCTACCTGCGCTCGGGTAGCAACCTCTCGGTCTTCCTCACGGTCTCGCAACTGCCACTGGTGTTTTGGATCGTGCACTTGTTGTGGAGCGCCGATGCCACGCCTTTGGAGCTCGTGAGCTCACCCTTCACGTGGTTGCTCGCGGCAGGGCCCAGCTTCTACTGGCCCATGGCGTTGACCATGGCGTCCACGCACAGCGACTTCGCGGGCGTGTGGTACGTGCACCTCGGCCTGCGCTCGCTCGTGCGTGCGCCGCTCGAGTACACCTGCATCGTGCTGCTCGGTGGACTCGCGTTCTTCGTGGGCTTCTCGGTGTTTTTGCTGATCGGTGTCGCAGCCCATCTGCCAGCGGGCTTCTATGCCGGCAGTCTGGGGTTGCCGCTGGCGATCGCTCACGGCGTGCTCGGCGGCTTGACCGGTCATCTGGTGCGCGCGCAGCCGGAAGCCTTCGAGTGAGCGTGACGCCGCAGCATCTCAAGGTCGGCCGAGCGCCTTGAGCAGCTGCGCACGCGCCGTGGCCAGATTGAAGACGGCTTGCACGGCCTGCGCACGCGCGTTGCTGAGCGCGAGCTGCGCGTCGGCCAGCTCGATGGCATTGCCGACGCCGGTCGCGTAGCGCCCCTCGGCGAAACCCAGGCGCACGCGTGCATTCACCACCACTTCGTCAGCTGCAACCTGCGCTTCCTTGGCGGTGCGCACGCCGAGCCACGCCTGGTCGAGATCGACGCGTACCTGACCGCGCAGCGCGTCGAGCTTGGCTTCGATGAGCTGCAGGTTCGCTCGGGCTTCGCGCGCTTGACCCTTGGTGATGCCGCCCTGGAAGATCGGCCAGTTCAGGTTGAGTCCGGCATTCCAGTTCCACGCCAGGTTGTCGACGCGCGGGCCCTGGTCGTTCAGCGCAGTGGAAGCGCTGAGCGTGGGCCAATAGCCGCCGTCGATGGAGCGCAAGATCGCCTCCTGCGCGCGGCGCTGCTGCTCGAAGCCCGCGAACTCGGGCCGCTGCGCGAGCGCTTCGTCCATGAGCACCGCCGTCGGTTTGTCTTCGCCTTCGACCGGTGCAAGGGTCTGCGCGCTCACTTCGTAGTCGGGCGCATCGGCCGTGCCCATCGCGAGATTGAGGTTGGCCTTGGCCGCACGGTACGCGCCGTCGGCCTGAATCACACCCAGCCGCGCGTTGGCAACGTCGGTGCGCGCTTGAGCGAGATCGATCTCCGGGCGCGTCCCGACCTCGACGAAGCCTTGGATCTGCGTCTGGTGTCGCTGTTGGTTGGCGAGCGTGTCCGTGGCCACTTCCAGCAGTGCCTTGGCACCCACCACGCTGAAGTAAGCGGAACGCACGTTCAACGCCACGAGCAAGCTTGCGGCGCGCTCGTTGTCGGCCTGCGCGCTGAGCGTGGCCTTGGCGGCGTCGAACTTGCCGGTGGTCTGGCCGAAGTCGTAGATGAGCTGATCGGCCCTCACACCGGCTTTGAAGATGTCGGTCTGCTGCGCGCCTGCACCTGCGCCCAGCGCAAAATTGCCCACGCCGTGCGTGTAGCCCGCGCTGCCGACCAGCTGCGGCAACAGTGGCGCGCGCGCTTGATCGACCTTCGCGGCGCTCGCCTCGGTCGTGGCGTGTGACTGGCGCAGCGTAGGCTCGCGCTCGTGCGCCGTGCGCAAGGCCTCTTCGAGCGTGAGCAGGTGCGCGCCGCCCAGGTCGAGCCCAGGCGCAGCCGGAGCCGCTGACACAGGCGCGGATTGCGCCAACGCGACCTGCGCGCCGGCAACGCACAATACGAGTGCGACGAGCCCCTTCATTCGTACCTCAGCGCTTCGATGGGATCGAGCCGCGACGCTTTGCGTGCGGGGAAGATCCCGAACACCACACCCACCAGGCCGCTGAAGCCGACGGAGATGCCGACGATCTGCGGCTGGATGAGCAACGGCCAACCGAATTGCGCAGCCAACTGCTGTGCCACGTAGACACCTATCACCACGCCCAGGATGCCTCCCGCCACCGACAGCGTCAGCGCCTCCACCAGGAACTGCGCCAGAATGTTGCGCGGCTTGGCGCCGACCGCCATGCGCAGACCGATCTCGCGCGTGCGTTCGGTCACGCTCACCAGCATGATGTTCATGATGCCGATGCCACCGACCAGGAGCGAAACCGCGGCGATGCTCGCGAGCAGCGTGGTCAGGGTCTTGGTGCCTTCTTGCTGCGCGCTCGCCATCTCGGTGAGGTTGCGGATCGAGAAGTCGTCGTCGATCTCGGGCTGAATGTGGTGGCGCTCGCGCAGCAAGCTCGTCACCTGCGACTGCGCGAGCGAGGTGCCCTCGGTCGTGGAAGCACCGATGAAGATCACGCCCTGAATGAACTTCTGCAAGCCACCGCGGATCTTGGCTTGGAAGGTGGTCTGCGGGATGAAGAGCGCATCGTCGTAGTCCTGGCCCATGGGGGATTGGCCCTTGCGCACCAGCGCGCCGACGATCTGAAACGGCACGTTCTTGATGCGGATCATGCGACCCACCGGGTCGACACCACCACCGAAGAGCTTCTCTGCGCAGGTCTGACCGATCAACGCCACCTTGTTGCCGCTCTCGAGATCCGACGGACCGAACATGCTGCCGTGATCGACCGGCCAGCTGCGGATCTCGAAGTACTCGGGGCTGGTGCCTGTGATGGAGGTGGTCCAGTTCTGATCCTCGCTCGCGACTTGCACGGTGGTCTGCAGCGACACGGCCGCGTTGTGCACGGCAGGCGCCTGCGTGCGAATGGCTTCGAGGTCCTCCCAGGTGAGCGTGGGCAGCGAGCCGAAGCCACCGAACGCACCGCCGCGCGTGGTCGTGCCTGACATCACGATCAGCAGGTTCGCGCCCATGGCCGCGAACGACTGCTCGACGCGCGCCTTGGCACCCTCACCGATGGCGACCATGGCAATGACCGCAGCCACGCCTATGATGACGCCGAGCGTGGTCAGAAACGAACGCAGCTTGTTGCGCAAGACCGCACGCAGCGCCAAGCGGAAGGTCTGCCACGGGCTCATGGCTGGGCCTCGTGTCGCGGCACTGCGCCGGGATCGGCGACCACCGCCTGTTGCCGACGATCGGTCTCGATGCGGCCGTCTCTCATCACCAGCACCCGTGATGCAAACGCCGCGATATCGGGCTCGTGCGTGACGAGCACGATGGTCATGCCCGAACGACCCAGCTCCTGGAAGATGGCCATGATCTCCAGGCTGGTGCGCGAGTCGAGGTTGCCGGTGGGCTCGTCGGCGAGGATCACCTTCGGGTTGCTGACCAGCGCGCGCGCAATGGCAACGCGCTGTTGCTGGCCGCCCGACATCTGATTGGGGTGGTGGTGGATGCGGTCGCCGAGACCGACGCGGCTCAGCGCTTCCTTGGCGCGACGCTGGCGTTCGCGCGTGCTCACGCCCGCATACACCAGCGGCAGCTCCACGTTCTCGAGAGCGCTCGTGCGCGCGAGCAGGTTGAAGCTCTGGAACACGAAACCGAGCGTGAGGTTGCGCACCTCGGCGAGCGCGTTGCGACTCATGCGCGAGACGTCCTTGCCGGCCAGCGCGTAATGGCCCGCGCTGGGCCGGTCGAGGCAACCGATGAGGTTCATGAGCGTGGATTTTCCTGAGCCGGACGAGCCCATGATCGCCACGAACTCACCCTCGTCGATGCGCAGGCTCACACTGCGCAGCGCGTGCACCTCCACGTCGCCCATGGTGTAGACCTTGGAGACTTCTTCGAGGCTGAGCAGCGCGCTGTCTTGCGACATGATGGCTTGCACCTAGTGGTCTGACCGAGGGGTTTTGATGCGTGATCGCGCAGGACCGAGCGCGCAGGGCAAGGCGCGACGAGGAGCAATAGCCGGCGCTATTGTGACGA
>JADGRE010000080.1 GCA_017881185.1 Pseudomonadota bacterium | reverse complement strand
ATGGGGATGACCTCCTGCGTGGAACTGCCTTTACGTCAGTTTCTTCGAGGCATCCCCGTTTCCCCTAGCCTCACACAGGCTATAGCTGACTGAAGCCCATGCCGTTGGGCCGACTGGAGAGGGATCGCCCGCTTGACATGCCACATTACCGTGGTACTATGTCGACATGTCGCTTCCTCGGTCCAAAGTTACCGCGCAGGGCCAAATCTCCGTTCCGGCCGAGATTCGACGCAAACTCGGCATCGGTCCGGGATCTGTCCTTGAGTGGGACGAGGATGGGGAGAGAGTTGTTGTTCGCAAGGCGGGTCGTTTCTCGTCCGAGGATATTCATCACGCCGTGTTTGCGAAGCCGCCCAAACCTCGCAAGGTGGAGGACCTGAAGGACGCGATTCGGCGTCACGTGCGGAGCAAGCATGCGCGCCGTTGACACCAACGTGCTCGTGCGTCTGGTCACCCGCGACGATGACAACCAAGTCGCTTCGGCCGAGGCTTTCGTCGACAGGGGAGCCTGGGTCTCCCATCTCGTCCTCGCGGAGACCACTTGGGTCCTGAGCGCCGCCTACAACCTTGATCACGCATCGATCGCGACGGCGCTCGACATGCTGCTCAATCACAACACTCTCACGATCCAAGATGCAGATGTCGTCGCCGCCGCGCTCGACCACTACCGTCGCAAACCTGCGCTAGGGTTCTCAGATTGTCTCGTTCTCGAGATTGCGAGAAAGGCCGGCCACTTGCCCCTCGGGACATTCGATAGGAACCTGAGCAAGCTCGACGGCGCAGAGAAACTGTAAGCGCCGCGGCGGCCCAACTAGGGATTGCAGCTGACGACAAGCCGCCTGTCAATTCTCGGACCCATCTGCGAACGCGGGCGCGCGACGGCTGTGATAAGCTGCCTCCGGTGTCGCGGGCCCGAGGCCGCGTCGCGGGCCCCCCACCTACCGACTTCGGGCGGGCCTTTGCAGCTGAAGCCAAATCCCGTTGGGCAGACTCGAGCCTCTTGCCGGTGATCTCAAAGGGTTTCACAGCATTCGGATCACCGACCAGTATCGAGTGATCTTTGTTTGGAACGACGGCAACGCGTCGAAGGTCCAGGTCACGGACTACCACTACTGATCTCACGAGGTGCGCCATGTACGAGCTCAAGCGTAGACCGACGGCTCCAGGGGAAGTTCTTCGTGAGGAATTTCTGGACCCACTGCGGCTAACCCAGGCGCAACTTGCGGACAAGATGGGCGTGCCGCTGCAGCGCGTGAACACGATCATCACCGGACGCCGCGCGATCACCGCCGAAACAGCTTTGTTGCTCGCCCGGGTACTCAAGACGTCCCCCGAGTTCTGGATGAACCTGCAGTCAGCGATCGATCTCTGGGACGCGCGACAGAAACTCAAAGAGGCGTTCTAGAGCTGCCAGCGTTGCGGCTGCGGCCGCGCAACCTACCGGCCTCGGGCGGGTCTTTGCAGCTGAAGCCCAATCAAATGCCCGCAACCAAGACCAAGACCAAGACCCGGGCAAAGCCCAAGACCATCGACGCCTACCTCGCGGCGTTGAGCGAAGATAAACGAGCTGCTCTGCAGAGACTACGCAAGCTGATTGCTGCTTGCGCCCCCGATGCAGAGGAGTGCATGAGCTACCAGCTACCGGCCTTCCGCCTCGATGGCAAGGTGCTCGTATGGTTTGGCGCGGGCGCGAACCATTGCGCGCTCTACCCGGGCGCCGTGCTGGATGCCTTCGAAGCCGAGCTCCAGCGTTACGACACGAGTAAGGGCACCGTGCGCTTTCAACCAAGCAGCCCGCTCCCCGCGAATCTGGTACGCAAGTTGGTGAAAGCCCGGATCGCAAAGAACTCCGCCAAGCCCGTGCGTGCTACGGACCGCAGCGCACGCCGCCGCTGACGCTGCAGCGTCAGTGATCTGCGGCGCGTCCGTCGATGGTGTGCAGCTGTCGTTTGAGAAAAGGCATCACCAACTGCGCAACGAGCTCGGGTTCGTCGATGAACGGCCAGTGACCACAGCCCTCGAGCACGTGCACGGCCTCCACTGCGAAGGCATCGCGCTGGCTGTCGGCGAAGCGGTACGGCACGTAGTGGTCGCCCTTCCCCCAGACCACGAGTGCCGGCAGCTGAAGCGGCGCGAGCTTGGCGGCGAGCGCGCGGCTCATACCGTCGGCGTCGCGGGTCGCGCGATAGAGCTTCAGCACCGCGAGCTTCATGCCCCAGTCGTAGTCGTCGTACATGCGATCGACAAACGCACGCGGCATGGGCTTGGGGTTCTCCGCGTTCAACGTCATCCGAAAAGCCACACGCGTAGCTGACAGCTGCACCAGCTCGCCGATCACCGGCAGCTGCCACAAACGCGCGAACCTGTGCCAGCGGTAGCCGCGCATCAGGCCGGTGTTGATCAACGTGACGCTCGCGACCTGCGAGGGATGCTCGGCGGCCCAGTGCAAACCCCAAGGCCCGCCGAAGTCATGCAACACCAAGTGCGCGCGTCGAATACCGAGCTGCTCGAGCAGGCCCTGCAGGTGCCGCGAATAGCCCGCCACCGTGTAGTCGAAGCCCTTGGGTCGGTCGGCCTTGCCATAACCGGGCATGTCCGGCGCGACCGCGCGACCGAGCTCGCTGGCGCGCGCGAGCAAGTCCTCCCAGTCTTCGCTCGAGCCGGGGTTGCCGTGCACGAACACGACGGCTTGGCTCGCGTCGTCTGGACCGGCACAGCGCACCAGGGAGCGCACCGAGTCCACCGTGATCTGTCGCTGTGCGATGGGCATCGCGTCCTGTGCTGCGTGGTTGGAGTGCGTCGTGGCGCAGCGTATCAGGCGGGCCGGTGCGCGCCGCAAGCCCGGGATGACGCCCGACAACTGAATAGAAGAGCGCTGAGAGGGGCTCTTTACACGCAGGGGAAGGGGGGTATACAGTGTTGTATACCGAGACCCGGAACGGCTTAGTCCAGAGCAGACGACGGGCCGGCAAACAGGTAGATCGGTATCCACCCCGCGCAGCTTGCGTGCGCAGCAAACGTAGCCACGTAGCCAACGGAGACACGATGTTCGATTTGGAACCCACCGAAGAGCAGCAGCTCATGGTCCAGACGGCCCGCGAGCTCGCCAAGAACGAGATGGACCCGGCCGCGCACGACGCCGACGAAGCAGCGAAGCTGCCCGAGGGCTTCTTGAAGAAGTCGTGGGAGCTCGGCCTCGCCTGCCCCGCGATTCCGGAGAAGTACGCGGGCGCATCGATGGACCGCTCGGCAGTCACCGGCGCGATGATCTTGGAAGAGCTCGGCGCGGGTGATGCGTCGATGGCGTTCGCAATGCAGTCGCCTGCTGCGGTCGCCTACCCCGTGCTCGACTACGGCACCGACCTGCAGAAGGAGCTCGTGCTGCGTGCCTGCACCGCCGCGGAGTTTCCGAAGCTGTCGGCGGCATTGATGGAGCCGTACTACGACTTCGATCCCACGATGCTGCGCACCACGGCGCTTCGCAGCGGCACCAACTACGTGCTCAATGGCGCGAAGTGCCTGGTGCCCAACGGCAGCACGGCCGACTCGTTCCTGGTCTACGCGCGCGAAGGCGGCTCGGGCTTCGATAACGTCTCGGCGTTCTTCGTGCAGAAGAGCCTGCCGGGCGTGACGGTGAGCGCGAAGGAAAAGAACATGGGCCTCAACGCCCTCGACACCGTGACGCTCACGTTGACCGACGTGGCCGTTTCGCCGGAGACCAAGCTCGGCGGGCCCGCTGGGTGCAACTTCGAGCGCATCATGAGCTACGGCCGCATCGCGCAGAGCGCAATCGCAGTGGGCGTGGCACGCCGCGCCTACGAGCACTCGGTGAGCTACGCGATGGAGCGCAAGACCTGGGGTCAGCCGATCGCGACGCGCCAAGCGGTGGCGTTCATGATCGCCGACATGCGCATCGAGCTCGACGCGGCACGCTTGCTCGTGTGGGAAGCGGCGTGGCACCTCGACAAGGGCGAGAAGGCGACCAAGGAGAGCTACCTCGCGAAGATGGTGGTGGACGAAATGGTGCTCAAGGTGACCGACGACGCGGTTATGGTCATGGGCGGTCACGGCTTCATCCGTGAAAACCCGGTCGAACGCTGGCTGCGCAACGGGCGCGGTTTCGGCACCTTCGACGGTCTGGCAATGGTCTAGAAACGGGGATTAGGAGCAGCCAATGATCAATTTCCAGCACGGTGATTTGTTGAACAACCTGTCCGCGGCGGTCGAGCAGATTGCCCGCGAGCACATGCGCCCCTTCAGCCGCGAGGTGGACGAGCACGAGCACGAGATCAACCCCGACTCGTACATCAACACCATGTACGAGGTGCTCAAAGCTACCGGCGGCGCGTCGAACTCACCCGTCATGGGCGCGAAGGAAGGCGGCGACAAGAAGCGCCGCACCGGCAACGTGACCTCGGTGGTGTTCATCGAGAAGATGGCGTGGGGCGACTGTGGCATGTATCTCGCCACGCCCATGCCGCTGCTCGGCGGTGCAGCTGTCGGCGCAGCCGGCACGCCGGAGCAGAAGCTGAAGTTCATGGGGCGCTTCAAGGAAGGCAAGCCGAAGTGGGCTGCCATGGCGATCACCGAGCCCGGTTGCGGCTCGGACTCGGGCGCCGTCACCACGACAGCCACGCTCGAAGGTGACAGCTGGGTGCTCAACGGCGAGAAGATCTTCGTCACCGCCGGCAAGCGCGCCGTCGAAGACTCCGAGGGCTTCGTGGTGGTGTGGGCGACGGTCGATCGCAAGGCCGGCCGCTCGGGCATCAAGCCGTTCCTGGTCGACCACCACACGCCCGGCATGAAGGTCACCAAGCTCGAGCACAAGCACGGCATCCGCTGCTCGGACACCGCAGTGCTGGTGTTCGACAACTGCAAGATCCCCAAGGAGAACCTGCTCGGCTCGGCAGAAGTGAAGCCGACCGGTGACTCCAAAGGCTTCAAGGGCGTCATGGCCACGTTCGATGCGACGCGTCCGCCGGTGGCCGCAAGTGCCGTGGGCGTGGGCCGTGCAGCGGTCGAATACACGCACGAGTATCTCGCGAAGCAAGGCGTCGCGCCGCGCTACGGCATTGGTCGCAACAAGCTCACTGCCATCGAAAAGGACTTGATGATGATGGAAGCCAAGGTGAAGGCGTCTTGGTTGCTCACGCTCAAGGCTGCCTGGATGAGCGACATCGGCGAGCCGAACAACCTCGAAGCCAGCATCTGCAAGTGCAAGGCGGGTCGCGACATGGTCGCGGTCTGTCAGAAGGCGGTCGAGATCCTCGGCCCCGAGGGCTACTCGCGCAAGCACTTGGTCGAGAAGTGGATGCGCGACGCCAAGATCGGCGACATCTACGAAGGCACGCAGCAGATCCAAAAGCTGGTCGTGGCGCGCCGCATCTTCGGCTACTCGCGCGAACAGCTCGCGTGAGCTGACCGCGGCCGCAGCCGCAGAACCCACAGCAACGCCTGGACCGTGAAGCGCGGTTCAGGCATCGCTGTCTTAAGTCGCCTTCGTCCAGCGCGCGGGACCGGTGCTCTCGTCGAGCACCGACAAGATGCGCAGCATGATGCGCTTGGCGCGCTCCACGTCCCAGTTGCCCTGCGGATACTCGGTGGCCATCTGCACGCAGGTGTGATTGAGCGCCGCGACCACGGCCGCAACGAGGATCGGGTCGGGTTCCGGCTGACCAGGGTGCGCCGACGCGCGCGAGATCAGCTTGATGAAGGTGGCCATCGCGCGGTCGCGCTGCGTCGCCAGCGGTGAGCCCGGTGCAAACTGCTCGAGCAGCAGCACGCGCGCCAAGGGTCCCGCGTTGGCATGCACCCGGATGTACGCCTCCACGCCCGCATGCGCGCGCTCTACGCGGTCCTTGCGACGATCACCGGCGTCGCGCACCGCGCGCACGAGCATCTGCACCGAGTTGTCGTAGAGCGCGCGCAACACGTCTTCTTTGGAGCGAAACGCCCGATAGAAGGTGCGGCGCGAGACCTGCGCTGCTTCGAGAATCGCCTCGACCGCGGTGGGCCCGTAGCCCCGGTCCGCAAACACCTGCGCGGCTCCTCGCAGGATGCGGGTGCGCACGGGGTCTTGCGCCTCGGCAGGCGGCGGGTCGCTCGGAGTTGCTTTGACGCTGGACATGAACGCGGCGTTCTTGGCAGTGGTGCGCAGACTGGGATACGAGACAAGAAGTATACACCATTGTCTACCGGCTGTCTCGGGTCCCGGGCGGCGCGCCAGGCGCTCGCTGCGCGCACGTTTGCGCGATTCTGGCGGTCTCCGAACCCACCCCGCTACGATCGCGACCACATGCCGACCGTGCTCAAAGCCCTGGTGGACATGCGCCGCGAGGAGCTCCGGCGCTCGCTGCACATGTTCGGCTGCTTCCTGTTGGTGATCACCACCTTCTGGATTCTCAAGCCGCTCAAGAAATCGCTGTTCATCAGCTACTACGACAGCGCAGGCTTCTGGCTCGGCAACCTGCACTTGAGCGCGGCGCGCGCCGAGCTGCTGGCCAAGTTGCTGAACCTGGTGCTCGCGTCGGCGTCGGCGTTGGTCTTCAGCTTGCTGGCCCGCCGCTTTCGGCGGCAGGCGCTGGCGTGTCTGTTCTGCGGCGTGTTCGTGGCGAGCTTCGCGCTCTTCGGCCTGCTGCTCGATCACCCGCACGCCGCAGTGGTGTGGGCGTTCTACCTGGTCGGCGATCTTTACAGCACCTTGATGGTCGCCGCGTTGTTCGTGTTCTTGCACGACAGCACCACACCCGAAGCCGCCAAGCGCAGCTATGGCCTCGTGGGCCTAGGCGCCGTGCTCGGTGGCGTGCTCGGCAGCCAGGTGGTCTCGGCGCTGGTCGGTGCGCTGTCGGCGCGGGCCTGGATGGGCGTGTGTTGTACGCTGACGGCGGCGGTCGCCGTGTTGGCCTGGCGCGCGGGTAACCTTGCAACCACCAGCGTCACGCGCAGCGCCGCCCTTCCCCAACCACAGCCTGAACGCCGGACGCAGCTCGATCCCAAGCCCCAGCCGGCGGCGCTTGGCGGTTACCTGCTGTCACTCGCAGGCATCGTGGGTCTGTACGAGATCGTCTCCACGATTCTCGATTATCAATTCACCGCTACCGTCTCGCACTACCTCGACGGTCCCGCCATCGGTCGTCAGCTGAGTCATGCCTTCGCGCTCATGAACGTCACGGCGCTGCTGCTCCAGCTGTTCGTGACGAGCCCGCTCTTGCGCAAGCAAGGCGTGCCGGTCGCGCTCCTGGTGTTGCCGTTCACGGCGCTCGCCGCGTCGCTCGGCGTGATGGTGTTGCCCATTTTGCCCATCGCCAGCTTGATCCCGGCGCTCGACTCGGGCTTCGCGTACTCCATCCATCAGAGTGCGAAGGAGTCGCTGTACGTGCCGCTGGGCAGCGGCGCGCAGTACAGCGCCAAGGCCTTCGTGGACGTGTTCGTGATGCGCGGCGCCAAGGCCATCGGTGTGGTGCTCAGCTTCGTCATCACCACGCTGGTCAGCGATTTCTCGGCGGTGCGTTGGCTGTCGCTCGTGAGCTTGGCGTTGCTGGTGCCGTGGCTCTTCTTCACGCTGCAGGCCGGCCGCGGCTTCGCACGCCTCACGCAGCGCGAACAGGCCGACTCAGCCCTGCCGGTGCGACGGTCCGTGGTGTCGTAGCGCGGCCAACTCGTCTTGCACGGCGTGTTCTTCGCGCCGCAGGAAGTCGTCGATCGCCAAACGCAGTCGCGGGTCGGCGATGTAGCAAGCGTTGTGGATCTCCGCAGGCAAGAGGCCGCGTCGCAGCTTGTGCATGCCTTGCGCGCCGGCCTCGAAGCGACTGTAGCCGCGCTCGATCGCCCGCTCGATCAGCCGGTGATAGCAGAGCTCGAAGTGCAAGTTCGGCAGCTCCTCTTTGCTGCCCCAGTAACGACCATAGAGGTGACCACCCTTCTCGAAGTTCAAGGTGCCTGCCACGACCACGCCCTGTCGCTTCGCGAGCACCGCGACCACGCGCTTGGCGTGGGTCTGCGCCAGCTCGCGAAAGAATGCGGGCGTGAGGTACGGCCCCGAGCCGTGCTTGTCGCAGGTGTCGAAGTAGAATTCGCTCAGCGCTTGCCAGTCGGCGGCCGAGAGCTCCGGGCCTGTGAGCACGGAGATGTCGAGCCCGGTCTCTGCAGCGCGCCGGCGTTCCTTGCGCACCTCCTTGCGCAAGGCCGAGCGAAAGCTTGCAAGGTGTTCGTCGAAGCTGTGATAGCCGGCGTTGTGCCAATGAAACTGCGTGGCCAGGCGCGGCATGAAACGGCTGTCGACGCGCACGCGCTCGCGTTCCTCGTCGTTCAAAAAGAGCAGGTGCACCGACGACGCGCGTGTGGCCGCGCGCGCAGCCAGCGTCGCGTCCAACAAAGCAGCAGTGATCTCCTGCGGGTCTTCGCCCGGCGCGTACAGGAACCTGCGTCCCGTAGCCGGTGTGAACGGCACCATGGCGACGAGCTTCGGGTAGTACGGAATGCCGGCGCGCTGTGCCGCCGAAGCCCAGCCGAAGTCGAAGATGTACTCGCCGTAGCTGTGCTCCTTCAAATAGAGGGGGAGCGCGCCCACCAACTTGTCATTGCGACGCAAGGTCACGTGCATCGGCGTCCAGCCAGTGCCCGGGCCCACGCTGCCGCTCGTCTCCAGCGCGCGCAAGAACGCGTGTTCCACGAAGGGATCGTCGTCTCCGACGAGCGCGTCCCAAGCTTCGGGCGTCACATGCGCGAGATTCGGCAACAGGTCGACGTGCATGACGCTGGGACTGAAACGTAGCACTCGGACGTGCGCGCCAAGGTGGGCGCTTATGCGCAAAGCGCGACGCAGCCCCACTTTTTTTCTGCTGAGCGTGACGTTGACACCCTGCGATCGCTGCCGTAACCACAAGGTTCGGTGTCGGGCTTCGACATTCGTCACGGGCGGCTTGGCCGTCTCACTTGGAAACGGCGCGATCGCGCTTGGTCGGACGGGAGACAATCATGAGGAAGACTTTGGGTTTGAGTGTTCTGGTGCTCGGTCTGATGCTGGGCGCGTGTGGCTCGAACAAGAAGAGCACCGGCGGCGGCGGCAGCGACGCCGGCGGCGGCAACGGCAGCAAGGACGGCAGCACGGCCAAGATGGACGGCAGCACGTCGACCGGCACGGGCGATGCGGCCGCGAAGGACGCCAGCATGGCGCTCGTTTGCGACAACACCATGATGGGCGTAACCAGCTGCGGCGGTACGGCGTGCACCGCCGTCGACTCGGCCGGCGCGATGATGTGCCAGGTCACGTGCTGCACCTCCGACATGAAGTGCGGCCAGAAGAACACCTCGGCGCAGGCCGCAATGTATGGCCTTAGTACGTGCCAGCTTCCTGCCACGTTGGACCCGAGCTGCCCCTCCACAATGTTCATGGGCACGTCGGCCGCGGGCTGCTGCACTCCGGGCGGCATGTGTGGCTTCTCGGCGGCCGGTTCGCAGTGCATCGCCTTCGGCGCGACGAGCAAGTGCGGCAGCAGCAGCCACAACGACGCCGGCACCAGCGTCGACGGCGGCTGATCTAGCAGCCAGCCCAGACGGCGCTCGCAGCGCCATCTGAACCAGGAGCCCGGCCGCGGATGCGCTGCCGGGCTCTTGCTTTTTTCACGTCCGGTGTGCCGCTGCTTGCGCGCCCAAGCCGCGATTTGATATTCCGTTGATCTCAGAAAAGGCCCGCATGCATTTGCAGTGGCCGGTTCGACTCTTGATTCCTGTGCGCCCTGTGCGCAGGGACGAAGTGTGTGGGCATGTGGTCTGTGTGAGCCTGTAGTCACCCAGCAAAGGGATAGAACTGCCATGCGAGCTTGGATTGGCGTAGTCAACTTGCAGGTCGCGCTTCGCAGCTGTTTGGCTCTCGGTCTAGCGTGCGCGCTGGCCAGCCACGCGGGGCTCGCGCAGGCGCAGAGCGCTCAAGAACGCTTCGACAAGGGCATGACCGCGCTGAACGCCGGTCGCTACGACGAAGCGGTCAGCGAGCTCAACGCGTCGTATCAGCTGCAGCAAGTGCCGATGGCACTCTACAACTTGGCGCTCGCCTACAACGGGCTGAGCCAGCCAAGCAAAGCGCTCGAAGCCTTCGAGGCCTACGTGAGCTACGCCGACCCCGCGAAAGAAGCGGGGACCATCCAGGCGGTGAAGGCCGAGATCGAGCGCATGAAGAGCTCGATGGGTCGCTTCGCTGCGAAGGTGTCGCCAGCGAGCGCCGTCATTCGCATCGATGGCCACCCTGCGGCGCTCAAAGACGGCGAGCTGTGGATGCTCCCTGGCAAGCATACGATCGAGATCACCGCCGACGGCTACGACCAGTACTCGCAAGCCATCGACGTGCAGAGCGGGCGCTTCACGCTCGAGATCAACTTGCACCAGACCACGATGGCGCCGCCCGAGGCGAGCGCGGCGCTGGTCGACGAAGGCATGCTGCTCATGACGCAGGGCAGCGCGGCGCTTGCACTGGCGAAGTTCAATCAAGCGCAGCAGCTGTACTCGACGCCGCGCGGTGAAGCGCAGCAGGGCTTGGCGGAAGAGAGCGTTGGCGATCTCGGCGCGGCTGAAGTGCACATCAACGAGGCGCTCAAGGCGCGCAAGGATCGCTGGATCCGCGCGAACAAGAAGATGCTGCGCCTGGCGCAGCAGCGCATCATGAAGCAGACGCGCCAGATGGCGAAGCTCGACGTCAGCGGCCCCTACCCCGGCGCGAAGATCACGGTAAACGATCGCGACGCGGGCACACTGCCGCTGGCCGGCATGGTCTACGCAACCGCAGGCCACGTGCTCTTGCGCGCGCAGCTCGACGGCTATGTCGAGTACGTGTTCGAGGCCGACATGCCCAAGCGCAGCTTGAAGCGCGTGCGCGTGCAGATGGAAGTCGCGCCAGCGCCGCCACCGGTGGTCGCGCCGCTGCCTGTGGTGGAAGCCGCGCCCCCGCCTCCGCCACCCCCGCCGCCTCCGCCGCCACCCGCTGCAGAGCCGCCACCCGCTGCAGCGCCACCGCCAGCGGTGGTGGCAGAGCTCGAGCACAAGGACAAGGGCCCGTCGCAGGCCGACATCGAAGCCGCTGCGCTCGCGCAGGAGGAGGGCAAGTTGCCCGACGAGGGCGCTACGGCCACGGGCTTCGAGCTGCAGATCAACGGCGGCTACCTGGCGTGGATCGACAAGGGCCTCGCAGGCACCTCGGGCGGACCGGCGGCGCAGCTGCTGCTCGGTGCGCGCATTCCGTGGATGCTCAGCTTCGGCTTGCAGCTCATCAATGGTTCGGTCGACTTCGGAACCAAGGGCACCAAGGCCGTGATCGAGGCCTATCCGGGCTTCTACCTGCGCGGTCACACGCAGAAGCATCACCGCCCGCTCGCGCTCGACGTGTGGGCCGGCACAGGCATCCAGCCCGTCGCCATGTCCGCAGCGCTGCTCAACGCCAAGCCGATCGATGCAACCCGATTGCTCGGCGCCAGCGCGGGCACGCTCACCAGTCAGGTGGCGATGCAGAAGGCCGGCGTGAGCCAGGTGCAGACCTTGCAAACGCTAAACGTACCCATCGAGCTTGGTGCGACCTTCTTCATCACCAAGGGCATGGGTCTCGATTTGAGCATGGCGCTGACGTTCTGGCTGCCACAGCAGATGTGTTACCACGACGACAAGTCGCGCTACTGCACGGACCAGGGCTTGTCGTCGATGAAGACGTTCTTCATCGGCGGCGGTCTGTCGTTCTTGCCATAAGCGCGCGGGGAGAACCGAATATGCGATCTGGTTGGCTTCACGATGTGAGTGCAATGTGTGGGCTTGGTCTGGGCATGGTGGCGCTCTCTGGCGTGGCCAGTATGGTCAGCGTGGCCAGCGCGCAGCTGCAACCCGCATATCCGCCGCCACCAGCGGCACACGCAGCGACACCGGCACCGGTGCCCGCACCCGCACCGGCGCCCGCACCAGCGCCCGCACCGGCGGCCTACAACGCGTATCAGCCGGCACCGGCTGCCGCGCCTGCGCAAAGCTACGCGCCGCAGCCGAGCTACAACACACCACAGCCGTACGCGTTGCAGCCAGCGCCAGCGCCTGCCGCAGCACCGGCGCCTGCACCGGCACCCATGCCCGCTGTAGCACCCGCACCCGCACCCGAAGCCGCAGCCCCCGCCGTGGCCGCACCTGCGCCGGAAGAACCCGCACACGCGGTCGGCAGCAGCAATCCCTTGTTCGGCAAGCCGAGTGATCACGACGAAGTCGTCGGCCACTGGGCGATCGCCTACTACGGCATCAGCGGGGTGCCCATCGGCGACCAGAGCAGCGCGACCGCAACCGTCTCAGCTCCCGCGATCGGCGTGCGCCGCTGGCTCACCGAACGCTACGGCCTCGATGTCGGCCTCGGCTTCGGCTACTCGAGCAGCGGCGGCACGGCGTACACACCAAAGGCCACCGACGTGAAGCTCGCCAGCACGGGTCGCTTCGCGGTGGTCGCACACGGCGGCGTGCCCATCTCCGTCTATCACGGCGGCCACTACAACGCGCTGATCATCCCCGAGCTCACCCTGGGCCTCGCCAACGGCATCGACGACACCAACCCGTCCACGACGACCGACGACGTCCTCTTGCACGGTTTCCTGTTCGGCTTGGGCGTGCGCGCGGGTGCCGAGTGGCATCTGAACTTCCTCGACATCCCACAAGCCTCGCTGCAGATCACGCTGCGCGCCGGTCTCGACTTCGAAAGCCGCAACACGGAACACGACTCCAGCGCGCCCGCTGGACTCGGCGGCGCTGGCCAGACCCGCACGAGCCTCGCATTCGCCACCAACGCGCTCGACATGAGCAAGCTGCTCGGTTCGGGCATCCAGCTCTTTCTGTATCTCTAGGGCTTGGCCGGCTCTGCTGGCTCGGCGCCCGCTTCGGCACGTGGCTTGAGAACGGCGCTCACGTACTGCATCAGATAACGGGTCTGATGCAGCGTGAGCGTCATGCGCAGCACCAGCGCAGCTTTCTCCTGGGTGAGCGTGGCCTGCTCGACGGCGTTCTGCAGCCCGAGATAGATCACGCGCCCGTTGCTACCGAGCTCCTTGCGCAGCGCCTGGGCCGAAGCCATCGCGGCCTGTGCGCGCTCGGGTGATTCGTAACGCCCCGTTGCACGTAGCTCGCAGTGGAACTCATCCACGCGGTGCACCGACATGCGCAGTGCCAGCGGCACACCCGGGTCTTGGCGGGGCACGTAGTGCCGCACGCCTTCCACCCAGAGTGCGACAGCTTCGTCGGCTTGCATCGCGAGCAAGCCACCCTGCGCCTTGACCTCTTCCTTGGTGAAGCCCTCGCCCACGCGCGCCTTGGCGAGCGCACGGGCAACCGAGAGCACGCGCCGCAAGTCCTCGCTGCGCGTGATGATCAGCTGGTCGTCGGCCGTGATCGCCACGACGCGTTGCGTCGGACCGCGGTTGGGCCACGAGGCCACTTGGAAGCCGCGTTCGCCGTACCAGTCAGCCTTGCGACCACGTTCGCGCGCCAGCTTGTTCACCGCGGCATCGATGCGCTCGCGTGGCAGGGCGTGACGCGCGGCCACCACCACGCTCGCGCGCTGCAGGTTCGGCGTGGCGACGAACACGCGGAGGAGATCTTGAGTGGGGTCGATGCCGGAGCCCGCGAACAGTGCCTCCCACTGCGGAATGATGCCGAGCAGCGCTTCGGTCTCCAGCACCAGAGCGCTCTTGCGCACGCGCTCGAGGTCGATGTTGAGCGCGATGGTCGCGCCCTTGGGCGCATACGCACCGCTACCATCGCCACCCGGGCCGCTGCCGCTGCCCTCGCCTGTGCCAGCGCCGAACGGCCCGCTGCCGAGCTCGTCCTCCGGTACACCGCCGTCGGCACTGCGCGCCGCCAGCGCGGTCGCATTGCTCGGCCCGGCGTCGGGCGCGTTGTCGACTTGCGTGCCGGCGTCGACCGGCAGCGTGATGCGGTCGCTCTTGTCCATGGCTTTGTGCGTCTTGGGCGCGGCTTTGGCCACGGCGGGAGCGGGTGGCGGTGGCTTCGGCCCCTTGTCGCCACCGCCGGACTCTTCCTCGGAGACACCGAACTCGACGGTGGCCGGCAGCTGGAACAGCGGCTTGTCGTCGACCGCGGCGCCGCGGGTCATCCAAAGGAAGATCAACGCGTGCAGCCCCAGGGACAGCACGAAGAAACGCACTTCACCAGCCGTGATCTGCGGGGCTCGTTGCAACCATGAGCCATGCCCGAACATGTCGCCGGGAGCCTACACCATGCGGCAGCGGGCGGATTGACCGCTGAAGACAAGCGCGAGGAGACCCTTTTGGCACGCCCGGACGCTATCCGCGCGGGTCAACCGGCCCCCGACGCGCCGTTCGCCACGTCCCGAGCTCGAACTCGTTATACCATTCGCCCCATGGCCCAGAAGCTGTTCGTCGCTGGCGATCTCGATGGCTTCTTTGGTCTCGCGGTCGACAATCTGATTCAGTTCTTGCTGATCTTGAGCCTGTGCGGCGGCGTGCTCGGCTTCGACACTTCGCTCTTGCTCGGCCGCGTGCTGCCGGGTGCCGCACTGTCCATCGTCGTCGGCAACTTGTTCTACGCGTTCCAGGCGCAGCAGCTGTCAGGGCAGACCGGACGCGACGATGTCACGGCCCTGCCCTACGGCATCAACACCGTCTCGCTCTTCGCGTACGTGTTCCTCGTCATGCTGCCCGCCAAGCTGGCCGCCCTGAGCAGCGGCGCCAACCCGCACGACGCCGCGCTCGTGGCCTGGCGCATCGGCCTTGCAGCGTGCTTCCTGTGCGGCGCCATCGAGCTTGGCGGCGCCGGGGTGGGCGACTGGGTGCGACGCTCCACACCGCGTGCTGCGCTGCTCTCCACGCTCGCTGGCATCGCCATCTCGTTCATCGCCATCGACTTCGCCGTGCGCAGCTTCGAGATGCCGCTGGTCGCGCTTCTGCCACTGGGCGTCATCCTCACCACTTACTTCGCGGGTGTCAGCCTGCCACTGCGCATTCCCGGCGGCGCTTGGGCGGTGCTGCTCGGCACTGCGCTGGCCTGGGGCACCACGCTCGTGCCCGGAGCGCGCACGCCAGTGTCGGCTGCAGCCATCGCACCTGCGTTCAAGACCCTGGGCTTCTACTTCCCGGTGCCGGTGCTCTCGGATCTGTTCGCTGGCCTGACGCACCCGCTCACCCGACAGTTCCTGGTGCCGGTGATCATCCCGATGGGCCTGTTCAACGTCCTGGGCTCGCTGCAGAACCTGGAGTCTGCTGAGGCCGCAGGCGACCGCTTCCCAACCGCACCGAGCCTCACGGTGAACGGTCTCGGCTCGGTCGTCGCTGCGGCGTTCGGCTCGTGCTTTCCAACCACGATCTACATCGGGCATCCCGGCTGGAAGGCGCTGGGCGCGCGCGGCGGCTACTCGGTGCTCAACGGCGTGTTCTTCTGCGTGGTGGCGCTGCTGGGGTTGTCGCATGCCATCGCAGCCATCATCCCAATCGAAGCGGGCATGGCGATCGTGCTGTGGATCGGCATCGTCATCACCGCGCAGGCGTTCCAGGCCTGCAAGCCCGCGCACGCGCCGGCCGTCGCCCTGGGCTTGTTTCCTGCGATCGCCGGTTGGGGAGTGCTCATCCTCACGCAGACGCTGGGCGCAGCGGGCAACGTGCTGCACGACTTCGCGTTCGCCGACCGCGTGCTTGCGCAGCCCGACGCCTTCCTCGGTGCCGGGTTGCACCTGTCGGGCCTGACGGCGCTCTCGCAAGGCTTCATGCTCAGCTGTTTGATCTGGGCAGGCGCGAGCGCCCACCTCATCGATCGCAACTTCGGCGCAGCCGCGCGCTTCATGCTGGTGGGCGCGGCGCTGGCGTTCTTCGGCTTCATCCACGCCGGACAGATCAGCGCGGCGGGTGCCGTCTATCGCATTGGCTGGGCCAGCGGGCCGAGCTGGGCGACGGGCTATCTCCTGTGCGCGATCTTCTTCGCGCTCACCGGTGCATGGGTGCGCTACGCGGGCGCGCGCGCACTCGGCGGCGGACACTGAGTGCCGCTGACTTGAACGCGTGTGCACAGTCGCGCAGTTGCGCCGTACACGCGCTTAGCTCTGGGTCGCGACCGTGCTTTCGTCGCGGCTCTCGAGCTTCGGGAAGCCCACGAGCTTGCCCTGCTCCGCATCCCACAGCTTCAGCTTGAAACACGCGATGATGTCGCTCGGCCAAAGCGAGGTGACACCCAGCGGATGTTGCAGCTCGGGGATCGCCGCCATCGCATCGGGCAGCCGATAGAACGGAATGCGGTGGTTCAAGTGGTGCACGTGGTGGTAGCCGATGTTGCCGGTGAAGAAATTCATGACCGGCCCCATCTTCATGTAGCTCGACGACTCGAGCGCCGCGCGCACGTACGTCCAGGTCTCACGCGGCTGCACGTGCGCCTCGGGGAAGTTGTGCTGCGCGTAGAAGAGATACGCGCCGACCGCGTGCGCCAAGAGCTGCGGCACGAGCAGCGCATAGACCATGGCCTCGACGCCGCAGTAGCGCCAAAGCAGCGCGAACATCGTCACTTGCACGACCAGCGCCAGCGCCGAGTCGGGGTTCTTGCGCGGGTTGCGCATGAACGCGGCGGTGCAGAAGCCGTAGATGAACACCGTGAAGTAACCAAAGACGATCGTCAGCGGATGACGCGTGAGCTTGTACATGAAGCGCTGACCGGGCGTGGCTTTCTCCCAGAGCGCGGTGGTGAGCATCATGTAAGAGCCGACGTGGGAGCCCACGAGCTTCGCGGTGTGCGCGTGATGGTAGTTGTGCGTCTGCGTCCAGACTTGAGCGGGCGTGAGCACGTACAGGCCGAAGGCATCGAGGATCCACTTGGCGGGCTTGGAGCCGCGCAGGATCGAGCCGTGCTTGTAGTCGTGGTAGATCATGAACGAGCGCGCCGTGAGCAACCCGGCGAGGATGCCCAGCGTGAGCTTCAGCCACCAAGTGGGGGCGAGCACTGCGCCCACCTGCGACGCCACCTGCATGCCCAGCGTGGTGACGAGGTAGAACCAGCTGCGCCGTGGGTCGTCATGGGCGAACGCACTGCTCGCCTTGATGATTTCCTGCTCGCTGCGCTGCGCCACACTGCCGTTGCGCGCTTCATTGCCGGGTTCGTTGCTCATCCGTGGCCTTCCGCTGATGGCATGGGCTTGTAGCCGGACCATGCCCCAACTTCAACCCTTCGACAAAAAACAAACAGCCCGAAGCCCTTGGAATCCCAAGGGAATTTTAGGCCGCGCGGTCAGTTATTGAGCTGGCGCATGCGCACAGCCGGACGGCCTGGCGACAGCGCGGCACGCAGTGGGTGACCGGAATCTTTGAGCATTTCTGAGGCCACCAGCTCGCCGGCTGCGACGGCGACACTCATGCCCCGACCGCCCAGGCCGCAGAGCCAGTGCAGACCTCGCAGGTCGGGGTCGGGCCCGGCGAGCAATTCGCGGTCCGCGGCGAAAGTGCGCAAACACGCCCAGCTGCGCTGAACGGCACTGCCCGCCAGGCTGGGCGACAGGCGCTCGAGCTTGGCAGCCAGGGTCAAGAGCGCCGCAGGGTCTGCGGGTGGCGATTGCGCGGGCCACGGGGTCTCGTCGCACGGGCTCGCCAAGAGACCCCCGGATTCCGGGCGGTAGTACAGCTCATCCTCCAACCGCCAAACTACGGGCGCACCGGGGGCGATCGGCCGTCCAGGGCGCAGCTGAACCAGGTGCCGGCGCACCGGGGTGAGCTGCAGCTGCGAGCCACAACGCTGACCGAGCTCGGCTGCCCAGGCACCGGCACACAACACCACCTGCTTGGCGTCGATGCGCGTGCCGTCGGCGAGCGTCACGCCGCAGACCCGTCCGCTGGCCGTCTCGATGCGCGAGACGGCAACACCGGTGCGCAGCTGCGCACCGCGCTCACGCGCGACCTTGGCAAGCCCCGAGCTGAGCGCGTGAATGTCGAGCACCCCACCGTCCGTGAGCCACAGCGCGCTCTGGGCTTGCCCACCTGCAAGGCTCGGCTCGAGCGCTTGCAGCTCGCTGCGGTCGAGCAAGCGGTGCGCGACTTGTTGTTGCTGCGCCCGCACTGCGAGCTTCTGTGTGCGCTCGGAGTCGCTGCTGACGAGCAGCACGCCGGTGCGCGCGAGCACCGGCACAGACAACAGCTGCGACAACAACGCGAGGCTGCGTTGTGCGAGCCAGGCGCTGGTGGAGTCGTCCTCGAGCGGGCGGTAGATGGCCGCGTTGTGCCCGGATGCGTGACTGCACAAGAGCGCTTCGCGCTCGAGCAAGAGCACGCTCCGCTCGCCGGCCAGCGCCGCAACGACCGACAAGCCGGCGATGCCACCGCCGATCACGATCGCATCGATGGCAGAGTCAGCGGCTGTCGCGTGGGTCACGACGCTCACGCTCACGCTGCATGTACGCGGCGCGCGCTTCCAGACGCGTGCGGTACACGTTCATGTCGAGTGGCTCCTGCGCCACACCCGTGTCGATGGCGGCCTTCGCCACCGCCGACGACACCCAGGTGAGCACGCGCGCGTCCATGGGCTTGGGGATGATGTAGCGCGGGCCGAACTTCAGGTCTTCGCCGCCGTAGACTTCTTTGACCACGTCGGGCACCGGCTCGCGCGCCAGCGCTGCGAGTGAGTGCGCTGCCGCCAACTTCATTTCCTCGTTGATAGAGGTGGCCGCGACGTCGAGCGCGCCGCGGAAGATGAAGGGGAAGCCCAGCACGTTGTTCACCTGATTCGGATAGTCGCTGCGGCCCGTGGCCACGATGGCGTCTGGACGCACGCTGACGCACTCCTCGTAGGGGATCTCCGGGTCGGGGTTGGCGAGCACGAAGATCATCGGGTTCTTGGCCATGCCCGCGATGAGCTCGCTCGGAACGCGACCACCGGACGATAGACCGATGAGCACATCGGCGCCCTTGAGCGCGTCGGCCAGCGTGCGGCGCGGGTCGTTGGCAGCGCGCGCGAACGGCGCCTTGTACTGGTCGACGCCCGCGCGCCCATCGCGAATGATGCCGCGCGAGTCGATCATGGTGATGCGCTCGCGGTCGACGCCGAGCTTGATCCACAGGTCCATGCACGCGATGGCCGAAGCGCCCGCGCCCATGCACACGACTTCGAGCGACGACAGTGCGCGCCCTTGGATCTCGGCCGAGTTGAGCAACGCGGCCGCCGTGATGATCGCGGTGCCGTGTTGATCGTCGTGAAAGACGGGAATGCCCATGCGCAGCTTGAGCGCCTTCTCGACGATGAAGCACTCGGGCGCCTTGATGTCCTCGAGGTTGATGCCACCGAAGGTGGGCTCGAGCGCGGCGACCGTTTCGATCAGCCGCTCGGGATCTTTGGCGTCGAGCTCGATGTCGAACACGTCGATGTCGGCGAAGCGCTTGAACAGCACGGCTTTGCCTTCCATCACGGGCTTGGCTGCGTAGGGACCGATGTCGCCCAGACCGAGCACCGCGGTGCCGTTGCTCACCACGGCCACCAGGTTGCGGCGCGCGGTGTAGAGGCTGACCTTGCTCTGGTCCTTGGCGATTTCGCGGCACGGCTCGGCGACGCCCGGCGTGTACGCCAGCGACAGATCGCGCTGCGTGCGCATGGACTTGGTCGGCACGACCTCGAGCTTTCCGGGCCGACCTTGCTCGTGATAGTCGAGCGCCGCGTGCTTGTCGGGCGAGTACTCCACTCCCGCGTCCTCGGGTACGTGGTCTGCGGCTCCCCTGCGCAACGGCGTGACGTTGCTCGGCTCATTGCTACGAGCAGGGTTGGGCTTCGACATGGACAAACACCTCGAGCGCTGGAGAAGAGGTACTGGGGTACACCCGCAGCGCCAAAAAGTCGAATCGATTGGGGGCGATCGACCTGTCGCCTCACGGATCGCAGCGAGATGCTGAACAAATCTGCGCCATGGCCGGGCGGCGCGCAGCCCGCGCTCGGTGCCAGACTCGCCGGCTGTGCAAGCGCCTGGGGCACCTTCTCGGCACTGCTATTCGGTTCGCGACGGGGGTAGCGCTCAGCGCGCGTTCTTGATCGCCAACAGCGCGCTCGGGTTGTTTACGCTGGATAGGTCGCCGAGGTCGGGTTCGCCGAGATGCTGCTTCTGCACCAAGCGCCGCAGAATCTTCGCGCTGCGCGTCTTCGGGAGATCGTCTACGAAGTATACCGCCTTCGGGCGATCGACTTTTCCCAGTGCAGCCACCACGGCTTGCACGAGTTGCTCGCGCAGTGATTCGCTCTCTTGCGCGTGTGGGTGCAGCACCGCGAAGCACACGACCTCGGTGCCTTTGAGTGCGTCTGGGACGCCAATGGCGGCGGCTTCGCTCACGGCGGGGTGCTCGATGAGCGCGGCTTCGATCTCGCCGGGCCCCACGCGGCGGCCGGCGATCTTGAGCGTGTCGTCGGCGCGGCCGAACAGGTACCAGTAGCCTTCGGCGTCGACCATGGCCCAGTCGCCGTGGTTCCAGACGTTCGGGAACTTCGACCAGTAGGTCTCGAGGTACTTCGCGTCGTTCTTCCAGAGCGAACGCGTCATCGACGGGCAGGGTTGCTTGCACACGAGGTAGCCGACTTCGCCGACCAGACTGCGGCCAGCGTCGTCGAACACGTCGACGTCCATGCCGAGCCCCGGGCTTTGCAGCGTGGCAGGTTTCAGCGGCATCACAGGGAGCGGTGCGAGGAAACAGCCTGCGATGTCGGTACCGCCGCTGATGTTGATGACGGGACAGCGCTTGCGACCCACCTTCTCGAAGTACCAACGATAGCTTTCCGGGTCCCATGGCTCGCCGGTGCTACCCAGCATGCGTAACGAGGGCATCTCGTGTCGGTCGACCCAGCTGTCGCCGCTTCGCATCAGCATCCGCACGGCGGTCGGGCTGATGCCGAGGGTAGTGACGCCGTGGGCTTCGACCAGCCTCCACACGCGATCGGGCTGTGGGTAGTCGGGCGCGCCCTCGAACACCACGAGCGTTCCGCCGTGCATCAAGCAGCCGATGATCTCCCACGGGCCCATCATCCAGCCGATGTCGGAGAACCAGAAGAAGACGTCGCTCGGCTTCAGATCGAAGTGATAGAGCAGCTCCTTGCCCATGGTGGCGAGACAGCCGGCGTGCGTGTGCACGGTGCCCTTGGGCTTGCCGGTGGTGCCGCTGGTGAAGAGCATGAGCGCCGGTGCGAGCGCGGGCATGGTGAGCGTGGTGCAGCTGCTCGCTTGGGTTGCAAGCAAGTCGTTCCAGTACAGGTCGCGTCCGGCTCGCATGGGACACTCGAGCGTGGCGCCGATGCGCTGGTACACGACCACGTGCTGCACACACGCCAGCCCTTGCAGCGCGCGGTCCAGCTCGCCCTTGAGACCGAAGGCCTTGCCGCGACGCATCGAACCGTCGGCGCTGAACACCACCTTGACCTCGGCGTCTTCCAGGCGCTCGCGCACCGCCGGCGGGGCGTAGCCCGAGAAGATGGGGATGAAGATCGCGCCGAGCTTCTGCGTGGCGAGCATGGCCATCACCACCTCGGCAACCATCGGCATGTAGGCCGCGACGCGGTCGCCCTCACGCACGCCGAGCTGACGCAAACCGTTGGCGAGCTTGCACACCTCGGCGTCGAGCTGCTCGAAGCTGAAGCGGCGCACCGTTCCGTCTTCGGTCTCGGCAATCAACGCCAGCTTGTTGCGCGCTGCGCCACGCGCGTGACGGTCGAGACAGTTCTTCACGATGTTGGTGCGACCGCCGATGAACCACTGCGCGAAGGCATTGCCGCGGGTGGTGTCGAGCAGTTGCTGATACGGCACGTCCCAGTCGAGGCCCATGTCGAGCAACGCGTGCTGCCAGAACCACTCGATGTCCTGCGCGCTGCGCTGCACGAACGCGCGCACCTCGCGCTCCACGGCTTCGGGGCGCTGCGCGTCGACGGTATAGCCGAGCTTGCGCATCAGCCGCGTGAGGTTGGCCTGCTCGATGCCCTCGGCAGTCGGCCGCCACACTATCTCGCCTGCGCCGAGCATTCGCGTTCTCCCGGGAGCTTTCGAGAGCTTAGCAGACTGGCGACGGCGTCGGGCCTACGAGAATTCGCGAGCCGAGCGGCGCCCACCGTACCATCGCCCCGAAGATGGACTTCGCCCTACCCGCGCGCCCGGTACGCCTGCAGTTGCTGTCAGGCAAAGCGCACTACGACGAGGTCGTGCAGCCGGTTGCCGAAGCCCAGCGCAGCGTGTGGATCGCCACTGCCAATCTCAAGGAACTGATGGTGGAAGACCCGCGGCTGCAGCCCGGGCGCAGGCGCACGCGCGGTCGCAGTGCATATCGTTCGGTGCTCGAGGTGTTCGACGAGCTGGCCGCCCGCGGTGTGGAGCTGCGCATCTTGCATGCGAGCCTGCCGTCGCGACCGTTTCGCGACGAGCTCGACAAGCACCCGCGCTTGTTCAAGGGTGGGTTGCAGCTGCGCATGTGCCCGCGCGTGCATCTGAAGACGGTGATCGTGGATGGTGCGCGCATGTACCTGGGAAGCGCGAATTGGACCGGCGCGGGGCTGGGTGCGAAGGGCGAGCATCGTCGGAACTTCGAGCTCGGCGTGATGACCGACGACGAGGCGTGGATCGACGAGGTACAAGCGCTCTACGAGCACGTCTGGCGCGGCGGGGCTTGCCGGGAGTGCAAGTTGCGGCAGGAATGCGAAGCGCCGCTGGGGTGAGTGCGAGTGCGCCAGATTGGCGGCTCACTACCGTGCCACCACTTTGTGGAGACCGACCGCTTCATTCCATCTTACGCGCGTCATCTCCCTCCTCCAGCGTCGACGATTGCCTTGATCCCAAGAAACATCGGCGTGGGCGCGGGCCGCGCGTCCGATTGACCCGCGACCGCACCTACTGCAACGAAGCCGTGGCGCGCGTAGAACTCGATCGCGGCGGGTTTCGCATCGACCAGCACGCCGACGCACCCGTAGTCATCGGTCATGCGCATGGTGAGCATCAACACGAAGCGCAAGAGTGCGGTGCCAATACCCTGACCCTGCGCGCTCGCGTCCACCGCGAGACGAGCGAGTCGCAGTATTGGTAACGGGTAGCGAGGCAGCTTCTTGCGTTGGCTGGTCGGCAATCCGTCTATCTCGACGTGACCCGGGGAGACGGTGGCGTAACCCAGGATGCTTTCGTCGTGCACCGCCACATACGTGACGCCGATGTGATGGCGAAATTGATTCTGCGCCGCAAAGGCGTGCAGGAAACGGTCGAGGTCGTCGTCGCCCGAACGAAACCGCGCGCGATCGTCCTGCGGCTGCAGCGCTCTAATGTCCATCGCGCATCAGCTTGCGCAGCGCGGGAGTCGCTTTACCGGACTCAATCTGCTTCAGCACGGCTTCTCCCGAGGCTCTCGTCACGACGAGCGTCGAATGGATGATCACATCGGCCGGGAGCGCTGCCAACGCCGTGAGATGATGCCGCAAGGCATCCTCCAGCAGTCGCCCCTTCTTGACGCCCGTAGCGCGCACGTGTCTCTCCAACAACGCCTTGGTGGCCCGCGAAATGGGAGCGGATATCTGAGTTTCTTTTTCCATGGGTTCCTTGAAGAAATCTAGATTATTCTAGAACAAGCGTCAAGCGTCGCCGCAGGATCCGCCGC
>JADGRE010000079.1 GCA_017881185.1 Pseudomonadota bacterium | reverse complement strand
CTTCTTCGCGCCCCATGAGCCCGCCCAGCAAAGGTCGTGTGTTGATCGTCGACGACGAGGCCAACGCGCGTGAGGCGTTGGTCGAGTTGCTCACAGACGAGGGCTACCAGACCGAGTCGGCCTCCGACGGCTTCAAGGCGCTGGGCGTGATGGCCGAGTTCGAGCCCGAGGTGGTGCTTACCGACCTCAAGATGCCCGTGGTCGATGGAGTGACGCTCGTGCGACGCGGCACCGCTATCGTGCCCCACGCGGCGTTCGTGGTCATGACGGCGTTCGGGTCGATCGACACGGCCGTCGAGGCCATCAAGGCCGGCGCCGAGAACTACCTCACCAAGCCTCTCGACATGAACGCGCTCACCGCGCTCGTGGAACGGGCCATGGAGAAGGCCAAGCTCTCGTCGGAGAGCGCGCGTCTGCGCTCGGCGCTCGACAGCAAGCTCGCGTTCGACAATATCATCGGTGACCACCCGTCCATGCAGCGGCTGTTCAAGCTGGTCGCGCAGGTGGCCAAGAGCCGAGCCACGGTGCTCATCTGCGGCGAGACGGGCACCGGCAAGGAGCTCATCGCGGCGGCCATCCATCACCACTCCACGCGCAAGGACGGGCCGTTCATACGCTTGAACTGCGCTTCACTCGCAGAGAACCTGCTGGAGTCGGAGCTCTTCGGTCACGAGAAGGGCTCGTACACGGGAGCCACTGCGCGACGCCAGGGACGCTTCGAGCAAGCCGACGGCGGCACGCTCTTTCTCGACGAAGTGAGCGAGATCCCGCTGCCGTTGCAGGTGAAGCTGCTCAGGTTCCTGCAGGAGCGCGAGTTCGAGCGCGTCGGTGGCAACGAGACCATCCGCGTCGACGTGCGCATCGTGGCTGCCACCAACCGCGACCTGCAAGAGCGCGTGAAGGAAGGCAAGTTCCGCGAAGACCTGTTCTACCGGTTGAACGTGGTGCAGATGGAGTTGCCGCCGCTGCGCGCGCGCAAGAGCGACATCCCGCTGCTCGCGCAGCACTTCATGCGCAAGCACGCCGCAGACAACCAGCTACCCGTGAAGGAGCTGTCCGACGCCGCCATCCGCGCCATCCTGAGCTATCCGTGGCCGGGCAACGTGCGCGAGCTCGAGAACGCCATCGAGCGGGCGGTGGTGCTCGCCGGAGGCGAGACGATCGACGTGGAGCATCTGCCAGCGCTCGCCAGCTCGTCGCAGGCCGACAGCCTCAACGTGATGGTGCCGGGTGTGACGCTCGCCGAGCTCGAGCGCGCCGCGATTCTGCAGGCGCTCGAGGTCGCCGACGGCTCCACCCAGCGCGCCGCCGAGATGCTCGGCATCAGCCGCCGCAAGGTGCAATACCGTCTCAAAGAGTGGGGCATCGTCAGCAAAAACGACCCAGACTAAACAGCATCGCTTGAGCCGCGATCCACTTCGCGATCCGTCGTCGGGGCCTGCGGTCCGTGCTCACGTACCGACCCGTACGCTGCGCGCGGTCCTCGGCCCCGACGACGACTCGCTCGTGTCTCGCGACTCAATCGACGCCGTTTCAGGCGGGGCGGCGGACCGCAGTCGACGCCTGTTTTCAAGCGGGACCGCGGACCGTCAGTACCGGGCACTGCGCCAGGCGCACCACTCGCTCGGCTACGCTGCCTACCATGAGGTGCGCGATGCCGGAGCGGCCGTGGGTGCCCATCACGATGAGGTCGGTCTTGCGGTCTTGCGCCGCCTTCACGATAGTCGCTGCTGGCACGCCTTCGATCTCTTCCACGCTGGTCGCGATACCGTGTTCCGTGCACATCTGGTGCAAGCGCTGGATCTCGGCGGCGCGCTTCTGACGCGCGTCCTCGATGGCTGCGATGGGTGTCGACGGTGTCTGTTGTCTGGCGACGGCGCCGACCACGTCTCCGGTTCCGGGGCGGCCGAACGGAATCGTGGACAGCGGGTCTTGATACACGTGCAGCAAGTGCAGGCTGGCCTTCAGCGTCTTAGCGAGCTCGATCGAGTAGTCGAGCGCGACGCCGGAGCACTTGGAGAAGTCGATGGGGCAAAGGATGTTCTTGATGTCAGCCACGGAATGCCTCGCCAATTTAGCTTGCGCACGCACAACGTAGTCTCACAGGTGTAGGTGTCAAGACGTGGGGCGGGTGGGCGCGCGCGAGAGCCTGGCGAGCGGTGCAGCCCAGTCACTGTACCGAGTGCCATGCTGCCAACAGCTGTTTCGAGCCCACTACTTCGTCGCAGGTGCCGCCGGCGGAACGGCGGTCGGCATGGGCGAGGGTCTGCGGATGTCGCCTTCTTTGATCGTGTAGCGGATCAGCGCCTTGAGCAGCACGTTGCGTTCGATGTTGCCCAGCACCGTCTTCATGTCTTCGTAGACCGAGGGGTCTACGAGCAGGCCGCCGATGGTGCCGCGGCCCTTCTCCATGTTCGCGGTCATGCGGTTCACGCGCTCGGACAGCTCGTTCCACTGATGCAGGATCTGCGCGTCTTGCTCGTCGTAGATCAGCGTATGGAGCATGCCCTTCTGGTCTTTCACGGCGCGCACGAGGCTGGCTAGATCGGTGGTGGCGTCTTTCAATTGCCCCAGCGCTTGTGCACCGTTCTTGCCGTAGATCAGCTCGTGCGCCGTGCCATCGCCCGTCTGCACGGCTGCGGCGAGGCTCTCCACGCGCGTCACGGCGCCGCGTAGGTGGCTGAGCGTCATGTGGCCCTCCTCGAGGATGCCTGCGACCTCGTCGGCGTAGTGCTGGTCGTACACGATGCGGTGCGCGACGCCGTCGCCGGTCTCCACCTCTTCGAGCACGCCCGCGACCGAGTGCACGATGCGCGAGATGTCGGTGCGCACTTGCGGGCTCGCGACTTCGTTCATCAGCTCGCCGGCCGAATGGCTGACCTGGGTGATCGAGGTGATGGCGTCGTCGATCTTGTTGGCGAGCTGTTCTATCGACGCGCTGGTCCGGGTTTGCAGCGTGTCGCCGTCGAGCAGCGGACGCGAAGTGCGCGTGCCCAGGCTGATGTTGATGATCTTGTCGCCGAGCAGGCCCTTGCTGTCGATGACGGCGCGCGAGTCGTCGCGGATGCGCTGAAGGTAGGCTCGTTTGATCGACAGCTCCACGCGCGCGTCGCGGCTGTCGAGGTCTTTGGAGAATTCGATGCGCTTGACGGTGCCCACGTCGAGGCCTGCCAGGCGCACGGGCGAGCCGGGCACGAGGCCATTGATGTCGGCGAAGTGCACGTACAGCTTGGCCTTGCGCTCGAACAGGCCGCTCTTGCCGCCCAGCGTGAGCACGGCAACTGCTGTCAGCAGCAAGCCCGCCATCAGGAAGATGCCGACGCGCAGCGTGGTTTTCTTGTCGTCGCTTGTCATACGTGGCTCAGGGCTGGCTCATGCGGGCAGCGGCTGGGTGGGCGCGATGTTCGTGGCGATGTTCGTGGCGATGTTGGTGTCCATGGCGGTCAGAAACTCTTGCACGATGGGATCGGGGTTGTGGCGGAAGCGCGGGGTGTCGTCGACCGCGATGATACGACCATTGGCGATCATCGCCAGCCGGTCGCTCACCATGTAGGCGCTCGGCAGGTCGTGGGTGACAACGATGGACGTGGTTTGCAGCTTCTGGCGCAAGCTGATGATCAGCTCGTTGATGCGTCGCACGTTCACTGGATCGAGGCCGGTGGTGGGCTCGTCGTAGAGCAGCACCTTGGGGACCTCGGCTACGGCGCGCGCGAGCGAGACGCGCTTGCGCATGCCGCCCGAGAGCTCGGCTGGCATCTTGTGCTCGATGCCGGGCAGGCCGACCATCTCGAGCACCTCGGCGACGCGCTCGCTGAGCTTGTGGCGATCGTTGTTGCCGCGCTCGCGCAGTGGGTAGGCGATGTTCTCGAACACGGTGAGCGAGTCGAAGAGCGCGCCGTTCTGGAAGACCATGCCGACCTTGCGGCGCACCGGCAGCATGGCGCGCTCGTTCCAGCCGGAGATGTCGTCGCCGTCTACGATCACTGAGCCTGCGTCCCAGCTGAGCAGACCGAGGATCATCTTGAGCAGCACGCTCTTGCCGCAGCCGCTGCCGCCCATCAGCGTGATGATCTCTCCGTGACGGATGGCGAGCGACAGATCCACGAAGACCTGCTGCGACCCGAAGGCTTTGCGCACGTGCTCGAAGCGGACGATCTCTTCTTCGGCCATGGCAGCTATTCCCAACCCACGGCAAGGAAGAGCTTGGTGAGGAAGAAATCGGAGACCAGGGTGACCACGGACGTGACCACCACGGTCTGCGTGGTCGCACGCCCGACGCCCACGGTGCCGCCGCGCGTGGTCATGCCGAAGTGACACGCGCAGATGGCGATGTTGAAGGCGAAGAACAGCGTCTTGACCATGCCCGAGAAGAAGTCGGACAGCGTGGTGGAGCGCAGCGCGGCGTTGATGAAATAGTTGAAGTGCACGTCGGGGTCGAGCGAGGCCACGCCGCCGCCGGCGACCGTGCCGATGACCACGGCCATCGAGGTCATCAGTGGCAACACCAGCAGCATGGCGAGCAAGCGCGGCACGACCAGCTTCTTCACCGGGTCGGCACCGAGCGCGCGCACGGCGTCGATCTGCTCGGTCACGCTCATCGAGCCTAGCTCCGCGGCGATGCCTGCACCGACGCGGCCGCCCACCATGAGAGCCGTCATCACCGGCCCGAGCTCGCGCGCCAGCGTCACGCCCACGGCGTTGCCCGACCATTCCTTGGCACCGAAGCGCGCCAGCTGGAACGCGAACTGGATGGTGATGACCATCGAAGAGAACACTGCGGTCAGCACGACCACGCTCATCGAGCGCACGCCGATGCTCTCGATCTGCTCGATGAGCGCCGCCCAGCCGAAGGGCCGGCGCAACAGCTGCCGTGCGGCTTCACCGGTCAGCACGCCGATCTCGCCGAGCGTGGTGAGCGCGCGTTCGCTGCGTTGCCGCAGCACGGCAGACAATCGAGGGCGGCTCTCCTGCGCGGTGGTCACGGCCAGGAATTATACGCGAAGCGCGCTCGAGCCAGTGTCAGTTGCGTTATCGGGCCGGGCGTTTTAGACGTAGTCGATGATCACCGTTCAGCACAGCGCGGGGCCTGGCCTCAAGCATTGCCACTGCCACCACACGCCCAAGAAGCCACGCTTCATCGTGTTGACGGGTGGCCCTGGCGCCGGCAAGACGGCGGTGCTGCACCTGGCGAGGCAGCGCTTTTGCCAGCACGTCGAGGTGCTCGAGGAGTCCGCCAGCATCCTGTTCGGCGGTGGCTTCCCACGCGAGCGCTCGCACGCGGGCCGCCGCGCCGCCCAGCGCGCCATCTACCACATCCAGAGCGAGCTCGAGGGCCTGGCCGTGCAGCGTCGCGCTACCTCCGTGGTGCTGTGCGATCGCGGCACCTTGGACGGGCTCGCCTATTGGCCTGGTCCGAGGCAGCGCTACTTCGAAGACCTGCAGACGACGTTGCGCAAGGAGATGTCGCATTACGCGATGGTCCTGCACCTGCGTACGCCCTCTGCCGCGCATTACACCCAGGAGAACCAGCTGCGCATCGAGTCCGCCGCCGAAGCGCGCACCATCGATCGCCGCATCCTCGACATCTGGGCCGCCCATCCGGACCGGCACGTCATCGCGGCCAACCACGACTTTCTGCACAAGGCCCAGGAGGCGCTGAGCATGATCGAGAAGCACCTGCCGCCCTGTTGCTACAATGGCAACACGCAGCCGTGACTTGGCCGATGCCAGTATTTGAACGCGCGTTCCAGCTGACGATGCCGGCCCGCTCAAACCACGCGTGCGCTGCGCAACGCCGGGTTCGCGCGCTGTAGCGTGATGCGCACCACGGTGCCGCCTGGGTCGCCGGTGCTGACGAAGATCGTGCCGCCGTGACGATCGATGATGCGCTTGACGATGGTCAGCCCCAGGCCCGTGCCGGCTTCCTTGGAGGTGACGAAGGGCGTGAAGAGCTTCTGCGCGATCTCGGGCGGGATGCCCGGGCCCTGGTCTTCGACGCGGATCTCCACGCGCTGATCGCCCTGGCCATGACAGCTGAGCTTCACGCTGCCGGGCTCGCGCTTGGCCATGGCCTCGATGGCGTTGAGCACCAAGTTCATGAGCACCTGCTTGAGCATGGCGTGATCGCCACGCACCCACTGCGGGCCTTCGTCGAGCTCTTGCACCAGCGTGATGTTCGCGCCCGTGGCCAGCGGCTCCTGCAGCGCGAGCACCTCGCCGAAGAGCACAGCCACGTCGACCGGCTCGAGGTTCAGGCCTTTGGGTTTGGCGAGGTTCAAGAAGTCGCTGAGCAAGTTCGTCAGGCGCGCCAGCTCTTCTTTCACGATGGCGACGCGCACGTCGATGCGCTCTTTGAGCTTCGGGTCGGGCAGCTTGTCGGCGCTGCGGCTGAGCAGCTCGAGCTGCAGGCTCGCGGCGTTGAGCGGATTGCGGATCTCGTGCGCGAGCCCGGCGGTGAGCGTGCCGAGCGAAGCCATGGCTTCGGCTTCGGCGGCACGGCGTTCCAGCTCGAGCCTGTCGGTGAGGTCGGCGCCGACCGCCAGCACGATGGGCTCGCTGCGTTGCGCGAAGCTGAAGCGCGAGAAGCGCCAGCGCACGATGCGCTGACCTTCGGACTGCGTACGCAGCGACAGCTCGACGTTCGCGACCACTTCGCCTGCCAGCGCGCGCTCGATGGCGCGCGACAGCTGTCTGCGCGCAGGCAACGAGACCAGGAACGAGCTGAACGGCTTGCGCAGCGCAGAGGCCGCATCGAAGCCCGTGACCTCCGCGACCGCCCGGTTCCACATCTGCACGTTGCCGGCGGCGTCGACGCTGACGATGAACGAGTCGACGCTCTCGACCACGCCGCGGTACACGGTCTCGGAGCGGGCCAGCTCGTCGAGCAAGCGCAAGCGCTCGCGGCCGAGGTGCACTTGCTTGAGCGCGCGACTGCCGAGCGAGATCAGCTCGTCGGGGTCGAAGGGCTTTTGCACGTACGCGAACGCGCCCTGGCGCACCGCCGCGATGGCCGTGTCGACCGTGGCGTTGGCGGTCATCAGGATGATTTCGGCATCGGGGCACAGCGTCTTGAGCTCGGCGGCCAGCTCGACGCCGCTCTGGTGCGGCAGGCGCACGTCGAGCACCGCCAGATCGAAGGGTGCGGAGCGGGCCGCGTCGCAGGCGCTGCGTGGATCGGTGAACGCGCGGGCGCGGTGGCCGGCGAGGCTGAACATCTCGGCAACGTTCTCGGCGAGGCCGCCGTTGTCGTCGACGACCAGCACCTCAGCCGATGGTTGGGTTGCGTCCACACTCACCACGCTCACCTCGCACGACAGACCCACGGCAGAGCCACGGTAGACCAGGCCAGAACCGAGTCGCGGCAGCCCCGTGTGGGAAACGGGGCTGGCTGCCGGCTGAGGGTAGCGTGTGACGCAGGCTTAGCGCGCGCACGAAAAGTTTGCGCAGGTGGCCGCTTCCTGAGGGGTCTAGCGGCCCGCGGAGGTGGCATGCACCTTGCTGCTCGCTAGGCCATGCCCGAGCAGGCGCAGCCCATGCTCACGGTCGGCGAGTGCATGACCGCGACCCCCCAGATCATCGCTTTCGACCAGACCCTCGCCGAGGCGTCGCGGCTGATGGGGGAGCATGCCGTGCGTCACCTGCCCGTGGTGCGCGATCAGCGCATCGTCGGCGTGCTCAGCGATCGCGACATCGCCATCGTCGAGTCTCTGGGCCCGGCGAGGCCCCAGACCATCCGCGTGGCCGAAGCCATGACCCCCGTGCCGTATTGCGTGCCGGCGAACATGCCGCTCGAGCGCGTGGTGCAGAGCATGTGCCACAACAAGTACGGCTGCGCGATCGTGATCGACGACCAGAACCAGCGCGTGCTCGGCGTGTTCACGGTCACCGACGCGCTGCGTCTCTTGGACCGCCTGCTCGGGCAGAGCGCCGGGGGTGGCGACGAGCGCTGAGCGTGCGGCGCGCCTGCAAGCCCTGGCTCACGGCGTGCGGATGAGCAGCAGACGGAGCTCGGTCAAGTGCTCGATCGCGAAGCGCACGCCTTCGCGTCCGGTGCCGGAGCTCTTCACGCCGCCGTAGGGCATGTGGTCCACGCGGAAGCTGGGGACGTCGCCCACCACCACGCCGCCCACTTCCAGCTCGTCCCAGGCTTGCAGCGCCTTGTAAAGATCGCGCGTGAACACGCCCGCTTGCAGACCGAACTCGCTGGCGTTCACGCGCGCGAGCGCCGCGGAGAAGTCGTCGAAGGGCTCGAGCACCGCCACTGGACCGAAGGCTTCTTGCGCGTAGATGCGTGCGCGCGGGGGCACGTTCTCGAGCAAGGTCGGCGGCAGGAGCGTGTCGCTCAGCAAGCGTCCTCCGCACAGCACGCGCGCGCCCGCCTCGCGTGCCTCTTCGATCCAGGCCTGCAGGCGCGCCGCTTCCTGCGCGCTGATGATCGGCCCGACGAAGGTGTCTTCCTGTTTCGGATCGCCCACCACGAGCTTGCTGCAGGCGGCGACCAGGCGCTCGCGCAGCGCGTCGTAGAGACTGCGGTGGGCCAAGATGCGCTGCACGCTGATGCAGCTCTGGCCCGACTGATAGAACGCGCCTACAACGATGCGTTGCACGACGTCGTCTAGATCCGCATCGGCGTCGACGATCACCGCGGCGTTGCCGCCCAGCTCCAGCACGGTCTGCTTCTTGCCGGCCTTGGCCTTGAGCTCCCAGCCCACGGCGGGCGAGCCCGTGAACGACAGCAACTTCAAGCGCGGGTCGGTCGCGAAGAGATCGGCCGCGTGGCGCTGCGTGGGCAGAATGGAGAACGCACCGGGCGGCAACTCGCACTCCGCCAGGATCTCTCCGAGAATCAACGCGCCCACTGGCGTCGCGCTCGCGGGCTTGAGCACGAACGGGCAGCCGCAGGCCAGCGCCGGAGCAACCTTGTGCGCCACGAGGTTGAGCGGGAAGTTGAAGGGCGTGATGAACGACACGGGTCCGATCGGCACGCGCTTCCACTGCCCGCGGTAGCCTGCAGCGCGCGCCGAGATGTCCATGGGCAGCACCTCGCCCACGATGCGCGTGCTTTCTTCTGCCGCGATGCTGAAGGTGTCGATCAGCCGGGTGACTTCAGCGCGCGCGTCCTTGATCGGCTTGCCGGCCTCGATGCACAGCGACAGCGCGAGCTCGTCGGCGCGCTCGCAGAAGCGCTTCACGCAGTGCGCGAGCACCGCCTTGCGCTGGTAGCTCGGCATGCGCCGCATCGGCCCGGCCGCTTGTTGCGCTGCGTCGATTGCGCGCTCGACGGTGTCGGCATCGGCGAGTGCCACGCGGGTTGCGACTTGACCGGTGAACTTGTCGGTCACCGGCAACGCCTCGTTGGCGAACACGGGACGATTGGCGAGGTAGTAGGGGTAGCGTTCGGCGAGCATGGCGACCTCGTTGGAGTTTGCGCAGCACGAGGGTAGGTCAATCGGCCGCGATTGTGTTTGACGCTTCGTACTGTGACAGTTCACAGTGCGTCGGCCAGATGGCGGTGCGCGTCGACAACGGCAGGTTCGCAGGCAAGGTCGTGGTGGTCGCAGCGTCGATGCGTTGATCGCGCGCATGGTGCAAGAGCACGGGCGCAGCGATTACATGTTCAACAACGCAGGCATCGCGGCGAGCGGTGAGATCAACAGGCTGGCGATCGTCGAAGATCTGCAAGAGCCGCTCTTGCGACGCATCGAGCTAGGCGCTCGGCCACTGGCCACTGGCCAGCGCGCGCGAGCGGTCGGCACTTCCACCGCGCATGCGGCGTGTTAGTGTCCGCGCATGTGCTCCGACAATGCGTGTCCGTGCCGCGCGCATCGGGTGAGCACCGCGTGGCCCGCGCTGTGCGACCTGCTTCCCGCTGCGGGCGCACCATGACCTCGCTCTTGGTCGCACTCGCGTGCGTGTCGTCGCTGCTCACACTCAACGCGCTGTTCCCACAAAAGCGACGGCGCGAGACTATCATCTTCAGCTTCCTCGCGGGTTGGCTCACGACCGAGCTCGCCTGGCATCAGCTGGTGTTGCAGCTGGCGGTGGCGCTCGCGCTGACCAAGCTCGGCGCGGTCGACGCCTTGGCCGGCAAGCTCGCCTGGGGTGCGTTGCTCGCGTCGTGGGCAGGGCTCTTGACGTGCGCAAGCTGGTCGAGTCGTGCCGGCAAGTGCATGGACAAGGCGCTCGATGAGGCGCTTTCGGGCCGCAGCGGCATGCAGCCATCCGCTGCACTGGCCGAGCGCTTGCGCACACCCATCGGCTTGTCGCGCCTGTTGTGGCCTTTCTATCTCACGCATCGCGATGTGGAGCACATCGCAGACATCCCGTACGCCGACGTCGCGGGGCCGCGCAACTGCCTCGACGTCTACCGGCCGAGCAAGCCGCTGCCGAACGCGCCGGTCGTGCTACAGATCCACGGCGGCGGCTGGGTGGTGGGCCACAAGCGCCAGCAGGCCCTGCCGCTCTTGGTCGATCTGGCGTCGCGCGGCTGCGTGTGCGTTTCCGCCAACTACCGCTTGAGCCCGCGCGCGACCTTCCCGGAGCACATCATCGATGTCAAGCGCGCGCTTGCGTGGGTGCGCGAGCACATCGCGCAATACGGTGGCGACCCCTCGTGCGTCATCGTCACCGGCGGTTCGGCCGGCGGGCATCTGGCGGCGCTGGCCGCGCTCACGCCGAACGAGCCGCGCTGGCAGCCGGGCTTCGAGCAAGTCGACACGCGCGTGCAGGGCTGCATCGCCTTCTACGGCATCTACGACCTGGCGACGCTTTCCGAAGCGCCGCCTCCGCCGGGGCTCATCGGCCTGTGGCAGCGCTTCGTGATCAAGCAGAGCTTTGCCGATCATCGCGAGGCCTTCGTGCAGGCCTCGCCTCTGCATCACGTACGCAGCGATGCGCCGCCGTTTCTGATCATCCACGGTACGCATGACAGCATGGCTCCGACCGCCGTCGCCCGGGAGTTCGCCGCCACCTTGCGGGGCGTGTCAGCTGCGCCGGTCGCGTATGCCGAGCTACCGGGCGCCCAGCACGCGTTCGATATCTTTCACTCGGTGCGCACGCACCACGTGATTCGCGGCATCCACCGCTTCGTGGCGTACGTCATCGAGCAGCACGCCGCCGCGCGGGTGAGCACTGGAATCAGCTGAGCATGCGCCGCTCGATCGCTCAACTGCCCTGCAGGAACTGCGCGATCTTCGGCCACACTTCGCTCTGCGCGCGTCGACCGACCACCAGGTCGATGTGACCGTAGTCGTCGACTTGGCCGTGTGCTTTGCCCAGCTTGACGAGCTCTAGCGTGCGCGCTCCGGACAAGAGGCGTGCTGTTTCTTCCACGGCGGGCTCGGTGGCCTGCAGGTCGCGCGAGCCCATGAAGAGACAGGTGGGCAGGCGCAGCTGTGCCGCTCGCGGCAGGTAGTGCACGCTGCCGCCCTTGCGCGAGAAGCCTGCGTCGTCGAAGGTGGTGTCGAGGTCGTCGAACAGGCGCATTGGAATGGGAGTGAAACCGCGCGCCAGGATTCCGCGCATCACCGAGCGTTCCACGTTGCTGCGCCAGAAGTTCATCAGCTCGGGCGGCAGCGCTGGCCCCACGCCCGCGATCAGCGCGTTCGCGCGGCCGTTGACGTCGAACGGGAAGAATTGGAGCCAATTGCCCGCCAGCACGCGCGCCTTGCGCACTTGTTTGAACACGCTGTTGCCGGGCCGATAGTCGAGCGCCGAGCCAAGTGCGACGAAGCGATCGACCGGCGCATCGGGATGATCGATGCCGTGCATCATCATCAGGATGCCGCCCATGCTGTGACCAATCCAGCTGACGCGCTCGCGTTGCGTGTACTGCCGCACGGCGTCGATGACGGCGGGGATGTCGTAGTCGAGGTACTCGTCGATGCCGTACTGGCGGTCGGGGCGGTCGGACTTGCCGGCGCCGCGTAGCTCGGAGATGAAGCAGTCGAAGCCTGCGTTGGCGAGCGCTTCTGCGAGCGAGTGCCCCGGGTAGTCGAAGGCGAGGCCGTTGGAGCCGAGGCCGTGCTGCAGGATTACCGCGCCGCGCGCAGTGCCGGTTCGGCTAGGGATGCGTCGCACCGCCAATGACAAGCCGTCACTGGTGCGGCAGGGGATGAGCTCGCGCGAGTCGAACATTCACGGTTGGTAGCAAGCGCACACGCGAATGACAACCTGTGCTCAGTTGCGACCCGGGCGTACGGTGAGCAGCGTTTGCGCGAGAAACACGCTGACGTCCGGGCCCGCCAAGAGGTCGGCATTGAAGCTCAGTTCGAACACGCTGCTCGGCATGAAGAGCAGGCTGGCGCCCAGTGCGTGCTGGACGAAGCCGTTGGGATCCGCCGCGTAGCGCAGCCAGGTCGGGCGGTAGTGCACCGACAGATCGGCCGTGTCGCGCCAGAACGGCGAACCCACGCCCACGCTGCCGCCGAGGCTCTGCAAGAGCGAGCCCGCGGAGCCCGAGACGCTACCCTCCACACGGGCACGCGCGACCACGTTGAGCACGCTCGCGCGCAGGAACGAAGCGAGCTGGTCGGCGTTGGCGTTTTGCGTGGAGCTGGCACTGGCGCCGAGGTTGAGCGCGAGCTTGCCGCTCGCCCAACCCGCGTTTCCGGAGGCGAGATAGCGCGCGTCGTTGTCGTGACAGGGCTCGGGGCTTGCGCTTGGAATAGCCGCGCGGTGCGTGCACAGCCACTCGGGCGGCAGGTACGCCGCGAGCCAACGCGAGCGCTCGGGACGCTGCATGTCGACCCGCCCACTCAGATCGACCTTGCCCAGATGCAAGGTGCCGTCGATACCCGCTGCGCTCAGCTCCTGCGCGGGTGCGCGCCACGGATTGTTGGCGTCGAAGAACGACAGCTCGGCGTAGCCGCCCACGCGGTGCTCGCCCGGGTAGAGATCGACGAAGCTGCTGAGCCGGCGCTCGTCGAGCGCGCCCGCGTAACGCGAGCCCTGCGCGACCACGCTTACTTCCGGACGCAGCCGCGCCTGCAGGTCGCGGTAGCCGAGCTCGGCGCCGAAGCGTGAGGCATCGCTGCTGGGCGTACCATCGAGGGGGTCGGGCACGATGCCACCGAACGCGCCCAGCGTGAGCCCAGCTCCGAGCGCAGCTTGCACGTGCCCACCGTCCAGCATGCCGAGGCTGCGCGACGCATAGCGCATGCGTCCGAGTGCCGCGAAGCTGCCCGCGTCTTGTCCGTACGCCGCTTGCAGCTCACGCACGCGCAACAGCGGTCGCGATGCATCTCCGGCACGTTGCGCGATGTTGCTGCCGAGCCAAAGCTGCGTCGCGACGTCGGCATCGAGACGCAGTGGTAGTTCGTGCAGTGGCTCGAAGTGCGCGCGTGCCCGCAGCTCGGTCGCCGCGAAGGGGTCTTGCTTGCCGCGTAACGGGACGTTGCCGGCGCCACGCAATGACAGCTGCACCCGTGTGGCCGAGTCGCTGCCGGCAGGCCCGAGCGGCACGGCTTGGGGCGTCTGTTGCGAAGCCGGCAAGGTGGCGCGCGGCCACTGCTGCTGGAAGGCTGGCAGGGCGCGCGGCGCGGCCAGCGTCTTGGTCTCGGTCCGTGCGGTGGCCGCCACGTGCGCCGTGCCGTGCGTGCCCGGTGCCACCTGTTGGTCGCGCTGGTCGCGCTGGTCGCCAAGATCGAGCACCGCAGAGTGCGCGCTGCTGCCGAGCACGCGGTAGTCGTGCTTGCCGATGGTCACCGTGTCGCCGGCGTGGATGCCGGCGTCCTGGCCCGGTGTCAGGTAGGCGCGGCCTGCTGCCACGTCGACCACCTGCACGTCGAGCGCAGGCGCCTGCTGGGCGTGTGCGGCAGCGACGCGCGAGCTCGACGCCAGCAGCAGCACGAGCACGCCGCGCACCGACCGCCGCTGCCCCCTGCCATGCAACGCTGTGTTGCATCTGCTCATCGGGCAGCACCTCCCGGATGGCAGCTGAGGCAGGTCCCATCGCGCGGCTGCTGCTTGCTCGTCTTGTGCTGCGCGCGCAACACCAGCGGGTCGTGGCTGTGGCAGCCGGTGCAGCGCACGGCGCGCGCGATGGTGTCCGAGCGGTGACAGTCGCCGCACGGCAATCCGCGGTGTGGGCCGAACGAGATGGGGAAGGCGAGGTCGTGGCTGGCCGGCGCTTGCTCGGCCAAGAGGCCGCTGCCGGCGGCAGCGATCGTCAGCCCGCCCGCAGGAATGAAGGCCGGCTGCCAGCCGGTCGCGCGGTGGCACTGCGCGCAGTCACGCGGGAACGGCGCCGAGGGTGGGGTGCCCGCACCGCCCACGTGCAGCGGGTGGATGTCTTTGCGGCGATAATCTCGCGCGTGACACGCATAGCAGTCCGCCGGAACACCGCCCCATTGACGTTCGCTGGCACGCCGGTGGCATTCGCTGCAGTCCGCCAGCGCGTGCATGCCCGTGAGTGGCAGCCGGCTGTTCTGGTGGATCTCGAAGGCGCGCACGTTGTTCCAGCTCTGCGACGAGTGGCAGCTGTCACACTGCTGGCCGAGCTGCCTCTGATGGGGGTCGGTGTGGCAGCTCGCGCACTCCCGCGACATCTTCCGGTCGCCCAGGTGGCAGCCCGTGCAAGCGACGTGCGCGTGTTGACCGGTCAGCGGGAAACCCGTGCGCGCGTGATCGAAGCGATCCCCTCCCGGCTGATCGTTGAGCCGCGACCAACCCTGGGTGGAGTGGCACGAGCTGCAGTCGATGTTCTCGGTGATGGAGCGATGCCGCGCAGAGCTCGCGCTGCTAGCGCCCGGCTCGGCTCCGCCCCGTGCGGCCCACGACAGGCCTGCGACCAGCACGCAGCTGGCAACGACCGCGGGCAAGCTCGACAGCCTGGCCATCAGCGCATCTCCGGTCGATGCGGGTCGGCGTGGCAGTCGCGACACTTGTCGTAGCCGAGCCGGAAGCGCCGCACTGCCTCGCCGTTGCGCAGCGTCTCGGAGCCATGGCACTTCGGACAACCCACCCGCTCGTGCTTGCCTTCGAGCGCGAAGCCAGTGCGTGCCTGGTGATCGAAGCTCTCGATCTGGAACGCCGTGGTCGTGTGGCAGTCCTTGCAGCTGCGCACGGGCTCGCTGAGGCGGAACTGACCCTTGTGCACGTCTTCGTGGCAACCCTCGCATTCGCGTGGCGCACCGCGGTAGCTGGCGCCGCGTCCGGCCTTGGCATCGGCTTCACTCACGTGATGACAGCTGGCACAGGCCGCGTTGCTGTGCGCGCCGGTGAGTGGCCAGCTGCTGTGGTCGATGTTCGGCTGCTTCCAGTCCTTGGCGTTGTGGCAGTGCGCGCAGCCGCCGGCTTTCATTTCGGTATCGAACTGCGCGCCGTGAGGGTTCTCGTGACACTGCGCGCAGGCCTGCTTGTCCATGCGCCAGTCCAGGCGCGGCCGCGGCGCCACGTGGCAGCTCGCGCAAGCCACCGTCACGTGCTGGCCGAGTAATGCGAAGCGCGTGCTGGCGTGCGCTTCCACGCCGAAGCGGGTGGGGCTGAAGCCGCGTTCGTCGTGACAGCTCGCGCATTCGCCGCCATCGCGCGCGCTGAACTCGCCTTGGTGCGAGTCCTGGTGGCAGGCCACGCAGCGGTCGAAGGTGAGCTGCCGAAAGCGCTTGTTCGCAGACAGCTTGGGCGAATGGCAATCGGTGCAAGCCACCCGCTCGTGCTTGTCGCGCAGCACGAACGCGGTCTGGTCGTGCGCCTGCCGACCCACTGCGTCGGCCAGGCCCATCCACTGGATGGACTTGTGACATTCGGCGCAGTTGTTGCCGAACTTGGCTTCGTGCACGGGCACGTGGCAGCCGACGCAGCGGGCGCCCTTGCTCGGCGGCTCGTCAATCTTGCGATCGTGACAGGTCTCGCACTTCACGCTGGTGTGGCCGCCCATGATGCTCAGCCCGGGGTGGGCAGTGCGCTGCATGTGCAGGTCTTTCCAACCGGTTTCCACGTGACAGCCGGTGCACGCGCCTTCGAAGCGCCCCTTGTGCGGGTCTTTGTGGCAGTTGGTGCAGGTCGAGAACTCGATGCCGCGCCACTTGGCGGGTTCGCCGTGGCACTTGGCGCACTGCACGCTCTGATGCTTGCCGAGCAGCGGATAGCGGGTCTTGGCGTGGTCGAAGCGTTGCTTGTCGACCTGCGTCCACGCTTTCTCGTTGTGGCACTGCTTGCAGTCGTTGCCGAAGCGGTTGTCGTGCGGATCCTTGTGGCAGCTGCTGCAGGTCTGCGACAAGCCCACGAAGGTCGGCGCACCGCGTGTGTTCTTTGTGTTGTGGCACTTGTTGCACTGGACTTGAGTGTGCTTGTCCACCAGCGGCCAACCCGTGTCGGCGTGGGCGAAGTGCTCGCGTCCGCCGCCGGGCCAGCGCACCAAGTCGTAGTTGCGACCGCGGTGCTCCACGTGGCACTCGCCGCAAGCTTTGGCGGCGTAGGTGTTGCCATGCAGCCCGGCGTGGCGTTTGAGCTCCGCGCCGATGTCGTCGTGGCAGCTCGTGCACAGGCTGGTTTCGATGCGCTTGCCGGACGAGTGACACTTCAAGCACTCGCTGTCGCCTTCCAGCTTGGCGTGCGCTTTGGCGAGCTCACCCGGAGACAGCAGTTGTGCGGACACGGGCGCGGCCATGAGCAACCACGCTCCGAGCACTGCCAATCGCCAGCTGGGCCGCTGCGTCATGGGCTAGCTCGAGAAGATCCAACGGAAACCAAACACCCAGGCGACCACGATGTGCACGGTCACCGACAAGATCATGAGCAGCGCCGTGAAGCGATGCAGGCTGCGCCACGAGCGCAACAAGCTCGCGCCGGCGGCAGCACGCACGGGCTGGCGCGCGAGCTTGCCGGCTTCGTTGATGAGACGCTTGGTCTCCTTGCGCGCGGCTGGGTCCAGGCTGTGTTGCTGCAGGAAGCCCGCGCACACGTCGTGCACCGCCTGACGCCGCAGCTCTTGTTCGCGCCGCCACGCCGGGATCGCCGCCAAGCTCATGGCGAGCGATGCACGCTCGCGCGAGGTGGGTGCGGGCAGCGCGCGAATGGACTGCATGATGGGCGCAGACACGCCCGGCAAGAAGCGTTCGAGCGCGTCGAGCACGCGACGCAGCTCCGAGAGATCGGCGGTAGGCGTGAGCCCATAGAAGTAGCGGCCGATGATGCCGCTGACGACCACGAAGCCCAGGCTCACCGAGGTGAGTATCGCCACCTGCGAGCGCGCCTGGAACGCCGAGTGAAACACCACCAGCACGCTGCCGAACAGTCCCGTAAACACGTGCAGGTCGAGCCAGTTGCGCATCGAGCCCAAGCGCGCCGCTGCGAAGCGTCTGCGCGCGAGGTACAACAAGTTCGTGAAGATCAGCGCGGTGCCCACCACGCCGTAGCCATGTCCGACGGGCGAGCCGGGGCTCAGCACGCGGAAGTCGGGATGATCGACGCGCGCATCCAGGCTCAAGCCGTAGAAGCTCGCGCCGCGCCGCAAGAGCAGCGCGGCCAGCGCCACCACGCACAGGCCGAGCACGATCTGCGCCTTGTGCGTGCGCAGCCGCGCCATGCCACGTGGCGGGAGCGAAGGCGAAGCGCTGGGGTAGGTCGGGCGTTCCACGGTGGCAGTGCGCAGGCTACCGCGGTCCGTAGCCCATCGTGCAGCGGAAATCGTGCCGGCGTGTCTGCGCTTCGTTAGTTGATCCCGCTCAATACAATGATGTGTGAGACCTGCGCTCACCCGCATCGACGGAAAGCCGTGCTGCTGGCCATACACCACAGGCGCCAGTGCGCCCGAGTCAGTACACTACGATCGGCATGCGACGCGTCCTCAGTCTCCCGTCTTGGTCTGCCCGCCCGATCCTGCTCGGGCTGTGGGTGCTCGGCGCTTGCCAGCCCGTTGCGCACGATCGCGTGCCGGCGATGTCCGATCAGTGCGAGAGCTGCCACCTGCCAGAGTACCGCTCCGCGAAGAACCCCGTGCACGAGGGCGCCTTGCCCCAGAAGTGTGCGGTCTGTCACTCGACCGAGTCCTGGATCCCGTCGGAGTTTCATCATCCGTGGGCGCTGACCGGCGCGCACGCCAAGGCCCAATGCACTGCGTGTCACACCGGCAAGCCGCCCAAGTACAAGGGCACGAGCACGCTGTGCGTCGACTGCCACAAGCCGCAGTACGTAGCCGCGAAGAACCCCGTGCATGAGAGTGCGTTGCCCACCGGCTGCGAGGTCTGTCACTCGACCAAGGCCTGGACACCATCGGCGTTTCAGCATCCGTGGGCGCTGACCGGCGCGCACGCCACCGTCGCGTGCAACGCGTGCCACACGGGCACGCCGCCCAAGTACAAAGGCACGGGCCAGCAGTGCGTGGATTGCCATCGCAAGAACTACGACAGCAGCCCGTACCCCGGACACCAGAGCTTTCCCACCACCTGTCAAGACTGTCACTCGACCAAGGCCTGGAAGCCTGCTTCGGCGGGTGCGCACCCCGAGAACCTCTTTCCGATCCAGACCGGAGCTCACAAGAACATCGCCTGCGCAACCTGTCACAGCCTTCCGGGGGTCACGAGCAAGGCCAACACCGATTGCGTGCAGTGCCACGCGCAAGCGAAGTATGCTGGCAAGCATCAGGACGTTGGTGGCTATCCCACGGGCACGGCGCCCGCCAACTTCTGCGTGAGCTGCCACACGGACGGTCGCGTCCACGACAACTGAGCGCTCGAACCATGAGCACGAGCCTCGTACTCTTCGGCCTGATCGGCATCGCCCTCTTGCTCTACGTCTTGTGGGAGCGCGCCGATCGCGCACGCGAAGCGGCCGCGGTGCAAGTCGTGCAAGACCTCGCGTCGATGGGCGAGGAAGTGATCGCCCGCAGCCTGCATCCGTGGGTCGACCCGAACAAGTGCATGGGCTCCGGCGCGTGCGTGCGTGCGTGTCCGGAGCACGACATCTTGGCGATCGTCGGCGGCTTTGCGAAGCTGGTGAATCCGCTCGGCTGCATCGGGCACGGCGCGTGCGAAGCGGCGTGTCCGGTCGGTGCGATCAAGCTCGTATACGGCACGCGCACGCGCGGCGTCGAGCTGCCGCGCATCGACCCGCACTTCCAGACCAATCGGCCCGGTGTGTACATCGTGGGCGAGCTGGGCGGCATGGGCTTGATTCGCAACGCCGTCGCGCAAGGCAAGCAAGCCGCACAGCACGTCATCTCGGGCGACAAAGACCATCCGGCACGGCGCAGCAAGCACGGCGCGCTCGACGCGGTGGTGGTGGGCGCGGGGCCTGCCGGCATCAGCGCGACGTTGCAGCTGATGGAGGCGGGCCTGAAGGTGCAGCTGCTCGAGCGCGAGAGCTTCGGTGGCACGATCTTGCATTATCCGCGCGCCAAGGTGGTCATGACCGGAGCGCTGGAGATCCCGCTCTACGGATCAGTCGCCAAGCGCACCATGTCCAAGGAAGATCTCGTCGAGCTGTGGACCGACATCCGCGACAAGCTCCAGCCGCCCATCGTCACGGGCGCGCTCGTGGAGCGCATCGAGCTCGGCGACGACGACATGTGGAACGTGCATGCCAGCACCGGTGCAGTGCGCGCGGCGAACGTGGTGCTCGCGCTCGGCGTGCGCGGCTCGCCCAAGAACCTCGGCGTGCCAGGCGAGGACCTTTCGAAGGTCGCGTATCGCTTGCTCGAACCCGCCGAGTTCGAGGGCAAGCACGTGCTGGTGGTGGGCGGCGGAAACAGCGCGGTCGAGACGGCGCTCTCACTCGCAGACTTCGGCGGCTGCGCGTCGGTCGCCATCTCCTACCGTCGCGAGCAGTTCGCGCGCTGCCGTGCGGGCAATCGCACGCGCATCGACGCGGCGATTGCGCAGGGCAGTGTGACTGCGCTCATGCCGAGCGAGCTTCGTCAGATCACGGAGCGCGAGGTCACGTTGCAGGTTGGTGCGCAGACGCGCACGTTGCCCAACGATGCCGTGATCATACAGATCGGCGGCACCGCTCCCAGCCAGCTCCTGCACAGCTTCGGCATCGAGCTCGTGACCAAGTACGGCCACGCCTAGCACTGATTCCTCAGATCGACAGGCCGGGCACCACGTGCAGCAGCATGCCGGCCCGGATGTCGTCGGGGATCGCCACGGCTTTGCGGGCGGTGAGATCGAACGAGACAGCCACGGCCTCGGAGGTCGCGACGCAGCGGCCGCTCTCGACTTCGAAGACCCAGTGGCACATGTGCAAGGTCTTGTTGCCGAGACCCTTGAGGCCCGTGCGCACTTCGATGACGTCGCCCAGGCGTGGTCGATGGTGGAACAGGTAACGGTACTCGAGCGCGGCGCCGCCGACGCCATCGGGACGCAGACCTTCGCGCACCGCACGGAAGAAGTGCGCGATGCCGTCGGAGATGCGCGCCATGAACGCGGCCTCGGTCATCTGGCCGTAGGCGTCGCAGTCTTCGGGCAGCACCGGCCCCAGGTAGGCACCGGTCATGCGTTGCGCGCTGGCGTCGTCGCGCCGCGGGGGAGGGTCGCGCGGTGGGGTGAGCTCGATGCCGCGCGGGGCGCCGTGCGCCGGTAGCTCCGTGCGCAGGGCTTGGGCACGCTGCAACGTGGCGTTGTCGAAGAGCCCGCGTTGCTCGGACGCCACGTCGACCAGCGTCACCTGCGAGCTGATGGCGGCCGCGATTTCGCTGCGGCCCACCATGCGAATCTCCTCGTACACTTGCAGCGCTTGGGGGCTCTGCTCGAGCACGCCGGCGCTCACGGTGTACGCGGTGCCCGGACGCATCTCGCGGTTGAAACGCACGTGTTGCTCGTGCGCACGCAGACGCAGGCCGGCGCTGCGCAACGTGCTCGGCGACAAGCCCAGCGCCAACGCGAGCGTTGAAAGCCCCGCATCCGCCCGACCAAAGTAGTGGCGCACGTTCATGTGCCCCATCTGGTCGCACTCCCAAGTGTTCACCGAGGAACGCACTACGTCGATCATGCTCATGAAGGGCTCTGCTGCGGCTGCGGTTCGGGCGCCGGCTCGTGACTGTACGGCAAGCCGCGCCCTTTCCACAACGCGAACACCGCCGGATAGATGGTCAGCTCGAGCAAGAACGAAGTGACGAGGCCCCCGACCATCGGCGCGGCGATGCGCTGCATGACATCGGCCCCTGCGCCTTGGCTGTGCAGCACGGGCAAGAGGCCGAGCAGCATGGTCAGCACCGTCATCAGCTTGGGCCGAATACGCCGCGCCGAGCCTTCGACGATGGTTTCCTTCAGCTCGGTCAGCGAGCGAGCGCGTCCGTCGCCGTGTGCACGCTGGTGCGCGAGCGTGAGGTAGAGCAGCATTACCACGCCCGTCTCGGCATCGAGCCCGGCGAGCGCGATCAGACCGACCCACACCGCCACGCTCAAGTTGTAGTGCAAGAGGTACAGCAGCCAGAAGGCACCGACCAATGAGAACGGTACGGCCATCATCACGATCGCAGTTTCCACCCACGACTTGGTGTTCAGGTACAAGAGCAGCATCACCAGGGCCAGCGTGATCGGAATCACCAGCTGCAGGCGCTGCTTGGCGCGCTCGAAGTAGCGGAACTGGCCGGTCCATTCCAGGCGCACGCCCGGTGGCAGCGTGACCTCGCGCGCGACGATCTGCTTGGCCTGCGTGACGTAGTCGGCGAGCGGCTGATCGGTGTCGACGATCACGAAGCTCACGAGCTTGCCGTCTTCGCTGCGGATCATGTCCGGCCCGTTCACGAACGACAGATCCGCCACTTGCGACAGTGGAACCTGCGTGCCTTTGGGCGTGGCGACGAGCACGCGACCGAGGTCGTCGGGGTCGCGCCGATAGTCGCGCGCGTAGCGCACGCTCACCGGGTAGCGCTGGCGGCCCTCCACCGTCTCGGTCACGGTCATACCGCCGATGGCGGTGCTGATGACGTCGGAGATGTCTTCGACCGACAGGCCCAGGCGCGCTGCAGCCTCGCGCCGCACGCTGAAGTCGATGAACAGACCGCCCGTGGCGCGCTCCGCGAACGCCGAGCGCGTGGTCTTCAAGTGCGACAGCGCGTGTTCCACGTCGACAGCTGCACCCTCCAGCGTGTCGAGATCGTCGCCGATGACCTGCACGCCGAGCGGTGCGCGGATGCCGGTCGACAGCATCTCCGTGCGTGTTTGAATCGGCATCCAGAACACGTTGGGCATGCCGGGGTAGTGCAGCTTGCGATCCATTTCGCGAATCAAGTCTTGCCACTGCAAGCCGTGCCGCCAGGCGCTGCGCGGCTTGAGCACCACCACGGTCTCGGCCATGCTGAGCGGGGCGGGGTCGGTGGCTGTCTCGGCGCGTCCCATCTTGCCGAATACGCTTTGGACTTCGGGGATCTTGGCCAGGCGCGCATCCATGTCTTGCAGCACGCGGCTCGCCTCGGCGCCCGAGATGCCGGGCGGCGCCGTGGGCATGTAGAGCACCACGCCTTCGTTGAGCGGCGGCATGAACTCGTGGCCGAGCCGAAAGTAGACCGGCACGGTTAACACCACCACGAGCACGGCCAGTACGATCACCGTGCGCCGGTACTGCACCACGAAGCGCACGACCGGTGCGTAGAGCGCGAGCAGCACGCGGTTGACCGGGTGGTGATGCTCGTCGTAGATGCGCCCGCGAATGAAGAGCGCTGCCAGCGCGGGCGTGAGCGTGACCGCGAGCACCGCCGAGAAGCCCATCGAGTAGCTCTTGGTGAACGCCAGTGGACGGAACAAGCGACCTTCGGTGGCCTCCAGCGTGAACACAGGCAGAAACGATGCGGTGATGACCAAGAGCGAGAAGAAGATCGAGGGTCCGACTTCCTGCATCGCCTCGACGAGCAGCTGGAAACGGGCCTTGGGCTCGAGCTCGGGCGGTTGCGAACCCAGCTTGTTGTGGATGTTCTCGATCAAGATGATCGAGGCGTCGACCATCGCACCGATGGCCACCGCGATCCCGCCCAGGGACATGATGTTGGCGGTGAGGTGCTGGTGCAGCATCGGTATGAATGCGAGCAACACGGCGATGGGCAGCGACAGAATTGGGATGAGCGCGCTGCGCACGTGCAAGAGAAACAGGAAGATCACCAGGCTGACGACGATCATCTCCTCGCGCAGCGTGTGCTTGAGTGTGTCGATGGACTCCACGATCAAGTGCGAGCGGTCGTAGGTGACCACCAGCTCCACGCCCTTGGGCAAGCTCGCGCGCACCTCTTGCAAGCGTTCGCGCACGCCGCGGATCACATCGAGCGCGTTCTCGCCGTAACGCATGATGACGATGCCGCCGGTGACCTCACCTTGCCCGTCGAGCTCGGCGATGCCGCGGCGCATGTCAGGGCCGAGACTCACGGTGGCGACATCGCGCAGCAATACCGGGGTGCCGAGCTTGCCCACCATCAGCGGCACGTTCTCGAGATCCGCCACCGAGCGCAGGTAACCGCGGCCGCGGATCATGTGCTCGTGTCCGGCGATCTCGATCACGTGTCCGCCGACATCCACGTTCGAGGCACGCACCGCCATCATCACGTCGCGCACCGAGATCCCGTACGACAGCAGGCGATTGGGATCGACTTGCACCTGGTACGCCTTCACGAAGCCGCCGATCGATGCGACCTCTGCGACGCCGTGCACGCTCGACAGCGCGTAGCGAACGTTCCAGTCCTGCAGCGTGCGCAGCTCTTGCAGGTCGTGGTGTCCGCTGCGA
>JADGRE010000078.1 GCA_017881185.1 Pseudomonadota bacterium | reverse complement strand
TGCATGGACGAAGTCGAAGTGCCTGCGTCGAAGGACGAGACCCTCGACGACGACTTGGCCGATCCGGATGGCGGCGCAGCGAACGCCAGCGCTGCTGACTCGGCCGAAGACACGCCAGCAGAGACGGCTGTGCGGCCAACGACAGCGATGCAGCTGTCGCGCGACCCAGCGCGTTGGCTGCCGTGCGTCGATGCGCGGCCTGATCTGCAAGTTGCGCGCGTACCGATCCGCATGGGGGCTCGCGCTGGCTTCGACAGCACCGCAGCGGCGCTGCGTTCGATGGCGTTGCCGCTGCGCGTGCGCGCCATGCTGGCGGACGAGCTACGCATGCGCATCGACACGACGACCGCCTACCGTGTCGATGCGGAAGTGCCCCAGCAACGGCGCGCGCTGGCGGCGTTGGCGGCTTCTGTCGATCGCTCGCACGACGAATCGGGCTCGTCCACTGGAGGCCGCCGTGGCTGACAGTCATACGGACGGTGGCAGGGTAGAGCCGAACTTCTGCTCCAAGCGCGCCGAGGGCGCCTGCCCTTGCGGCAACAACTACAAGACACCGTGCAAAGGTGAGATGAAGGCATGGAGCGCGAGCGTCGCAGCTCAGGGCCTGGCGGCGAACGCCTGGAAGTACCTGAAGCTGGTCGGTAGCAGTGGCCGGCTGCAGCGCTGGGGCGGCCAAGCCCATCACGCCCTGTGCATTGCGTCGGTGACGGGCCAGATTACGACTGTGGTCGAGCTCGAGTCCACGCTGAAGGTTACGAAGTGGTGCGTGAACAAGGCCGACAACATGATCGCGTTGCCGATGTGGCCGATGACGATCTGTTGGTACGGCACTTTTGCGAAGAACGCTGCCGACGAGGTGAACTGGATCGCAAAAGCCAAGGCGCAGACAGCCGGCCCACCGTTCGCGGGGCTGGCACAGCACGACTATGATCATGGTCTGTACAACGATCAGGTCGACAAAGCGCTCACGAAGATCGCGAACGCCGCAAAGCGCAGCAAGAAGAAGCACGAAGAGACGGCTGCAGATCTGCTGGGCGCGCTCGAGGCGGAGCGGGGGAAGTTCCGTGCGAAGCTCACCGGCCGCGCGACGCACGATGCGTGGTTCAAAGGGATGGCGGACGACGCAGACTGGTGGCACGCCTTCTCGATGGTGGGTAAGGCAGGCAGCACGCGTGCGTTTCCCGCGCCCGCTGATCCAAAGTGGTTCGAGGCATTCGAAGGGCTGCTCAAGGCTTTCACGCACCATCTTGGTTAGACGCGATCGGAGAGCATCATGGCATTCGAGTACGTATTCTGGGCAGCAGCCTATCCTGCGAACGTCGCTCGCCTCACGAAGCTGTACGGGTTTACCGACGACTTCGAATTGGAGGACGGGATCGCGCATGCGCACGACTATCCCGACGATGCGTACTTCCAGATGAGCCCCAACCTTCCGGACGATACGTTGCTGGTCGATCGGCTCTCCAACGTCAGTTCCTTGGTGCTCGTATCACCGAGACTGAGAGACTTCGTCGCGGAGCGCGTGCCGGCTGGGCAGGTCGAGTTTCTCGACACCAAGGTTTTGGATCACAAGGGCCGGCCGTTGGCCGAGCGCTACTCGATCGTGAACGCGCTTGGACAGGTTCCGATTCTGGACCTCCCCAAGTGCGGCGTCCTCGAGGAGAACGACTCCGGTATCGACAAACTGACGAGCTTCGCGGTGCTCGACGCCGCAGTTCCACGCGATCGCCCAGTGTTTCGAGCCGAGAGGCTTGCACGCTATCTGCTCGTGCATCGCGACCTGGCCAAGACGATCGACGCAGCGGGCTTCACGGGCAATCGCTGGGTGGAGACCTCGGACATATTGGATCTCGATATCCCGGCGGATCTGAGCGATCTGTAGCGCGCGGGCACGCGCGCCGCGACCGGCCGCACCAGGAAAGCGAGGCTCTGAGTGTTCGAACATGGTCCCGAAGCGCTTGCGATGGATCTGGCATTTTGGTGCCTGGGTCTGAGCAATCCGAGCTATCCGTTAGCTCAGTTCGGGCGGCTCACTTTGGATCTTTCGGAGAAGTTTCGCGCGCTGGCGATCATGCAACTGCTGATCGAAGCCAGTACGGATCTGTTCTTGCACAACCTCATGCGCAGCGGTCGCACGCGAGAAACGTACCTGACTCGCATGGCTCAAGCAGGGATCAACGACGATCACCACCAAGTCAGCGGCCGGTATCGGCCGTTCGTCGACGCGATCGCGGCCAACGACTTGCTGCGCGCGAGGCGGATTGCTCGCTTGTCACCCGCGCACTTTCGCGCGGGGCACGAGTACGAGGACGACTACTGCTACGCGCAGCTGTTGGCCCGATTGATCGCCGATGCGCCCGCGCCAGACGACGAGTACCTTGCGCTCTTCCAACAGTTCGACACTTGGCTGGCCGGCGAGTTGAACCCGCGCCTTTCGGTGTGCCGAGCGCTGTTCGAACGCGACCAGGCCGCGTTCGATGACGCGTTCGAAGAGCTGCTTTTGGACTTCGAAACGGTCATCGAGGCCGAGCGCGAGCGCGGCAAGCACGAGGACGACCTAGTGCGCGCCGAGCGCCAAGTGTTCGTCGAGGGTCTGGCGATCTTGCGGATCGCGGGCTTGCGTGGACTGACGACGGCCAGCGACTATCGTTATTGTCCATCGCTGGCGCGTGCACCCATGGTGCATGCCTTCCCGGCGGTCTGAACCCATGAGCGCGTCCGCCCTACGTGAGCACCTGACCAGCTCGGCCTCCATCGTCGTGACCGGGCGCGCGCTCGTGTCGTCCTTGGGCCTCGACGTCGTGAGTGCTTGCGCTGCGCATCGTGCGGGGCTCACCCATCCTAGCGTTCTCGAACATTACGACGCGGGGGGGGCAACGTTCGGGGGCGTTCCGCTGGTCGTGCATGCCGTGCCTGGTGTCACCCACGGGTTCGTAGGCGGGGCGCGGCTCATTCGTTTGATGACGGCCGCACTGGACGACCTCGAGCGACAGAGTCCCGATTTGCAGCTCGACCAAAGACACGTGGGCTACTTCCTTGCGATGCCTGCTCCAGGACGCACGCTCGCGGGCGCTGATGCGCTGGAGGACGAGGCGGCACGGGTCGAGCTCCAAGAGCGTGCGGCCGACAGTAACCTTCCGCCCGACGCCGAGCTTGCGGCGACGTTGTTGCAGCATGCGCTGGTGGCGACGCGGCTGCAGTCGCTGCCTGCGCGAGCGCTGTCGATCACGGCTGGTCACGCCTCCGTGAGTGTCGCGTGTCTCAGTGCCGCCGAGCAACTGGCGGCCGGTCGGATCGAGCTTGCGCTGGTCATTGGGGTCGATTCGTTGCTCGACACCGACACGCTGGTTTGGCTCGAAGATCTGCAGCGGCTACGCACCGAACAGAGGCCGGCCGGCGTGATGCCGGGCGAAGCGTGTTGCGTGCTCGCGCTCGAGAGCCGTCCGGTCGCAGTGCAACGGCGGGCAAGGGTCTTCTGTCAGCTGGAATCGATCGACGTCGACGCCGACGCGGGCAACATCCTTTCGGGCGCGCCGTCCACGGGTGTCGTCAGCGCCGAGCTGATCGCGCGGCCGCATGGCCACGGCGCCGGCTCACCGTGGCTCATCATCGACCACAATGGTGAACCTGCCAGAGCCTCCGAATGGGGCAACACGCTCTTCCATCTGGCCGGGCGCGGGCCCAGCTATCAAAACCCTCAAGTTTGGTTTCCAGCGACGGGCTTCGGCGATACGGCGGCTGCAAGTGGGGGCGTCGCGGCTTGCCTCGCGATGGCGGCTTGGGAACGCGGCTACGCACCGTCGGACCGGGTCCTGATCTGCAGCACGTCCGATGGTCCACAGCGTGCCGTGATGCGGCTTTCGCGGGTCGGCTAGCGATGGCGGTGCACGGCCGCGCTCAGGTCCCGGCTTCGAAGATCACGAAGGCTTGGTCAAGCGCGCCGCGTGTCAGCGCCGCTCTGGAGATCACGATATGGAAGACACACCCGTAATAGTGTGGTGACACGTGTTCGCCGTGGACGCTGAGTAGCTCGATCTCCTGGTCAGGATCGAACTGCATCACCGCTTCGTCCTGAAAGAACCATGGTTGCTTGACCAAGGTAAGCTCGGGCGTGTGCGACCCGTGCTGGCGCAGCAGGACTTCGAGCTCGCTCTCGACTCTGTTGTCGAAGCGCTTGGCTCGATAGTACGGGCGCTTCCCCACGGGCTCGCCATCGTCATCGAAGACGTTCGGCTCGTCGTCTTCGGTGGGCTCGACGCGCTCCTCGAAATAGAGCGATGGCCCGAAGTGCAGAACCGTCTCGTCGAGGCGACCCTGCTTGGGCAGACCCTCTGGATAGTTGCGGGGCGCCAGCGGACCCGGCTCGGGAACGAAGACGACCCGCGTGTTTCTCGAATCCATGCTGTAGCTCTGCGCGGCGTTCTTGTCGCAGAGCGCGAAGAGATAGAGCATGCCCGTGCGCGGAAGCGGGTTGTCGTGTTCCACACCTGCGATCTCGGCCAAGTTGATCTGAAGCAGGAACGACAGTCGTGGACGACCCTTCGCGTCGCTGGGCCACGCGACGTCGGCGGGCAGGTCCGGCAGTCCGCCGATCTTCGAGTGTCCCGGCGTCGACGGCTCGTCCACGCGCCACCCGGCCACCGTCGGCACCATGTGGCCCACTATTTCCTCGCGGTACGCGAGCGCACTGTCGTGCTCGCGCGAAACATCAGGCACGTGCAGCGACTTGCCAATCAGCTCGACGAACAGTTGCTTCAGGGAGGTCAGGGTCACGGGCGCCGGTCCGTTTCCAAGCTGCCGCTGGCCCTCAGTGCGAGGAGCGGCGTTGGCGGCGTTTGGCACCGCGCAGCATAACCAACAACATGAGCGCAGCCACAGCCAAAGAGCGTGCTCCTCCCCCGGCATTTTCTTGCACCAGGCGGATCGACACGCCGAACCGATCGTGATCTAAACTGCGTGTGGCGGTTGGCGACCAGCGGGGAGACGATCAGCGGGCTACCGAGCTGGGGACGCGCGTCGTGTTGCTCGAGGCAGCCTTGGCCGAGCGCGACGCTCGCTGAGCTGGATCGAAACCCTGCTCGCGCGCGCCGATTCGTTCATCGGCAAGATCGCCTTGATCGTCGCACCGACCAGTAGAAGGTTGATCACCGCAACGGAAGGGGGCGGCGCCGTAGCCCTGCTGCCCGAACGAAGCGTCGCCCCAACATGTGATCGTGCTCGTCGTCGCCGAGTGCGAGTGCAGGACGCAGGTGTGGTACGAGCCGGCCGCCGCCTGCACCGCGCTGCCCAGCGCGCCGAACTGCGTGTTGCCCTGCCGGACGCCCCACAGCTGGTTGGTGCCCGAGAAGCGGATCGAGCTGCCGCCGAGCGTGTTGTCGCCCCAGCAGTAGGTCACACCGTTCTTGTCGATGGCGCAAGCGTGGTGATCGCCGGCGCTGATCGAGATGATGCTCGGCCTCGCCGACGCCGCGGTCGCAAGCGTGGCGGACAAGCTGAAGACGCATCCGGAAGTCGGCAAGACGATCAGCGGCGGTGCCTGAGCGCGCGTCAGCTGCCACGGGATGCTCAGATCGAACCTGCGGTCTGCGCCAGGACGGTCACCTGCGCTGCTGGGGCACGCACGTTTCCCTGGCGGCCGGGCAAGTCTCGCTGGGCCGCTACACGCAGCTCGCTGCCAACGCATCGACGATCTGCGGCCTACGCGACGACGCCAGGCTCATCTGCTGGGGCTCGTACGCGAGCGGCACCCAGGACGACCAGCCGCTGGCGGTGCCGTAGCAGGCTTGGTGGCGGAGGGTCGAGACTAGAACCCGGCTTCGATCCCCATCGAGGCTTCCGCGCCACGGACAGCGTACGGGAGCCAGCTCCGATAAGGTCGCGTCCGGTCAACTCGCTACCGAACCGCGGTGTATGTTGCCTGCGCGCGAGCGCAGACGATGCGCACGAAACCGCGAGCCACCTATCGCGGAAACGCGAGATTAGGATCGCGCACTTTCTCGACAACCTTGCCTCGCCGCACCTGCTCACCCGCGCCCTCGAGCTGCGCCTAGACGTAGCGCTCGAAGGTTGTCGCCGATCTTCGCTGTGATCACGGCGTGACCACCTGCGTCCGCCGGTCGCACCACACTCCACCCCGCGTCGAGCGACCGGCTTACCGGCAAACACCCGCGCTGCACACGCCCAAGCACTTCACGCGGCCATCGCCTTGGCCTTTGCCTGTGGTGGTCCAGCAGACGGTGCTGCCGTTGGCGGCGATCGCGCCGGGCTCGTCTTGCAGAGGGCCCAACATGCTCGCGCTGCCGCCGGCTTTGGGGACGCTCATCGTGGAGCCGTCGGTGCCCGGCGTCGCCGAGACGACTTGGCTCGTGCTGGCGTTGGTCCAGTATGCGTTGAGAGAGTCGACCGCTATGCCCATCGGCTCGTGCGTTCCGTTGGCGAGCGTGGTGAGCTCGGTTCCGTCGAGCGCGACGCGTCCGAGTGTCGACTTGATCGACGCGCCAAACAGCGAGCCCGTGTCTTCGTGCGCGACCCAGTACACGTGCGCGGCGTCGACCGCGATGGCATACGCTTGGCCCGAGCCCGGTACGAGCGTGACCGGGTCGCCGCCGGCGAGCGGCACCGAGAGCAGCATGCGCTGGACGCTGTTGGCGCCGTTGGCCCAATAGACGTGCGTGACGTCGACCGCGATCGCGTCCGGGTCGGTGCCCGCAAGTTGCGCCAGCATGATCGGATCGCCGCCGTCGAGCGGGACCTTCATCACGGCGCCGAGGTCGTTGTCGCCGCGGTTGGTGAAGTACACGTAGTGCGCGTCGAGCGCGATCGCGGTGGGCGTGATCTGCATGCTCACCAAGCGCTTGGGCATGCCGCCGGTCTTGGGCAACTTGAAGATCGTGCCGTAGCCGGCCCAGTACACGTGTGTGGCGTCGACCGCGATGCTCGCAGGGAACGGCTGCGCATCGGCGAGCGTGACAGCTGCACCGCCTGCGAGTGGGGCACTCATGACTTTGGCGTCGTTGCCGCTCGTGATCCAGAACGCGCTGCTGGCGTCGAGAGCGATGCCCACCGGCCAATCGAGCCCGCTCGCGAGCACGAAGGGCGCACACACGTGCCCGCACGCACCACAACTCGCGGAGTGACGGTCGAAGTTCGCCTTGCCACCGAGGCAGTCGCTGCCCGGCGGCTCGACCGTCATGCCTTGAGCGCCCGCGTCGTTGCCGGCCGTGCCCGAGAACTCCGTGCCGACCTGCAAGGAGCCGCCGTCCGCGCTCGTCGCCGAGCGACTGGCACTGCCTACCAGCGTCCCCGTGCCCGCCGCGCCGCCGCGACCCGCAGCCGCACCGCTGCGCGCGGCTCCGGACGCCCCCGCGACGACGGCGCTTGCATTGGCGCCGTGGCTCGAGCAGCCGAGCACCCCCAGGAGACAAACGCACGCGGCAAGCAGTTTCGACATGCTTGCAGCATACGCGACTCGCCCGGTGCCGCGCCACGGGCTCGCGGTCGTCAGGGCCGAAGAGCTGGTGCTACTTGGCCGTGTTGCTCGACCTATACTCGCGCCGCGTCGTCGGCTGGGCGCTCGACGATCACATGCGCGCCGAGCTGCGGCTGGCGGCGCTAAGAGTTGCTTCGCCAGCCTCAAGAAGGAGTGCGTCAGCCGCACGACGTTCGAGCGGTGCCCGATGGCGCGGCAAAGCTGGTCCGGCACCAACGCTCAGTTCTTGGGCTTGATGCCGAACGCGACGTTGCCATTGCCGAGACCCGTGACGGCGAGCGAATCCGGGCCGGTGGTTACCAGCGCAGACAGTCCGAAGCTCGCGGGCAGGACATCGCGCAACCAACGCAACTGACCTGCAGGTGACGACGACATCACCATCCCCACAGTGTCGAAGATCGAGGACTCCACGGCGCCCTGATACCAGAGGTCATGTCGCCACACGGTCATGCTTGCGTAGGCGACGCCCGCTGCGTCGAACGCGATGTCGACGCCCCGATCCAGACCCGGGGAGAGATACTGAGCGCCCCAGCGAAGGTTGCCGGTGGCGTCGAGCGCGACGATCACCACATCGGTATCGGGATCGGCGACGTCTTCGGGCGGTGTGGGGGTGCCGGTGAACGCATGTCCGTCGACGTGGAAGTTTCGGTTGGTGTCGCCGACGACGGCAAGCTCCCCGCCGCCAGGAGGGGGGTAGCTGCTCAGGCGGGTGACGCAACGCGGGGCGGCCGGCAGACGCGGTGGCGTTGTAGGGTAGCCCCGGGTTGTTGCCTTCCCGGGGCCCCCCGCCAGATCCGGAATAACCGCGAGACCGCGGACCAGACGAAGTGCCCAAGAGAGTACCGACAGCAGTTCAAGGAGCAGAGCGTCGAGGTCGCAACCAATGCTGGCAAGGACTTCTTCACCGTCATCGACGGGCATGCTACCCAGCCATGGCACCCCGACTCGGAGGCACGACACATGCAGATTCCGCGAGCGCTCACAATCTTCAACAAGTACGTGAACAACCGGATCCAGAGCCTCTGGGCTTGGTTGGTGCCGCCCTGGGCGATCATCGGGCACACCGGACGCAAGAGCGGCAAGGCCTACCGGACGCCGGTTCTGGGCTTCGTCGGAGCCGGCTGCTTTGCGGTTCCCATCCTGTATGGTGAGCAGACCGACTGGGTACGTAACCTGCTAGCCGCTGATGGCGGCACGCTGCACCGCGCTGGGCGGCGCTATGAACTGCGTGAGCCGCGCATCGTGCCTGCCGCAGAAATCACGATGCGCGGGTTGGGCGGCCGCTATGCACGCCTTGCACCCAGTGCACTGGTCGCGACCATCGGCCCCAGCGCTGCTCTGCGCTAGCGCACACCACGACGGGCTCGGTGAGAAGGACCTTGAAGAAGCAGCCAGGCAGTTCGGAGATCGTCGTAGCAACACGAACGGCCTCTCTGCCGCGTGGAAGAAGGCTAGGGAAATGACGGGAAATGAGGCTCTCCTAACACGCGAGTGGGCGTGAAATCGGCAGGACCTTCACAGGCGTGAGCGCTCGGAAACCTGCGAAGAACAGCGCCCGCGCTGTGCTAGTCACCTCATCTGACTGGCCGCCACTGCCACTCGTCAGGTCCACACGGCGCTCACTCCAGCGCGTACGCAAACTCCCCGTCCGCCACGGACACCACCGCGCGGGTCAGCGGGTTGCCCGCCAGCGTGCGCGTCAGCAGCTCGCGGCTGATGCGCGGCAAGAGCGTGTTCGTGAGCAGCGCATCGATCACGCGCGCGCCGCTTTCGAGCTCGGTGCAGCGGCTGACGATCAGGTCGATCACGGCCGCATCGTATTCGAGCGGTATCGCGTGGCTCTCCAGCAAGCGTTTGCCGATGCGGCCGAGCTGCAGGCGCACGATGTTGCCGAGCATGCTGTCGCTGAGCGGGTAGTACGGGATGGTGACCATGCGGCCGAGTAGCGCTGCGGGGAACACCTCGAGCAGTGGCTTGCGCAGCGCCTTGGCGATCTCTTCGGGCTCGACGACGTTGTTCTTGCCCGCGCGACACATCGCCATGATCAGATCACTGCCCACGTTCGAGGTGAGCAGGATGAGCGTGTTCTTGAAGTCGATGCGGCGGCCTTCGCCATCTTCCATCCAGCCTTTGTCGAAGACCTGGAAGAAGATCTCGTGCACGTCGGGGTGCGCCTTCTCGACTTCGTCGAGCAGGACCACGCTGTAAGGTTTGCGGCGCACGGCCTCGGTGAGCACGCCGCCTTCGCCGTAACCCACGTAGCCGGGTGGCGCGCCCTTGAGCGTGGAGACCGTGTGGGCCTCCTGAAATTCGCTCATATTGATGGTGATCAGGTTCTGCTCGCCGCCGTAAAGAACCTCGGCGAGCGTGAGCGCGGTTTCGGTCTTGCCTACGCCGGACGGACCGGCGAGCAGGAACACACCCACGGGTTTACTCGGGTTTTCGAGGCCCGCGCGCGAGGTTTGGATGCGCCGTCCGATCATCTCGAGCGCGTGCTGCTGGCCGATCACGCGTGCACCCGCGACCTCGGCTAACTTGAGCACGGTCTCGATCTCGTTCTTGAGCATGCGACCGACGGGGATGCCCGTCCAATCGCCTACGACGGACGCCACGGCTTGCGCGTCCACACTGGGCAAGATCAAAGGCCGTTCGCCCTGCAGCTGCGCGAGCTCACTTTGCAAGCCTCGCAGCTCCTGCAGCAGTTGCTCGCGCTCGGTCGTGCTCAAGGCTTTCACTTCCGGCGCCTGCGTAGTCGCGTCGCTGACGGCGGCGGGCACCTGCGCCGCGTCGACCGGCGCGTCCACGGCGGCACCTGCGGCGCGTAGCTGACCGCGGATCGTCAGAATGCGATCGACCAACGCCTTCTCGGCACCCCAACGCGCTTCGAGCGCTTGCTTCTTCTCCAGCTCTTGCCCGAGGAGCTGCTGCGTCCGCGCTTGTCGTGCTGCCGTATCGACGCCCACGGCCTGCTCTCGCGCGATGATGCCCTGCTCGGTCTCCAGCGCTTCGATGCGTCGTCGGCTGTCTTCGACCTCGGCTGGCACGGCGTGCTGACTGATCGCCACGCGCGCGCACGCCGTGTCGAGCAAGCTCACGGATTTGTCCGGCAACTGGCGCGCAGGGATGTAGCGGTGCGAAAGCTTCACGGCCGCTTCGAGCGCTTCATCGAGCAGCTGCACACGGTGGTGAGCTTCGAGCGTGGATGCCACGCCACGCATCATGAGCAGCGCCTTGTCCTCGCTCGGCTCGTGCACCTGCACGACCTGAAAGCGTCGGGTGAGCGCGGGATCTTTCTCGATGTATTTCTTGTACTCGGCCCAAGTCGTAGCCGCGATGGTGCGCAGCGTTCCGCGCGCCAGCGCCGGCTTGAGCAGGTTGGCCGCATCGCCCGTGCCTTGCGCGCCGCCGGCACCGATCAGCGTGTGCGCTTCGTCGATGAACAAGATCACCGGCTTGGCCGACGACTGCACTTCCTCGATCACCTGGCGCAGTCGGTTCTCGAACTCGCCTTTCATACTGGCGCCGGCCTGCAAGAGTCCGATGTCGAGCGTACGCAGGGAGACTTCCTTCAGCGAGGGCGGCACATCACCGCGCGCGATGCGCAGCGCGAAGCCCTCGACTACGGCCGTCTTGCCGACGCCGGCCTCACCGGTGAGGATCGGGTTGTTCTGACGGCGGCGCAGCAAGATGTCGATCGCTTGGCGGATCTCTTCGTCGCGCCCGACCACGGGATCGATCTCGCCCTTGCGTGCTTTCTCCGTGAGATCCACGGAATAGCGGCGCAGCGCTTCTTGCTTGCCCATTTGTGCCGGCGGCATGGCGCCGCTGGCTTCGCCGGGGGCTGCACCACCACCCATCTGGGAGCCATCGCTCGGACCGAGCTTGCTCTCTGCACCGTCACGCGTGATGTCGACGAAACGCTCGCTGAGCACGTCGAGCTTGATCTTGGCGAGCTCTTTCGAGAGCGCGAGCAACACGTTGCGCAGGCCGGGCGTCTTGAGAATTCCGATGAGCAGGTGGCCCGTGCGCACTTGCGAGTCGCCGAACATCAAGGTCGCGTAGACCCAGGCACGCTCGACGCTGTCTTCGACGTGACTGGACAGATCCGAGATCGACGTGGAGCCGCGTGGCAAACGGTCGAGCGCGTCCGTGAGATCTTTGGCCAGGCGCCCTGGGTCGATCTCGAACTCGCGCACGATGCGCTGCCAGTCGCTGTCTTGTTGCTGCGCGATCTGGTGGATGAAATGCACCAGCTCGACGTACGGGTTGCCCCGCATCTTGCAGAAGACCGTCGCGCTCTCGAGGGATTTGTACGCAAGCGAGTTGAGCTTGCCGAAAAGTGATACGCGACTGATCTCAGACATGTTGTGCCCCCTGCGTCTGTGGGCGGCTGCCGGGCCGCCTTGTTCCGGTGCCGACCGCACGCCCGTCGTGCTGCTCCGGGTCGAGCACTAGATCCTCCCAATCACTGCCCCCTGCTGTGGATGCAATCCAGCTCGTGCGTCCTAGCTGTGCATTCACACCCAACTGCAGAGCTCGCACCGCGTCGCGGCGCAAGTGAAGTCGCACGTCCCACTTGAGCTCCTCGCCGACGTAGTTGCGGACGAGCGCGGTCAAATGCCGGAGGCTCCGCGCATTGCGCGCATCCGGCGCATTGGGCAACATCGACCGGAACTGCTCACGCTGCAGCGGGCCGAGCACCACGCGAAAACGATGTTGGCGCATCCAAACGCGCGTACCCACGAGCGCTGTTCGCCCGAGCTGTCCAAGTAAGGGCGCACCTCGTCGCGCGTGCTGGCCCAAATGCCAACAGTGTGCAGGCGGAATCGACACCCATTCGCCCATGAACTGCTCGATGCGGGTCGGCATTTGCATGAAGTCTTGGATCATCGCGCGCAGGCCCTCCGCGTTGCGCGCCTGCGCCGAAAGAAGCCCCGCGTAGTAGAGCTTGGCGTGATCGGGAAACGCATCGCGCGCGCGCAGGGCGGGCAGGCCGATGCCGAACAGCGCGCCGAGGTACATCAGGAAGCGATCCGACTCCGGGCGATCGCGCTGGGTAGCCGGGTCTGCGCTGCTGCGCGCACGGTAGAACAACGACAGCAGTCGGTGATGGAACATGTCCAGGAAGCGCACCAGCGTAGGGTCTGCGCTGTGGTGCAAGCGCTGCCGAGCATAGTCCGTCAGATGCAACGGCATGGGTCCGTCGGGCCCGAGCACTCCGAAGAAGTACGTGCTCAAGCGCGCGGGCTGCCCCTGCGTCGCCGGGACAAAGCGCGCCAAGGTCGCTGGTGCCGCCGACAGCGACACCTCCTGGCCTAAGCGCACCGGTTCTTCGCTGGGACGCTGTGCGCTACCCCAACGCGGTCGATCGCGGTACAGGCACTCGAGTCGACGCAAGGCCTGAAAGAAGTCGAAATCGTACGGAGCTCGTTCCAGCGCTTGCAGCAGCGCCGCCGCGCGATCGCGTTCCAGCCGCGGAGACTCGCCCGCAGACGTCGCCGTCGCCGCTCCCTTGCTCTGGGTCACAACAGGTGGCGCTGCCCGGTCGTGGTCGGCCATCGCATGATCTCTCCGCGTTGCAGCGTCCTGAGCACGGTCTCGGTGAAACTATTGATCGATACGTACTTGGCGAAGAAGCGTTCGAGCACGGAAGCCAGCACGAACACGCCGCTGCCTTGAAAGGCCGCCTCATCGCACTCGAGTGTGATCTCGAGCCCGCGACCGAAGCTCAGCGGGCCGGGACCGGGCAACGGACGCATCACAGGCTCCGATTTCACCGTGTGCACGCCGCGCACCTGTTGGCGCGCTGTGGGATCCGACAGCTCTGCGTACAGCGACAACATCTCGCGCAGCGCGGCCGCGCCTTGCCGTGAGTCGGTATCGATCAGCGACAGATAGTTCAGTGACAAGTGCGATATCAGACGCCATGACACATCACCGTGGGCGTGCGATGCCCGCGGTGCGCTCGGGCCAGCCACACAGCGTACGCTCTCGACAGGTGCGCCTGATTGCAGGGCGAAGTCCGCTGCGCCTTGGCCTACTGTCATGTGCATGGGCAAGTCGCGATTGGTGCACAGGGCCGTGACACCAAGCTGACGCAGGTCGGATCCGTAAGGACCCTCGTTGGCGTCGACGAGGGACACGAAGACCTCGCTGCCCACGTACGTCGAGCGCAGGCCCTGCGCACGTATGCGTGACGACAGGAGCCGCGGTTTGCGTTGCACGGTGTAGTACGACGGTGGTCCGTCGCCGCGCTCGTGCGGCGAGTAGAGCGGGAGAAACTCGCGCTCGCTCACGCTGCGCGCTCCGTAGCCCATGACCTTGTCGATGCTGTAGATCTCGAGGTCGAGTGGACGCGCCCGGTCGGCGACGACGTGGTACTCGTGTTCACGATCGGAGAGATGGATTCGGTCTACTTGTCGAGGAAACAGATTCACGGCCGGAGCGCAGAACGGCAAGAGTCGTGAAGCGTCCACGATGCCTTCGAGGGAAGGGTCCTGTTTGTCGAGCAAGATGAGCAGCTCGATCTCGGACGCCTGACAGCGCCGGATCGCCTTCGCAAGCCCGGTCAGCGCTACGAAGAGATAGCGGCTAGGGAAGGCGAAGTACTCGTGCAAGAGCCGGTAGCCTTGAAACGAACGAGCGCTGTAGGGCAACAGGGCTTGGTCATCGTCGAAGCCCAGTGGCCGCACACACGTCTCGGTTTCGATGACCTCTTGAAACGCGTGCGGCTGCTTGAGTGGGCGCGCCACGATCGCGATCGCCCCCGACACGAGCTGTTCGTAGAGTCGCTGTGCGACCTCGTCATTGCCCGCGAGAAAGAGCGGCAGCTCGTCGAGTGAGAGCTGATCGATGCACAGCCCCGCCGTCGCTTTGAGCTGCAGCCGCAATATGGCCTTGGCGCGGCGTTGGCTCGGCAAGCGCACATCGCGCAGCTCGGTCAGCAGGGTCGTGTACTGCGCACGCTTGATCTCGAGCGGCCAGAGTCGAACCGGGTGCTTCGTACGGAACTCGCACGGCGTCTGTTCGTTCTTGCCCAACCGCGAGCGCAGCACGGCGTCGACCGGTATCTCGAAGCCCGATGCCAGCGCGCCCTCGAGCAGATCGGGCACGAAGCGAACCACGGCCATCGAGGGTGTAGGCGCAAGGTAGTGCGGGCACAGCAACTCGAGCAGATGTTGCGTGAACCGCGGAAACTCCGCGTCGATCTTGAGTTGCACGCGCGCGGCCAGGAAACCGAACGACTCGAGCAAGCGCTCCACGTACGGGTCCGCGCACTCCAGCCCCTCGAGCCCCAGGCGCCCTGCAATCTTCGGAAATTCGCGCGCAAACTCCGCGCCCATCTCCCGCAGGTAGCGCAACTCGCGCTCGTAGTACTGCAGCAGGCGCGGATCCACGGGTCAGCCCTCCGTGCGCCGCTCGGTGCCTGAACGCTCACGCACCTCGGCTACGCGCACGTCTCCGTCCTCGAGGTCGATCTCGGTGCGCAGAAACAGCTGCAAGGGCAGCGGTTGCGACCACAGCTCAGCTTCGATCGAGAAACTCATGCTGTTGTGGCTCATCACGTTCGGGTGGACCATCAGCCGCACGCGCACGCTACGCTGGATCAGCCGCGGCTCAAAATGCCAAATGGCTTGGCGCAGCAGCTGTTCGAGCCTCGGCACATCGATACCGGAAACGGTGTGGCCCGCGAGATCGGGCAGACCGTAGTTGAGCACCGACTTGGCCGTCTCGGGATGTGCGCTCAAATCCTCGAGCGCTGCGAGGTTGGTGGTGTTGAATAGCCAGGTCAAATCGCGCAGCACGCTTGCGCGCAGACGCTCCTGCGACAACACGCGTTTGTCGCGCGATTCGACGCGTTCCTCGGGCTGTTCGTCGGTGAGACGATCAAGGAGCGACGGTTGCAGCCGCTCCTTGTGCGTCAGCTCGGGCATGGCTCACTCGTCACGGGACCGTTTCGCTGTTCTTCGCGATGTTCCACGCAGCCGGGATCTCGGCGCCGGCGGCGCCCTTGACCTGCGGTGTGTAGTAGTACTTGAAGGCGGCAAAGTTCAGCGAGATGTTCTCCGTGAACCGGTCGTCGCCACCGCTACCACCCACCGAGACCTGCGCAATGAGCCCGTTGTAAAGCTCGACGCGCAGGTACTCGACCGGCTTGTCGCCCGCCTTGCGGATGTACAGCGTCGCGAGATCGAAATGCTTGCCTTTGCAGCAGAGCTTGACCAGCGCAGGCGATGAGGTGTCGATGTACTTGGTGAAGCTGAGGTTCTGAACGTCGACCTTGCCGGTGCCGCTGCCTGTCCCGACGCTCGAGCTTCCGGTTTGTGACATCCCCCAGCTGAAGGAGATGACCTCGATCTGGTCCTTGTGCTTTTCGTCGGTCGACTCGCCCTTGATGTCGTCGATCTTCATGAACATGTCTACGGCCATGACGCTTCTCCCCAGCACTTCGCTGATACGTGTTGTTACGGTTGATTACGCGACGCGCTCCGACTGCGCGACTCATCGTTTCGTTCAAGCTTTCTGCGACGGCAGTTTGGAGACCAAACGCAGCGATACGGTTAGTCCTTCCAACTGATAGTGCGGCCGCAGAAAGAATTTGGCGCTGTAGTAACCAGGATCGCCGTCGATGGCCTCGACCACGACTTCGGCGCCTGCCAGCGGTTTCTCCGCTTTTTCGTTCTCGCTGGCGTGGGCCGGATCGCCGTGCACGTACTGCGTGATCCACTGCTGCAGGAAGGCTTGCATGTCTTCCCGCTCTTTGAACGAGCCGACCTTGTCGCGCACGATGGACTTCAAGTAGTGCGCGAACCGGCAGGTCGCGAACAGATACGGCAGCCGCGCCGCGAGATTGGCGTTCGCCGTGGCGTCCGGGTCATCGTACTTCGCGGGCTTCTGTAGCGACTGTGCGCCGATGAACGCTGCGAAGTCGGTGTTCTTCTTGTGCAAGAGCGGCATGAAACCGTTCTTGGCGAGCTCCGCCTCGCGGCGATCGCTGATCGCGATCTCCGTTGGGCACTTCATGTCCACGCCCCCGTCATCGGTTGGGAACGTATGCGTGGGCAGCCCCTCGACTGAACCACCCGACTCGATGCCGCGGATGCGCGAGCACCAGCCGTACAACTTGAACGAGCGGTTGATGTTGACCGCCATCGCGTAGGCGGAGTTCGCCCAGGCGAACTTGTTCGACTCCGCGCCGGCCGTGTCTTCTTCGAAATCGAACTCGTCGACCGGATCGCTCTTGGCGCCGTAGGGTTGTCGCGCCAAGAAGCGCGGCATGGTCAGACCCAGGTAGCGCGCCTCTTCCGACTCGCGCAGCGAGCGCCAAGCAGCATGCTCGCTGGTCGTGAACAAGGTGGTCAAATCGCGCGGATTGCTCAGCTCCTGCCACGAGTCCATCAGGAAGAGCGACGGTGCAGCGGCGGTGATCATGGGCGCATGCATCGCGGCACAGATCTTCGACATCTCTCCGAGCAGCTCCACGTCCGGTGGCGTGTGATCGAAGTAGTAGTCGGCCACCAAGCAGCCGTAAGGCTTACCTCCGAGCGTGCCGTATTCTTCTTCGTACAGGCGCTTGAAGATCGGGCTCTGGTCCCAAGCCGTGCCCTTGTACCACTTGAGGGTTTTGTGCAGCTCTTTCTTCGAGATGTTCAACACGCGGATCTGCAACATCGAGTCAGTCTCGGTGTTGTTGACCAGGTGGTGTAGCCCGCGCCACGCGCCCTCGAGCTTCTGAAACTCCTCGTGGTGCAGGATCTGATTGACCTGATCGGTGAGCTTCTGGTCGATCTCGGCAATCATGGCGCGCAGCGTCTTGACGGTGTCGTCGGAGACCAGCTGCGTGTGCTCGAGCGCTTGCGTGGCGAGCGTCTTGACGGCGTTCTCGACCTCGCTGCGCACGTGATCGGACTTGGGCTTGAACTCTTTGTTGAGTAGCGCGCCGAGCTCGCTCTGCTCGATCGTGCCCGTCGCGCCTGTCGACTTGGCGTCTTGTTTCTGCTGCTCGCTCATGGCGCACCTTCTTTCGAGCCCGAACCACTCGGCTCCGTACCTTCAGGTTTTGCCTGCGCCGCGAGTGTCTGCAGTAACGTCGGATCCTGCAGCACCTTGGCGATCAAGCCTTCGGCGCCGCTCTTGCCGTCCATATATGTGATCAGGTTCGACAGCTGCGTTCGCGCTTCGAGCAACTTGCGCAGCGGCTCGACCTTGCGGGCGATCTCGGCGGGCGAGAAATCAGCCATGCTCTCGAAAGTCATGGACACCGGGATGTTGCCTTCGCCGGTCAAGGTGTTCGGCACCTGGAACGCGACGCGCGGCTTCATCGCTTTGAGACGCTCGTCGAAGTTGTCCACGCTGATCTCGAGGTACTTGCGGTCCGCAACCGGCGGCAAAGGCTCCTCGGGCTGGCCAGAGAGATCCGCCATCACGCCCATCACGAACGGCAGCTCGATCTTCTGCTGCGCGCCGTAGAGCTCCACGTCGTATTCGATCTGCACGCGGGGTGCGCGATTGCGCCCAATGAACTTCTGGCTACTTCCCTTTGACACTCGGTCCTCCTATGCCTTTAAACCTAGTCCGCGTTCTTCGGCCCGCGGATGAGCTCGACTTCAGCCGCTCCGCCCGGTGCCAGGTCACGTACGACATCCATGAAGCTCATATCAGCCAGCCGTTGCGCGCGTCGCAGCAGCAGCGGTACCGGGCTGGAAGGTTCGTGCTGCTCGTAGTAGCCACAGACCTGATCGAGCGCTCGCTTCACGTCTTGCCGCGAGAGGATCTCTCCCACCGCACCGGACCCGCGTTTGGGTTGGTTGGCGGCCGTCACGATCTGCGATCCCTCGTCGGTAGGCGACTCTGCGGCATGCGCTCGTTCGGGTTTACGCTTGGCCAGACGAAGGTTCAGTAACCCTTGCATCTGTTCGAGGACCCCCGTCAGCTCCTCGAAGCTCATCCCTCGATGAGCCCCCGCCCGGTCTCTGACCCAGTTTTCGATCGCTTGCAAGTCAGCGAGGGTGCGCTTTATCGCGTCGAGCGGCGCTTCGATGTGAGCTAGCTCGCAGTTCGCAAAGGCGCTTTCGAGCTTGGCATTGTCGGAGGCTGCGCTGGCTGCCGCGGGCTGGGCGTCGCTCGCGTTGGCCGTCAGTTCCTTGAGGCCAAAGCTGCCGAGCCCGGGCATCGTGAGCAGCGGCATGGCGCGCAAATACAGCAGGACCCCGTGCCGATCACACAGCTCCCGCAGCGCGTTGAGTCGCATGGTCGGGTCGTTGTCGTCAGGGTCGAGCTGCGGGTGGACCGTGTCCCAATAGCGCTCGAGCAACGCGCGCAGCAGAGCGGTACCCTGAGCCAGCCCGTCGAGCCCTTGGACGCGCAGGCAGGCTCGCGTCAGCACGCTGGCCACGCGCACATCTTTGGTGCGAGCGAACAGCGCGAGCGCTTGCTTGACGACGTTCCGCCAGTTCGGCTCTTCGGCGGGACCGCTTGGCCCGACCAGCCGCTCTTGCGGCCCCGACTGCGCCGCCGACACCAACGCCAAGAACCCCGCGTCGTACTCGAGGTCCACGCCGCAGGGCGCCTCGCCGCTGACCGGCGCGAGCAACGACTCTAGGTCGAACAGGGCTATGGCGCGGTCGTCTGCCACGGGTGTGGGGCGAGATGCTAGCGCAAGCGCAGGATTCCCCACAATAGATTGCACGGTGACGGGCGCTTGGCGGTCTCGAAATCGCGCGCGGCGCTGCAGTGGCCACGCTCCACAGCGTGCGGGGCTCGGGCCGCGAGGTGGTGCTCGCTTCTTGTCGCTCACGCCTCAGACGGCACGAAGAGCCGTGCGGGGAACGCGCTGTCGCCACGAGCAGGTCAGCGCACGCAACGGACCAACGCCAGCTTCGACGTGGCAAGAGAGTGCGCCTCGCCGTCGAGGAAATTGACGGCCCAGCCGCTACCCGGGTTGCCCCGGTACGCGCTCGACGACCAGTAGTCAGCAGCCGCAGTGTCTGGAAAAGCGTTCGAGTCCACCGCCGGGGCCGAACGCTCGATGTCGATGATCGACAACAGCTCCGCGCGCGTGGGCAGACGCCAGCCGGTCCCGGAGAGCCTCAGATTCATACAAGCGCTGATCGCCGCCGCCTGGCCACTGGTAGACACCCCGTTGGCTCGCTGCCAGAGCAGTCCAGTCACGTTGTCACGCACGGTGTCCGTGCTGAGCGCGTGGATTCGCATGGCGTTGAAGTTGAGGGCCGTCACGGGCAAGACGATGGTGGACGTGCTCAAAGGCCTGACGCGGCAGCAGCGACGAGCACTGGCCGAAGAGGCGGTTCGACTGCAAAATCCAGGGATCAGCGGCGGCCAGGTCAAGATGCTCGTGCGAGCTGGGGTGTTCCCCAAGCGCTTCAGCACGGTGCAAGTGACGCAGGCCGTGAGGAATCAGCTCCGGGACGCGCTCGGCGCCGCCATCAGCTTCACGGGTAGCGCCACCGGCGGCTTCGCCCAACAGGCCGGCCAGTACATCGTGGGCGTGGCACGCTCGGTCGAAGAGTATCAATGACCGACCCCGATCCACGCTCGGCCGAGGGCGACGCCGCGGTTCTGCTCGACCAGGTCATGCGCGGCGAGCGGACGCTGTTGTTCCCGCCTGGTTCATTGGTGGCGAGTCTGGTCGTCCCGTGCTTCGCTGCCGCGGCAACCACGCTCGCGATGGCAGGTGCGCTCACCGTGGCCGCCACGGCTGCGACGATCGTGGCCGCCCTGGTTGCGGCCCTCGCCCTCACGGCTGTCGCCGCCATCGCGCATGTCCTCGTCGCATTGGGTCGCGCGCGCCACCGCCGCTGGCTGCGCGTCTACGCTCGCACGCTGCTGGCGGGCGCGGGCGGCTGTGCGCTGATGGGCGCGGCGCTCGGCGCTCCGGTACCGTGGCGGCTGCTCGCGCTGTCGGCCGGCGCACTTGTCTCGTGCGACCTCATGCTCGGCTCCCATGCGTATCTGGCCTTCGCCTCATTCCTCTCACTCAAGCGCGCTTACCGGGAGAACCAGGCGGCTGCGAGCGCCCGCGTCCTGGGGAAGCACGACGCGTAGTTCGAATGCGCGGCACGCGCCCCGCGCGACGGAGGCCTGGACATCAGCGCACCAAACCCGGTTCCGACAAGGTAGCGTTCGGTCAACTCACGGCCGAAGCGCCGTTTATGTCGCTTACGCACCTCGTCGCGAGCTTGCTTGTTCCTGAGCGCACTGGAACTGTCGCGCCGACCGCTACCCTGGTCCGCTGATGGCCACCAGCGCGTACAGCACCAGCAGCAGCGTTGGGACTGCCACGATGACGCGCTGCAGAGTCGAGCCGCGCACCAGCGTCATGACACAAGCAGCGAGCGCAGCGGCGCCCGTGAGCAGTTGCAGTGCCAGATAGCCGAAGGCGGTGGCCGCGTGATGGAACACAAAACTGCCGAACGCGCTGCCTTCGAGCAGCAATGCGCTCAGCAGCAGCGCAAGCCATGCCCCGAACAACACTAACGCGTGCCGGAACCACGCTCGCGGCGCGTGCCGCCCCTGAGACGGCACGTTGGGCTCAACGTGGGACGCCATAGGCCTTGTAGAGCTCGCTCTCGAGTGTCTGTAAGAACCGCCGAATGGCCTCTTGCGGAACGTCCGTGGCGACGGTTGGGCAGTTACTGTACGAGCCCCATTCTGCGCCGCCGGCCTCGATGATGACTTCACAGAAGCGCACGCAGTTGTGCGGCAAGATCAACCAGGCCCAGTCACTGGCCATGAGCGACTCGAGGCATTGTTCCGCGCTGCGCGGATCGGGCAGCTCGAGGTAGCGCCGGAGCAACTCGCGTTTCTTGTTGGCTCTCAAGTAGCGGTGATACTGCGACGCGTTCATATAGCGCGGAGGCCCATAGAGATCGGCTACATGAAAGTAGTACCCGCCTCTAGAAGGCGAGTAGAGAATCAAGTGCCCGCAGAGATTGGGTCCCGATCCGGAAACCGCGACCACCGCGATCTTCGTCAGATCGACTTGGACGACCCCGCACGCGTTGAGAACCTCACCCTCGTAAGCCATTCGAACCCCGCCCTGCAGCCAGTGGCGCATTTTCTCAACGCGGTTCACTCGCCGGACGCGCGCAAGATCCCGAACGTCAGCTCTCGGCGTGTGCTTGTCAAGCGCGGACCGTGGCCGCGCGTCGCAGCCGCAGTGCGCCAACCTGTGTCGACCAGCGCGCGAACATTCGCACTTGTCCCGAGCTCAGCTCCGCAACAACACCCGCACCAGCGTCGTGGCGAGCGCCAACTCACTGGCGATGCCGAGGATGATGCCCAGCCGGCGCAGGTTCATGGCTCGTATGGGCCGAGGTCCGAAGAAGCGGAGCTCGAGTGACGCATATACGAAGAGTGCGAGCGCCACGCCAGGGAGATAGCGAACGTTGCTCAGCGTCGTCGCGTGGACCGTCAGCCAGAGGCAGGTTGCGACGAAGCTGGCTGTGGTGGCGAGCAGCACGACGCCGTGAACGAAGATGAGTGTGGGAACGGCGCGACGAGCTGCGAGCGCAATCAGGGCTCCGCCGACATGCGTGGCCACCGTGCAGGCGACGAGCGCGGCGAAGGCTACGTTCATCCGCTCGGGATGCCGCGCCCCCGCGTACAGCACGATGCTGGCAAACAGGCCGATCGATAGGTTGCTTCGCAGAAACCAGCCGGGCGGGGTCACCCGCTCGTCGCGGAACACCTGTTCCCACAGCGTTTCGAGCCAGCCTTTCATGCGCGGCTCATCATGCGCTCAGATCGGCTCGCTCGCATCGATCATCACACGTTCGGTCTTGTGCTTGACACTTGCTTCGCTGGCCTGTTAGGCGTCGCGGCAAGGGGCATCGTTTTGAAGCAGACCGGACCAGGAAAGATCGCCGAGAGCACAGCTGCGCCGGTGGGTGGTGTTCGGGCATCGCTCTTCAACTACGACATCGATGGCGGTGACCCGAAGCCGGAACACGTTGCCTTCTTGGCGAGACGCGTAGCGCCCATCTTGAAGGGGAAAGCGGCACGCTGTTGGCTGCAAGGTTCCGCGAGCCACACGGGCAGCGATGCGCACAATCTTCAGCTGTCGAAGACCCGCGTCGACAAGGTCGTGGCTTATCTCGTGGGCCAGGGCGTCGATCGGAACCGGCTGCTGCCGAGCTACGTAGGCGAGTCGATGGCGAGCATGAAAGTGGCCGAGGCCGAGGGCGATCGCGCGGTCTCCGTGCTCTGCGCACCCTTGATCAGCCCGCCGGTGCATCCGCAGCCGCCGAGCCCGCCCACGCCGAAGACCACCACGAAATTTCGGATCCGAGAGCTGGGCGGCATCTCCGGTGGCATTGGCCCGGTGGCGTTCGATCATCTGTATTTTCAGATCTGGGACCCCCAGAATCAGCTCACGACCTTCTACCAATACAGCGCGGGTGGCGCGGGCAAGGGGTTGAAGGGTGGGCCTCCTCTCTCCGTGACTTTGCAGGGCCCGTGGAACGACTTCGTCACGACCGCTCGGCTCGGTACCGACGAATTCGGCGGAGCTGCCCGCTTCACGACAGCTGGAACGATGTGGTGGACGATGAACATCGTCAATTTCATGGGACTGCCGAGGGGCATCAAGACCGATCCAAACCCGACTGAGATCAGCACGGGCTTCACGGTCGGTCTGGGCGCAGCGACGAGCGTCGGGCGCATGGTGCGAGGACCTACGTACCCCTTTACGGGTCCTTGACCGTGGTCGTACGCGGAGGCGTCACGTGATGTTCTCGATCATGCTTGCTGTATCGCTCGTGCTCTGTGTCGTGCTCTACGCGTGGGGCCGCTGGGTATCGCGTCGCCAGCGCGGCTTGGTGTTCCGTGTCGCCGCGCGCGGCACGCTCGTCGGCGCCGTGCTTGCCCTCGCGGGCGTGGCCTGGGCCATGCGGCAGCTTGCGGCCGCCTCCGGCGTCAGCTCGTCGCCGGTCGCGGGCGCCGCCACGCAGCTGGCCGATCAGATCTCGCAGACCTTCACGATGGCTGCGTTGCCAGTCGGGCTAGGCAATCTCATTCTGCTGGCGAGTCTGATCGTGCTCGTGGTCGGCACCTTGCGTGCGCCCGATCAGCGCTTGTGATGCAGGTGCGCGGTGCCTCATAATCCGGCCGCTCTGGCCCGCACATGCAAGCTCGTCTCCCCATC
>JADGRE010000077.1 GCA_017881185.1 Pseudomonadota bacterium | reverse complement strand
GTCCGCGGCGGCGCCTTCGCCAAGTGCCAGCTGGGTGCCACCGGGTCGATCGCGTGCGTCGGTGACGACAGCAAGGGCATGGTCTCGTACGCGCCGGTCGGCGTGTTCACGCAACTGGCCGTTGGTGCCGAGTCAGCGTGCGCTCGGCACGACTCCGGCCTCATCGAGTGCTGGGGCGATACCGCGGGGCATGCGCTCTACAAGAAGCCACTCACCTCGCTCTTCAGCGATGTGGCAGTGGGCGTGAGCGCCGCGTGCGCCGTGCGTCAGGGCGATTCAGCCGTAGTTTGCTTCGGCGACAACAGTGATGGTCTGATCGGCGGCCAACCCGCGGGACAGTTCACGCACATCTTCATGGGCGAGCGCGCAGCATGTGCGCAGTTGGCGGACGGCACGGTCAGCTGCTTCGGCAACGACGCGACGCACGCGGTCAGCCAGGCGCCCACCTATGCGCTCGTCAACCTCGATGGTGGCGACGGGTTCTTCTGCGGTCTGTCTGCGAGCGGCGCGATCGTCTGCTGGGGTGACAACACCCTGGCTCAAGCGACGCCACCCGCAGGCTTCGGGTACATCGACATCGCGACCGGCCTAGCGCATGCTTGCGCACTCGACGCGAGCGGTGCAGCCGTGTGCTGGGGTGACAACAGCGCAGGCCAATCCACACCGGTCGCCGGCAGCTACGACGAGCTCGCTGCAGGTGACGCGTACACGTGCGCTCGCATCGTTGGCACGAGCAGTCTATCTTGCTGGGGGCAGGTGCCGTTCGTACCGTGAAGGGTGCCGGCTGCTCCCTCGACCCGCGCGACCATGTCGAAGCTTCCAGATTCCTCGTTGCGCTTCACGGCTCCGGCCGCGACCCTGCTTGCATGGCTTGCCAACACGGTGGGCCTCGCATTGTTGGCAGCCTTCGTGGTGGACAGCATGCGCGATCGAACCTCGATCGCCGGCATCGTCATCTTCGGAGCGCTCTACGCTGTCACCAATGCTCTAGCTTTCGTCGCGGGCATCGAGACGACCGTCACGGATGACCGGGTTCTTTGTCTGCGTTGCCTGGGACCCATCCGTCGCGAGACGCGGATCGTGATGAGTGAGATCGTGGAGATAGTCACACCCAGCTACACCAGCAAGATCGTCGCGCGCATGCGCGACGGCACATCGCATGTGATCGCGAATCGCTACTCGGTCCCGCGCAGCGCAATCCCGGATCTGCCCCGCAATCCCGGCGACCCGACGGGGTCCGTCCACCGGCTGCGGTGTATTCGGGAAGTTCTGCAGAGCCGCGTGCGGGTCAAGCAAGGCTCGCATCCATGATCCAGCCAGACAGCCAGCTACTCAGGCGCGCAGACGCTCCAGACGAGTTGACCGCATCCGAGCTTGGCCGTGTGCGCGACTACAACGCCGCAGTCCTCGTCTTTACGATCGGGATGATGGTCGTGCTCGCGGGTCATGCGCTCATGCGCAAGTTCAAGCCGCAGTGGCTACCGCTGTTCGCGATCGTCGAGTGGGTGTGGCTCGCTGCCTTGCCGTACTCGCTGCTGATGCTGCGGTGCCCTCGGTGTCGGCGACATCTGCTGAGCCAGATGCTGCGGTCCCGCTCGAATCAAAGCCCCGCGGCGTGCGAAAATTGTGGTGCAACCCTGGATGCGATGATCATGTAGCTGTTGCGCTGGCGTGTCCCAGCTCCCGGCGGAATCGTGTTCGCTGCGCACGTTCTTGCATGGCCAAAGCACGTGTGTTGCAGCGATGGACTTCACACGGTCACGCGAAGCACTCATGCGCTCAGCGAACAGACTGTTATGCTCCCGCGAGAACTGCGGTCGAAACAGCAGGAGGCAACATGAAGAACGTTCAGGCTGCGCGCGTGGGTCGTCAGATGCGTATTGTTATGTTGGTTGTGTCATGCGCCGCAGTTGCAGGCTGCGCGGACATGGAAGTTCCGCCGAGCGATTCGGAGGCTGCGCAAGCGCCCGCCGTGTCATTGCTGCACCTCGCTGCGGTCCGACAAAGCGCCGACGCAAAGATTGCGCTGACCAACGACGAGCGCGATCAGGCAATGTCGATCTTGCGCGTACGCGGGGTCGACGTTTCCAGCGCGCGTTATGTCGGAGAGGACTGGCTGATGGTGGATGACTTGATCTACGACGCGCGCGGCTTGTTGCATGAAGCGAATGGCAACGTCGACAAGGGTTACTTTTGGCAATCGGCGGTCTTGGTATCTGGCTACAAGCAGATCCACGTCGCTGGAGACCCAAACCTTCCGCCCAATGCCACGTGGACCTGGGCGTTCGTGACTGGCGGCGCGGACTGGAATGCCAAGACGCATGTCGGCTTCACGACGGCGGCCCCGGGCTCAGGCGCAACCGTGCTGTGGGTGCAAGCCGGCTCGTTCGCAGCCGCGTTCGGGCCCGGCTACGACTGCCTCGCCGCCGCGACACTGGTTCCGTCGGGCGGGCAGCCGGGCATCATCGCCATCAACACCAGCTTCCACTGCACCAATACGAGCGTGCCGGCTGCGTGTCGCGTTGCAACGCTCGACAGCTTGTCGTGGGACGAGAAGGTACACGTCGCGACGCACGAGATGGGCCACTCGCTCGGCTTCGCGCATCCACTCGACCCGAGCCCCGTCGGCGTTCACATCGTCAACACCGCAACGGCTATCAACACCAACACGCCGACCTATCCGTCGATGATGTGGGGTGGCACGGGTAGTTGCTATACGGGCACTGGCAACGTGACACTTGGGCTTTCCAGCGACGACGTGGCTTCGTCGAACGCCGCGTACCACTGACCAGGCGTCCTCGTCCGTAGCGCCAAGGACACGCCCGCAACATGACACGGACACCGCGCAGAGCGTGGGTTGCAAGCTGGTTTGCGGCGTGCGTGGTCATCGTGCTCACGCTTTCCTGCGGCGAGACGGGCGCGGTCGACTCTCAGGTCTGCGCCGTCAAGCAAGCGCTTGTGGCTGGCTCGGCCAACGCCGACATCATGGCGCTGTCGATCGCGCAGAAGCGCGCGATCGGGCGCGTGCAGGCGTCGGGCGGCCCGCCCGGATTCTTTTGCAGCGGCGTGCTGGTGGCTCCCACGTGGGTTCTCACCGCGCGTCACTGCGATCAGGGCGGCGCGTTCACCTTCGATGCCCCGGGCGATGACGGCCGTGCGCCGCGCAGGCTTTCTGTGATCGAGACGCATGCCAATCCTGATCACGACGCGCTCTTGCTTCGCCTCGACGCAGCGGTCGCGGCCGAGCCCATACTCCCGATCGATCAAGCATTGGATGCAGCGCGCTATCGAGGCGCGCCGGTGGATCTGGCCGGGTACGGCGTGAATGCGGACGGCGTCCCGGCAAGCGCTCTGAGCTTTCTCGCGGAGCCCATCGCGAGCATCGACAGCGAAATGCTCGTCGTCGATGGCAAAGGCCGCAGCGGTGCCTGCATCGGCGACTCCGGCGGGCCCATGCTGTTGCGTGACGGGACGGGTGCGCTGCGAGTCGCGGGCATTCTCTCGAGCGGGTCGGCGGCGTGCACGGGCATCGATCGCTACCTGCGCGCTGACGTGATTCGCGCGTGGGTGCTCGGCATGATCGGTGCTCCGCCGCCAACGGCTGCGAGCTGCGGCGCCATTGACTCGATCGGATTCTGCCGCAGCGACACGGCCATTTGGTGCAACTCGTCTGCGCTGCATGCGCAAGCCTGCAGCGGCGCTACCGCGTGCGGCTGGAGTAACGCAGCGGCCGGGTATCGCTGCGTTCAACGCCAGCAAGACGCGTGCGACGGTGTGAGCGATTTGGGTGAGTGTCGGGATGCGACGCTGCGCTCGTGCAACGCGGGTCATCTCGACGAGACGGACTGCGCGAGCTGCAACGCGGCGTGCGGCTGGGATGCGACGCAGGGGAAAGCCCGTTGCCGCTGAAGCCGGAGCGTGGCCGTCGAGTGTTCTGTCATTCGACCGCCGCCGTCAGCGGCAAACGCAGCACCGACAACGCCCGCATCCGCAGTCTATATCAAGGCAGTTGAGCTCGGACGTAGGGGCAGTCGACGTTGCTCGCGCTGAGTGCGCCGAGCCGAACCAACTTGTAGGTGGCAGTGGTGGTCGGCTTGGTGGACTGGCCATCGAGCACGTCGACGTCATCGTTGTTGGCGCCAGCGACGTCGGTGCACTTGGTGAGCGACGCCCAGTCGGCAGCCTTGCACGTGTACGCCGTGCTCGCGCTCGGAGCCAGGCGGCAATCGTAGACACGCCCGTCGGTCGCGTCGTTGATCTCGTTACCGCTCATCTGAGTGCAGCTGTCGACCGTCCCGGTCAGATGGAAGATGGACCGCGTGGCGCTCGCCACGCAGGTGGCCCGCCGGCTGACCGGATAGTTCAGCGGCACGTAGCTGTAGTACTTCTTGCTGCCTGACGTGCTGGCGTGAGTTTCGGTGGTCGGCGTGCGCGGCCAGATGGTGAGGCCCGGAATGCCGTCGCCGTCGCTGTCCGTGCGGGAGCCTGCCGCGACCATTTCACGCGAGGTGGGCCAGACGGCATTGACGGGATCCGAGCCGAGGTCGATGCCCAGCACCGCCGCCTCCTTGGGCGAAGTGAACGTGGACCCCTGCTTCGCATACATCAGCGGCACGTCCTTGCCGTTGATGAACGCGAACGCGTCCCAGACGCTGTTGGGCACGTACGAGCCGTAGGTCTCGTTGTTGAACACGGTACCCGCGATGAAGTCGGGCGTGCCGGCCGAGCCGCAACCTTTCTTCTGCACCATCGTGAGCTTGGTGCCGTCGTAGGTGTACTTGTGGAGCTCCCAGACGGTCGTGCTGTAGGTGCCGGCGTTGATGATGGTGATGATGCCGTTGACCACCGCCTTCCACGTGGTGGTCACGTCCGCACGCATGCCCCAGTAGCCGCTGAGATCGCAGTAGCACTGCCCACCGTTGAGCACGTAGGGTGAGTTGCAGCCGCAGAGGTAGCTGCCCGGCGTGTTGGTGCACATCTGGCCGCCAGTGCATGGCGTGCCCGTCGCGCACTCATCGATGTCGGTGCACCCGGTCGAGCCTGGATTTGCACCGGTGAAGCCAGACGGGCAGGTGCAGGTGTAGCTACCGGTGGTGTTCGTGCACTTGGCCTTGTCGCCGCACGCGTTCGATGACGCGCACTCGTTGATGTCGGCGCAGCCGCCATTGCCGTCCTGCGTGTACCCCGACGGGCAGGTGCAGTTGAAGCTGCCGGTGGTGTTGGCACAGGTCGCCGGCGACTTGCAGTTGCTGGTGCCCGCTGTGCACTCGTTGATGTCCGTGCAGCTCGTACCGCTGCCGGTGTAGCCGGGCAGGCAGCTGCAGGTGAAGCCGCCGGCCGTGTTCGTGCAAGTGGCGTGCGGGTCGCAGTTGCTAGTGCCCGCTGTGCACTCGTTGATGTCGGTGCAGCTGGTGCCGCCGCCCGACAAGTTGTAGCCGCTCGGACACATGCAGACGAAGCTGCCGGCTGTGTTGATGCAGGTCGCTGGCGAGACGCAGTTGCTCGTGCCGGCGGTGCACTCGTTGATGTCCGTGCAGCTGGTGCCGGAACCGGTGTAGCCGGCGACGCAGGCGCAGGTGAAGCCGCCGGCGGTATTCGCGCAAGTGGCGTGCGGGTCGCAGTTGCTGGTGCCTGCCGTGCACTCGTTGATGTCCGTGCAGCTGGTGCCGCCGCCCGAAGAGTTGTAGCCGCCTGGACAGCTGCAGACGAAGCTGCCGGCTGTGTTGGTGCAGGTCGCTGGCAAGACGCAGTTGCTGGTGCCTGCTGTGCACTCGTTGATGTCGGTGCAGCTGGTGCCGGAACCGGTGTAGCCGGCGACGCAGGCGCAGGTGAAGCTGCCGGCGGCGTTCGCGCAAGTGGCGTGCGGATCGCAGTTGCTCGTGCCGGCGGTGCACTCGTTGATGTCGGTGCAGCTGGTGCCGCCGCCCGACGAATTGTAGCCGCCCGGACACACGCACGCGAAGCTGCCGGCTGTGTTGGTGCAGGTCGCTGGCGAGACGCAGTTGCTCGTGCCGGCGGTGCACTCGTTGATGTCGGCGCAGCTGGTGCCGGAACCGGTGTAGCCGGCGACGCAGGCGCAGGTGAAGCTGCCCGCGGTGTTCGTGCAGCTCGCGTGCGTGTCGCAGTTGTGCTTGTTCGTGGCGCACTCGTCGATGTCCACGCAACCGCCACCGCCGGACCCGCCGGTGCCGGAGTAACCGGACGGGCAAATGCAGAACAGGTTAGCGCTCACGTTCGTGCAGGTGGCCTTGGCGTCGCAATCAGTGCCGCTGGCGCACACCTTGTTCTGGGAGCACAGCAAGCCGTTGCCGTTGTAGCCGCCGACGGTATCGCACTGGCAGTGCGCCGAGCCTTGCGTATTGACGCAGGTCGCGTGGGCGTCACAAGCAGGCGGGCTGCCGCCCGTGCACTCGTTGATGTCGGTGCAGCTCTTGCCGTCGCCCGTGAACCCGGCGTTGCAAGTGCAGGTGGCACTGCCGGGCGTGTTGTTGCAGCTGGCGTTCGGATCGCACACGACGGCGCCCGTCTGACACTCGTTCACGTCGGTGCAAGTGGTGCCGTCGCCCATGTAGCCCGCGTTGCAGGCGCAATGTGCCGAGCCGAAGCTGTTCACGCACGTGGCGTGCGCGTCGCACGCGAGCGGCGTGGCGGTGGTGCACTCGTCGATGTCGGTGCAGCTCTTGCCGTCGCCCGTGAACCCGGCGTTGCAGGTGCAGTTGGCACTGCCAGGCGTGTTGTTGCAGGTGGCATTCGGATCGCACACGATGGCGCCGGTCTGGCATTCGTTCACGTCGGTGCACGTGGTGCCGTCGCCCATGTAACCCGCGTTGCAGGCGCAGTGCGCCGAGCCGACGCTGTTCACGCACGTGGCGTGCGGGTCGCACGCGAGCGGCGTAGCGGCGGTGCACTCGTCGATGTCGGTGCAGCTCTTGCCGTCGCCCGTGAACCCGGCGTTGCAGGTGCAGTTGGCACTGCCAGGCGTGTTGTTGCAGGTGGCGTTCGGATCGCACACGACGGCGCCGGTCTGGCACTCGTTCACGTCGGCGCAGGTGGTGCCGTCGCCCATGTAACCCGCGTTGCAGGCGCAGTGCGCCGAGCCGACGCTGTTCACGCACGTGGCGTGCGGGTCGCACGCGAGCGGCGTCGTGGCAGTGCACTCGTTGATGTCGGCGCACGCCTTGCCCGTGCCGCTGAAGCCCGAGTTGCACATGCAGCTGCTGGCTCCGACGCTATTGGTGCAGGTCGCGTTGGCGTCGCACAGCGTGGCACCGGAAACGCACTCGTCCACGTCGGTGCAGCTCTTGCCGTTGCCTGTGAAGCCTGCTTTGCAGGTGCAGGTGTAGCCGCCCACGGTGTTGGCGCAGGTCGCACGGGCGTCGCAATCGTTGAGCTTGGCGTCGGAGCACTCGTTCACGTCGGCGCAGGTCTGCCCATTGCCCTTGTAGCCGGCGTTGCAGCTGCACTTGGCTACCGCGCCGGTTTGACTGCAGGCGCCTTGCTTGCTGCACGTGAGGTAAGCGCAGCTCGACGCGGTCATGCCGACGCCGCTGTCCTTGTCGACGACGCCGCCGGCGTCGGCTTTACTGCCGCCGCCGGTGCTCGCAGTGGAGCCGTCCAGCCCCGCGCCCGCATCGATCTTCTGGCTCAGGTCGGCGCCCTTTTGCGGACTACCGCACCCCAAACTGCAACCGAGTGCGATCAGCAAACACGCGCAAGCGCGGATACCGGCTGTCAACGTGGCCTGCTGCTGCCGCGGCTGCGGTGCAACTGCGGACGCTCGAGCTTTGAAGTCGGCGATGGGCAGGATGTCTTCGGCGACGTGCAGCGGTTTCATCGAGCCTCCGAGCAGAACGGCGACGGCCCGAATCTGGACCCGTAAGAACGCCATGTCGAGAGATAGGGGCGGGCCTGCCAACGAGAGTGCGCGCGTATCTGCGCAGTCCCGAGTCGCGTATCGCTGGCTGAGTTGGCCGCCAGCGCGTTGAGCGCACTGCGCGCGCCGGATTGTGCTGGCCCGAGCGCGCAACGCTCCCAGCGTGTCGGCGTGGCATCGTGGCGCGCCGCTGCGGGCCGCACGGCGCCAGCTTGACCGAGCCGGCCTACGCCAGATCGGATGGCATGCGCTGCGCCAGACTTACGCGAGTCAGCTCGTGATGCGTGGTGCGCCCCTCGAGGCCGTGCAGGAGCTGCTCGGTCAAGGTTCCGTGACAAAGCCACCTCCCACGCCACCGGGGCAACTTCCGACCCCGCGCCCCGTGCACGAAGCCAAGATCGGCGCCAACATTCAGGCGCCGGACCGAGTGGTGCCAATGACGCCCGGCTACGGTGATGCGATCGTGCCGAACCCCCGCCCCGCGCCGACCCCCTCCGGCGACACCGCCGGAGAGGGCTGCGACGCCCAAACCGGAACCGACAGCCCCGGCTCAAGAAAAGCCGAGCAGTCCGAAACCGCCGCCCACCGAAAAGAAGCCTTAGCCGCCAGCGGCGACAAGGACGCCACGAGCGGGCTGCCGATGGAACAATGCGGCCCAGCGCGCTCTTGCCGTTTGCGCCTGCTGATTAGTGTAATACACTTCCTGCGTGCGCTTCACTTGGGACCCGCGCAAGGCGGAATCTAACCTATCGAAGCACGGGGTCGCGTTCGACGAAGCGGTCACCGTGTTCGCCGACCCGCTGGCGATCATCGCCGAAGATGCCGAGCACGTGGAGCGCGCGATCATCATCGGCCAGTCCACACAGGCCCGCGTGCTCGTGACGGTCTTTATCGAGACAACCCATGTCGGTGAGGCGACCGAAGACGAGACACGCATCATCAGCGCGCGGCGCGCGACGAAGCACGAACGGAGGCGATATGAAGAAGGCGAGACAAGCTAGGCACGCGGAGCCTTCTAAGGCATCGCTACGCGAGATCCCCGAAATTGATTTTTCGAGCGCCAAGGTGCGCAAGAATCCGTACGCGGCGCGCATCGCAGCAGAGGGACTCGTCGTCCAGGTCGGCCGCGGCCGACCAAAGAAGCTGCTTGAAGTGGGCGAGACGCGTCCGCGCTCGGTGCGCTTCCCCGAGGCCGTGTGGAAGCGACTGCAGGCGAGGGCGAAGAAGAAGGGCCTGACGCTCCACGCGGCCCTGCGCGAAGCGATCCTCACGTGGCTCAAGGACGCGGCCTAGCGAGCACTGGCGGGCTGGTGGTGCGGTTCTGTGGGCCATCATGGGCTCCGCCGGAGGGCGCGACCGTGCGACGTCATTCACGCGACCAATCGCACCTCGATCGGCACCACGATCGCATTTACCCACGCCTCGTAGCGGGCCCCCGCAACGCACTGACACTAACCGCGCGCCGGTAGCTGTGAATAGACGGGCGGCGGGCGCCGTCGTACACGCCGGGTACGGCGTCGCGCGTATGCTCGGCCATCCGCGGCAGGGAGGTGATCGTGGGCAGCGTCTATCTTCGCAATGAGAAGTGGTACATCCGTTTCAAGGACAGCCACGGCAAGTGGGTGTCTCGCGCGGCCGCCGCGAACAAGAAGGATGCACAGCGCATCCTGAAAGGCGTCGAGCGCGGAGTGCGGCGACCGGGCTCGGTAGCAGCGGTGAGCGACGAGTCCGCGCCCGACGGCGCGCGTCTTCGTGATTGCACGGCAGAGTGGTTGAAGCGCCGCCGCGCACGCGGCTTGCGCAACGTCGGCAATGACGAGGGACATCTCGACAATCACATCTTGCCGGCGCTCGGCGACATGGCCGCGAAGGAGATCCGCCCACGCCACGTGGTCGCGTTCATGTCGGGCTTACGCGAGACGGAGCTTGCGCCGCGCACCATCCGCAAGGTCTACGGCACGCTCCACAAGCTCTTCGCAGATCTCACGCGCGATGAAGTCGTCCCGTTCAGCCCGTGCGTGCTCACGAGCACCGACCTCCCGAAGAACCGCGACAAGGATCCGTCGTGGCGTGCGGGCGCCGTGTTCTCTCGCGACGAGCTTGAGTTGCTCATCAGCTCGGACGCGATTCCGCCCGACCGGCGCGTGCTGTACGCGCTGCTGTACATGACGGGCATGCGCTTCGGCGAAGCCGCCGCGGTGCGTTGGGGCGACCTCGACAAGAAGGCGAAGCCGCTTCAAAGACTGGTGGTCGCGCACAGCTACGAGAACCTGACCAAGACCGAGCAGCCGCGCGAGGTTCCCGTGCATCCGACGCTCGCGGTCATCCTCGCCGAGTGGAAGCTCTCGGGTTGGGGGAACATGATCGGCCGTGCGGCTTCTGCGAGCGACCTGATCATCCCCTCGCGTTTGGGTGTGATGCGGTCGAACAACCAGGCGCGCAACAAGTTCCACGACGACCTGGCTCGCCTTGGCCTGCGCAAGCGCCGGCTCCACGACAGTCGGCGCACGTTCATATCGCTGGCCCGTGTCGACGGTGCCCGCGCGGACCACCTCGAATACGTCACCCACGCCAAGCGCGGTGACATCATGAACCTCTACACGACGCTGCCATGGGCAACCGTCTGCGAGGCAGTGTCGTGCTTGAAGGTTCAGCGCCTTGCCGGCGAGACATTCGCCCTGCCGCCATCAGCGGCAGAAGACGACGACAACGAAGCCCTGGGGAAGGGCGATCGCGGCTCAAAGTTTGTTACAAACCTTGTTACAAGCCGAAAAGTCCGGGCCCGCTTTGTCCAGAAGTCTTGGAAACAACTGGACAAAGCGAGACCGGCGGCTAGTGGAGGCGGCGGGAGTCGAACCCGCGTCCGAAAGTGATCTGCGTTAGCGTCTACGTGCGTATTCCGTATTTTGCTTTGACGACGATTTGCGCCCACGGACAGGCTCGCCTCGTCGCGAGTGATCCTAAGTTTCGCACTCGACCCGGATCACGTTGTCGAGCACTAGCCGGTCTTTATAACGCCCGCGCGCGAGGTACTGGCGGAGCTCTGCGCGAAGACGGCTTCACTGTTTTTCAGGCAGCGAGAGCAATTGCATTGTCGTTGGCAATTAGGGTTCCCAGAAGTATTTACGTCGTCTCTGGGCCGACGGACACGCGACCAACGCTTCAACACCCCCGTCGAAACCGTGGCGCCCCCATGGCGCAACGAAGGCAGCATAAGACTTGTTGGCGGCGGCACAAGCCCGGAAAATCTGGAGAGGCGCTTGGCGCGAGGGGGCGAAATCCGCTAGATAGCTGAGCATGTCCGATGGCAACAGCGCGCTGCCGGTGAAGCAGGATGTGGCCCGCGCGCTTCTGGGGAAGGGGTCACTTTTCGTGCACTTGGACCCGCGTCATGCCGCGGTGCAGGTGCCCACGTGGTTGCGCCAGCAGCCGCAGCTGGTGCTGCAGGTGGGCTACCAGATGACCATCCCGATCGTCGATCTGCAGGTCGATGAGGAGGGTGTATACGGTACGCTCTCGTTCAGTCGCAATCCCTTCACCTGCCTCGTGCCTTGGGAAGCGGTGTTCGCGCTGGTGGGCGACGACGGGCGCGGCATGGTGTGGCCCGAGAGCATGCCCGAGGAGATCGCTGCCGAGGTGGAGCGTGAAGCCACCCGCGCCAAGCGCGCCGCGCAAGCAGGCACCAGCGACACTCCGGAGCAGCAGGCCAGCCGCCCAGTCGATCTGGATTCGCGCGAGAGCCACAAGACGCTCACGCGCATCCACGAAGCCGACGACTCGGTGCACAGCACGCCGCTGCTCAGCACCAAGCGCCGATCCTCCGCGCCTACGCCGCCCGCCGCAACACGGCGCGAGAGCAAGACACCGCAGAAGAAGCGCGCCACCACGCTGCCGCCGTACCTGCGCGTGGTGAAGTAGCGGGCAGGCGGCGCTGCCGACGGCGCGCTGCCGTCAGCAGCAATCCACGCCGCTCATTGGTCGACCGTGGCCCGCCGCCGTCAGCAGCGCGCGAGGCTCACTTCTTGACGGTCGTACCCGCCGGGGGCGGCTTCAGACCGTACTTTTCCATCTTGTAGATGAGCGCGCGGCGCGAGATGCCGAGCAAGCGCGCGGCGTGCGTTTGATTGTAGTTGTTGTCGGCGAGCGCCTTGATGATGGCGTCGCGCTCCACCGAGCCCACGTGATCGCGCAGGCGGCCGCCGTCACCCGTGTCGGTGAGGTCGCCGGGCAGGTGCTCGGCCAAGATTTCGCCGCCGTCGGCGAGCGTGACCGCGCGCTCCATGGCGTTGCGTAGCTCGAGCACGTTGCCGGGCCAGGCGTACGAACGCATCTTCTCGATGGCGCCTTCGGAGAGCTTGATGGGCTTGTTGGGCTTGTACTGCTCGGCGAAGTTCTTCGCGAGCGGCACGATGCTCTCGGTGCGCATGCGCAGCGCGGGGATCTCCACCTTGCGCATGCCAATCTTCTGGTGGAGGTCGCGCAGGAACGCGCCGATCTGGCAGAGCGCGGAGAGATCGCGGTGCGTGGTGGCGACCACGCCGTAGTCTTCGCTGCCCTGAGCAAAGAGCTTGAGCAAGCGGCGCTGGCCCTGCAGCGGCAAGTCACCGACTTCGTCGAGCACCAGTGTGCCGCCGCGTGCGGTCTCGGCGACGCAGTTGTCGACCTTGCCAGCTTCTTCGCCGAAGGCGCGCGTGATCGACTCCTGGTCGACCAAGCCGGCGCACTGGATGATGACGAACGGGCCGCTGGCGCGTGGACTCTTGTCATGGACGAGCCGCGCGTACTGGCGTTTGCCGGTGTTCGGCTCGCCGACGAAGAGCACGGGCTCGTCGTGTTGGGCGGCCTCGGTGATTTCGCGCAGCAACATGCGCGTGGTCTCGGTGTGGGCCGAGGGCTCGGTGGGCTCGGCCTCGGCCATGCCCGTGCGCGAAATGGTTTGGCCCGTGCGGATCGAGTTGGCCAGCGCGTCGCGCGCCGCACGCACCAAGCGTTCGGCAGCATCGCCGTCGCCGGGAGCCACAGCGAGGCCGACGTGCGCGCCTTCAGTGGCGGAGGTTTCCAGCAGACGCTCGAGCACCGCGCGCGCGACCTTGGGCGGCGAATCGGGCAAGAGGAATTCGATCTCGTCGTGCGCGTAGGTGGCGACGATGTCGCCTGCGCGGAAGGTGCTGAGCGCGGCATCGGCCAGACGCGCGCCATCGCCGGACTTCGACTTGAGCATGACGAGGCAGGTGGGGCGACCGCCGCGACCGGCGCGCGAGAGCTCTTCGGTGAGGCGCTCGGCGAACTCTTGATGGGTGAGCGAACGACGGCCCTTATTCACGGGCGCGATGGTGATGTTCACGACCAGGCTCGCAGGGCCAATCTCGATGGCGTCGCCCGGATCGATGCGGTTGCTGCCGACGATGAGCTCGCCGTTGACGCGCACACCGCTCTCGCTCTCGCAATCGCGCACTAGGATCTGCTCGCCGTCCCACTGCAGGGTGGCGTGCTTGGGCGAGATGCCGCGAACGTCGATGCGGATGTCGGATTCGGGGTCGCGACCGATCACCAGCTCGTAGTTGCGCAACAAGTCCACAACCCAGCTGTGTCCGCCGAGCATGGTTGCCACGAAGGCACGTAGCTCGCCGACTGGCTTGGGCCCACTGTTGTTGTCCCCGTTTGATTGCGAACTATTAAGCATTTCCAAGCGCCATAAGTATGGCCCAAAGCCGGGCCGTGACGAAATACAAACTTCGAGAATTGCCCTTGAGTTCAGCGCCCTTGGAGTCACTGGAGCGCCGAATGTCGGCAGTATCCCACACTATGTGCCGCGATCTGAACCAAAGCTAGGACAGAGTCAACTGCTTTGGCCCGCGCGCAGGCGCCGGTTTGGGGCTGTGCGTGCGACTGTCGCGGCGCTGGTGCGGCGCGCTACGCTCGGCAGCGCGGATGGCGAACCTTGAACAAGCCCGTGCGGGCGTAAGCGGTCGAGCGCCCCTGTGGCGGAGCTGGGCGGCTACACTCGCGACGATCGCGGCGAGCTTTCTGGGCCTCCACGCGCTGTCCACGCACCTGTCGCTGTGGCCGCTGCTTTCGTACGCTCTGGGGTTCGTCTGTGTGGTTACGGCCACGCTCGGCACCTCGGCTGCAGCGCCCAAGTCCAAACGCGGCGCGCTCTTGGTAACGTTGGCGGCGGTGCTGACGCTGGAAGCGCTGCGCAGGTATGGCGCGGTCGGCGTGGGTGCGTCGTGCGCAGTGTTGGTTGCGCTGTTGTCTGCGGGAACACTGCTGGGGGCGTTGGTCGGCGGGAGCATCGAGCACCCGGGGCACCTGCTGTTCGTGGTGCTGGTTTCTGCGCTCTCCGACACCTTCAGCGTGACGCAGCCACAGGGCCCGAGTGCGGCGATCGCGCAGTCGGCGCAGATGCTGAGCTTGCTCGCCTTGCCCTGGCCGATGTTGGGAACCGGACAGATAGCGCCCTTCCTCGGCGTGGGCGATGTGCTCTTCACGAGCTTGTACCTCGCGGCCGGTCGCGCGCACGGCTTGCCCGCCGGTCGCACCTGGCTTGCGCTCGGCGCCGCGTTCTTCGTGACCATGCTCACGGTCGCCGCGACCGCGCTGCCGATTCCGGCGTTGCCGTTCCTGGGTGCTGCGATGCTGGTCGCGCACCCGGCGGCGCGGCGGCCGCCGCAGCGCGATCGCCGGCGGGGGCTGGCTGTGGTGTGCCTGATGGCGCTGGCTTTCGGGGCGCTCTTGTTGCGCAACCTGCGCTGATTGGCGCTGCTAGCGCGCGCAATTGGCCGGGGCTCCCCGTGCGCCGGCAATCGTGCTACGCAATTCGCCCTCGTCTGCAGCCACTGCCCGTCTGCCGCCGCCACTTTGCAACTGCGCACGATTCCCATGCCGGAGACCACGCCCACCGACAGCGCTGCGATTGCCGCGCCCGACGCCGAGCTCGAGCAGATCGTCGGTGAGGAGCAGCGCGTGCTCGCGCGTGTGCAGAAGCACCTGCTCAACAAGCCGCTGCGCCGCACCGGACGCACCGACTACGACGCCGAGCTTGTTGCCTTGCGCGACGAGATCGCCGAGGCGCGCCTCGAAGATGTGCCTGCGCTCGTGGCGCAGATGGAGCGCTTGCAGCAAGTGGCCTCGCGTCGCGCCGAAGTGACCGTGGGCGAGGCGGACCCGAGCTCGCCGTACTTCGGACGGCTCGTGTTGCTCGAGGGCGAGCGCAAGCGTGAAGTGTTGATCGGTCGCAGCACCTACCTCGACCCGCGCACCGGCGTGCAGATCGTCGACTGGCGCGATGCGCCGGTGAGTCGCGTCTACTATCGCTACGAAGAAGGCGACGACTACGACGAAGTGTTCGGCGATCGGCTGGTGGAAGGCGAGGTGCTCACGCGCCGCAGCCTGTCGATCTCGCAAGCCACGCTGCGGCGCATCGGCTGTCCGCAGGGCACCTTCATGCGTCGCGCCGACGACAGCTGGGTGCGCGCAGGCGGCTCGGGCACCACGCTCAAGGGCGGGCAAGGGCAGGCGCCGCGGCCGTCGCAGTACAAGCCTGTTGGCAAGCTCGGCGTCGATCGTGAAGGTCACATTCGCGAAGACAAATTCCTGCCCGAAATTGCGGCGCTGATCGACGCGCGGCAGTTCGAGCTGATCACGAAGCCCGAGTCGGGCCTGGTGGTGATTCAAGGCGGCGCGGGCAGTGGCAAGACCACCATCGGTCTGCATCGCATGGCGTACCTCGCGTACCAGCAGCCCAAGCGTTTTCGGCCGGACCACATGTTGGTCGTCGTCTTCAACGACGCGTTGGCCCGCTACATCGCGCACGTGTTGCCTGCGCTCGGCGTGCCGGGCGTGCCTGTCACCACGTACAACACCTGGGCTCGCAAGGCACGCTCGCAGCACCTGCACGAGCTGCCACGCGAGTACACCGACGACACACCGGACACCGTGGTGCGGCTGAAGAAGCATCCGGCGTGGCTGCGCATCATCGACGACCACGTGGCGGCGTTGGAGCGCGAGCTGGTGCGGGTGCTGCAGGCGAGCGCAGCCAATGCCGAGGGTCTCGAGCGCGCGCTGGAAATCTGGGAGCAGTCGCAGGGGCATGCGTTGCGCGAGCGCTCGGCGCTCTTGCGACACTGGGCGACCGATGCGGAGCATCCGGTGTCGCTGCCGCTGCGGCATGCGGTCGAGCGCGCTACCGCGGAGCTCGAGCGCAAGACCGATGTCGTCGCGGCCTGGGCCGAGCTGCTCACCGATCGCCCGCGGCTCACCGAAGCGCTCGACAAGCACGCGCCCGGCGAGTGGACCGAGGGGCAGCTGTCGGTGGCGCTGCGTTGGTGCGTGGCGCGCTGCGGCGACGTCATCTGGGCGGTCGAAGAAGACACGCAAACACACGAAGACGAAGCGCAGCGCGAGAAAGACGGCGCGCCCGAGCCCGAGAAGCTGGAGTCCGACGTCGGCATCGACGGTCAGGCCGAGCGCCGCGAGGTGTTGCTCGACTGGGAAGACGACACGCTGCTCTTGCGTCTGTATCAACGCCTGCGCGGGCCACTCAGCCGCCACCGCGAACCCCTGCGCTACGAGCACCTGTTCGTGGACGAAGCCCAAGACCTGAGCCCGCTCGAGCTAGCCGTGGTGCTCGACACCGTGCACGGCGAGAGCGTCACGCTGGCAGGCGACGTCGCCCAGCGCGTCATGCTCGACAACGGCTTCGACAGCTGGAACGGAGTGCTCGAGAATCTCGGTTTTTCGCACGTGGCGATCGATCCGCTGCGCATCAGCTACCGCTCCACCGCGGAGATCATGGAGTTTGCGAACGACGTGCTGGGCGAGCTGCCGGCCACGCCCGCGCAGGCGCCGCGTCACGGCGCGCCCGTGGAGCTGTTCCGCTTCGCGCACGCCGGCGAAGCGGTGGGCTTTCTCGCCGAGGCGCTGCGCTCGCTGTTGATGAACGAGCCGCTGGCTTCGGTCGCGGTGTTGACGCGCACGCCCGAGCAGGCGGCGGAATTCGCACGCGGCTTGCAAAATGCCGAGGTGCCGCACACGCGCTTGATCGCCGATCAAGACTTCCCGTTCAAGCCGGGCGTCGACGTCACCGATGTGAAGCAGGTGAAGGGTCTGGAGTTCGATTACGTGGTGTTGGTCGAGGTCACCGCCAGCTCGTATCCCGACAACGCCGAGGCGCGGCACCTCTTGCACATCGCAGCCACGCGCGCTGCGCACCAGCTGTGGATCATGACCTCCGATCGGCCTTCGCCGTTGCTGCCGAAGGCACTGTGCGACCGGGGCTACTGAGCGCTCGGTCCTGGGCCGAGCGCGTGCCCGACTTCGCACCCGAGTGGATCGTCTACGAAGACGACGACCTAGTCGTCGTGAACAAGCCTGCGGGCGTGCCCTGTCAGGCGGCGAGCACGGCATGTGCAGACGATCTGCCCACGCGCCTGCAACGCTTCGTTGCCGCGCGCCGCGGCGTCCCGGTGGACGAGGTCTACGTGGGCACGCACCAGCGGCTCGACCAGGACACCTCGGGCCTCGTGCTGTACACGCTACGCAAAGAAGCCAACGCTAGCATCGCCCAGCAATTCGAAGAGCGCAGCGTGGAGAAGCGCTACCTGGCAGCAGTGTGCGCGCAGCAATTGCCCGAGCGAGAGGCCTTGCTCGCGCACTTCCTCGTGAAGAGCGCTGGTGGACGCATGGAGATCAGTCACGAGCGCGACGCGCGCGCCAAGCTGGCCAAGACGCGGGTGCGCGTGCTCGAACGCCAGGCCGACCGCGCGCTGCTCGCGCTTTCGATCGAGACCGGGCGCACGCACCAGATCCGCGCGCAACTGGCGGCCTTGGGCGCGCCCGTCGCGGGTGACGCGCTGTACGGGAAGACGCCGGCCTGCCGCCTGCTCTTGCACGCCCACGAGCTGTCGTTTCGGCATCCACGCGACGGCCGGCCCATGCAGCTGCGTGCAGAGTTGCCGCTTGCGCTGCACGACTACTTGGGCCACGGCGCGCGTCCCGCCTACCACGACGCGGCGCTGCTGCGGCAGGCTCTGGCCACCGCGCTGCAGCATCGTTTCGCGCTGGGTCGCGCCGCGGATGCGGGCGAGACCACAGCGTTTCGCCTGGTGCATGGCGCAGCCGACGGCTGCGACGAGCTCGCGGTCGAGGTCTTCGATCGCTGGCTCGTCGTGCGTCTCACCGGTGCCGCGCCCGAGCCGGCGCTCGAGCTCGTGCTCGATGCGCTGCACGAGCTGGGGTTTGCCGGCATCTACTTGAAGCGCCATCCGCGACAGGCGAGCGACATCGTCGACCCGCGCGACGAGAGCATCGCGCCCGCGTTGCCCGTACGCGGCGAGCCTGCACCCGAGACCGTGCGGGTGTTCGAACACGGCATGCCGTTCGAAACGCGCCTGCACGAAGGTCTGCGTACGGGCTTGTTCCTCGACCAGCGCGACAATCGTTTGCGCGTGCGCGAGCTAGCGGCCGGCAAGCGCGTGCTCAACTTGTTCTCGTACACGGGCAGCTTTTCGGTCGCGTCGCTGTGCGGCGGCGCGGCCCACGTCAGCTCGGTGGATTCGTCGCGCGCAGCGCTGGCGTGGGCCGAGCGCAACGTCGCGACGATCGACGCCGAAGCGCGCCATCGCTGGCTGGCGCGCGACGCGTTCGACGTGCTCGAGCGCTTCGCCAAGAAGGCTGAGCGCTTCGATCTGATCATCGTGGACCCACCCAGCTACTCGACCAGCAAGCGCGGACGATTCCGCGTGCAGCAAGACTACCAAGCGCTGTGTCGCGCTGCTTTGGCGACGCTCTCGGACACAGGCCACCTGCTCGCATGCCTCAACCATCATGGGGTGAGCCAGGCCAACTTGCGCCGCTTCGTGCACGGCGCGGCAGAGCAAGCGGGGCTGCGCGTGCTGCACATGAAAGACGTCTCGGAGCAGCGGGATTTCCCAGCCCAGCCAGGCCAGGAGCCGCTGGCGAAAAGCGTGCTCGTGCAGCTGCAGCGCGTCGCGCCCGGCTGAGCCTGGACGCCCCCCGACGATCGCGAAAAATCCCTATTGCGGCCGGCTTTCGGCCGTGTATGATGACGGCGATACCTCACGAGGGCCGTTTTGGTCCCGCGTGCCCGATGGTTGGGTGGGCCGCGCCAAGTGAGCTTGCTCCTGTGACTCTGAAATTCAGAGTGCAGGGCATGGATCTCCAAGGCAGAAAGCGCGCCGATTATCGGGCGCCCGGCCTTCGGTAGTCCCGGTCCAACGCAGCGGCGAGCGCTTTCCTCGAGCTCGGAAAAAAGATGGCTGAAGGCCAGGTTGCAGACTCTCCGGCGCTTCCGATCACGTCGTTCCCGCAGCACGTCGGGCGACTTTCGGATCGCGCGATCCAGCGCTTGGTGGGCGGCAACGCCTTCTTGCGCGGCCGCATCTACGCGCGACGCAACGCGGTAGGCGATCTGCACAGCGAGGGCATGCAAGCCGCGTGTCGCGTGCTCATTCGCACCGACGAGCCGATCGACGTGAGCGCCCAGCTGACCCCCGACGGCGCGATCTCCTCCAAGTGCACCTGTCAGGCGTGGCGTGGTCCCACCGGACATTGCAAGCACGTGGCTGCGCTCTTGGTCGCGCTTCGCGATCGCGAGCGGCCGCCCAAGCCGAAGCCGCCGGAAGGCGAAGCCGGTGCAAGCTCAAACGGGCATTTGCTCGAGGCGAGCGCGCAACCCAACCGAAGCTCGGCACCGAGCCACGTTCAGACGGGGACGCAAGGGCTCGTGGTTACGACGGGCACCGTGAGCGCGTCAGGTGCTGCGGTCGGCGGTGCGCAGAACGGGCAACCGGGTCTGCCCGGTACCGGCAAGCGCCGCCGCTCACGGCGGCGACGTCGCGGCGCGGTTGCTGCTGTTGGCGGCGTGCTTCCAGGCGTTGGCCCCGAGCCGGTGATTGCGCTGCAGCCGAGCAGCCCGGGCAAGATCGAAGTGTTGTCGGCGCGTCAGCTCGGTCTGGGCGTCGCACGTCGCAGCACCACCGCGGTGCGCGATGGTCTCGATGCGTGGCTGCCCTCCGGCGATGTCGGCAAGCCTTGCGCGTTCGAGTACCGGCTCACAGTGCGTGCGGCGTCCATCACGGTGACACCCGTGCTGGCCGGCACGCGCTCGGCCGTGCCCATCGGCGAGGCCCTGGCGGGCTTCAACACGGTTCCAGCTTCCGAACGCGCGCTCTTGCGTGCGCTGTCGCGGCACGCGCCGCGCGGCACGCCGGCGACCGCCGAGCTGCGTGGCGAAGATGCAGCCGAAGTGCTGGCGATGTTGCGCGGTCGTCGCGTGCTGCTCGAGCCCGCATCGAAAGAGCTGCGCTTCGCGGATGGGGAGCTCTCGCCCAAGATCGAGCTCGATCTCGCGAACAACAAGGCGGTGCGCATCCGCGTGGTGTTCGAGCAAGGCAGCCGGCGTTTCCCGCTGTCCAACGGCGCGTGGTTCGAAGGCACGCCGGGCTGGCACATCGACACCACCGACGGCGTCGCGCGTCCCGTGGTGGAAGGCGTCACACCTGCTTGGTTGCAGCGTTTGTACCGTTCGCCTGCGCTCGTGCATCCGATCCAGGATCTGCCGCGCCTTCTGACCGAGTACATCCCGAAGGTCGCTGCCTCGCTCGGCACCGAGCTACCCGACTTGAGCAGCGTCGCCGACGTGCTCGACGCCGCGCCGCACTTTCAGCTCCGCGCCACCGGCGACATCATCGACGCGCGCGTCAAGCTGCGGGTCGACTACCAGGGCGCCGAATACGACGTGCCTGCGAGTGGCTTTCCTTCGCCGCTGGCGTTCCAGCAACCCGAGCGCGGTGCACTGCGCCCGCGGGTGGTGCGCCGCGACGTGGGCGCCGAAATGGCCTCCGTGCAACTGGTGCTCAACCTCGGCGGTTTCAGTGTCGACGAGACGGGCGAGCTCCTGGTGGCTCGTGGCGACGACGCGATTCGCTTCTGGACCGAGGGCCTCGGTGCGTTGCCCGAGGACTGGGATCGCTTCATCCCGAACGATCTGATCGACGTCACCATCCATGACAAAGCCATCGCACCACAAGCGCGCGTGTCGAGTGGCGTGGACTGGTTGAGCCTCGACATGATCTTCCAGGTCGACGGCATCGCGGTCGACGAAGACGAGCTGCGTCAGTGCCTGGAAAGCGGCCGCCGCCTGGTGCGCCTGGCCGACGGAACCTACGCGCCGGTGAAGACCGAACAAGTGCGCGAGATCCTGTCGCGCATGGCGGAGATCTACGCGACCAGCGGCTCACGCGACAAGCTCTCGCTCTCACAAGCGGGCCGCGTACAAGACCTGCTCGAGCTGGTGGGCAAGACCACGGTGTCGCCTGCAGCGAAGAAGCTCTTCGAGCAACTCGGCGATGTCTCGCAGATCGAAGTCATCGCGAAGCCGCGCTCGCTCAAGGCCAATCTGCGCCCGTACCAGCGGGAAGGGTTTTCGTGGCTCGTGTTCCTGCACGAGCTGGCGGCCGGCGGCATTCTCGCCGACGACATGGGCCTCGGCAAAACCGTGCAAACCATCGCCATGCTGCTATGGCTCAAGGGCAAGCACAAAGACGAGAAGCTCTTGCACTTGGTCATCGCGCCGACCTCGGTCGTGCCCAACTGGCAGCTCGAGGTGGAGAAGTTCGGCCCGTCGCTCAAGGCTGTCGTGTGGCACGGGCCCGATCGTCACGCGATGAGCGATCAGCTCGGCGACGCAGACATTCTCATCACCAGCTACGCGCTGATGCGTCGCGACGAAGAGTTCCTGAGCAACCTCAACTTCCATTACGTCATTCTCGACGAAGCGCAGCACATCAAGAACCCGCTCAGCGCCACGGCGCGCGCGGCGAAGAAGCTGAAGAGTCAGCGGCGGCTGGCGCTCACCGGCACGCCCATCGAGAACCGCCTGAGCGAGATCTGGTCGATCTTCGACTTCGTCTCGCCCGGCTTGCTCGGCGACCTCGCGCGCTTCGAAGAGAAGTTCGCGCGGCCCATCGACCGTGGCGATCAGAGCGCGGCGCAGAAGCTGCGCGCGGCGATCCATCGCTTCGTCTTGCGTCGCACCAAGTCCGAGGTGGCCAAAGATCTACCGCCGAAGATCGAGCAGGACATCATCGTTCCGCTCGCCGACGAGCAGAACAAGCTCTACCGGCAGATCCTGCGGCAGGTGCGCGACAGCGTGCTCTCCGAGGTCGAGAAGCAGGGTGTGGCCAAGACGCAGATCCAGATCCTCGCGGCGCTCACGCGCTTGCGCCAGGTGGCCTGTGATCCGCGCCTGATGAAGCTCGATGGTCCATGGAACGAAGAGCTCTCGGGCAAGCTCAGCGCGCTGCGCGAGATCATGCAAGAAGCCGTGGCCGGTGGTCACCGCGTGCTGATCTTCTCGCAGTTCGTCGAGATGCTGAAGCTCATCAAGGACTTGTTGGAAGCCGACGGCATCACGTATGAGTGGTTGACCGGCGACACCAAAGACCGCCAGGCGCGCGTGGAGCACTTCAACAACGACGAGAGCGTGAGCGCGTTCCTGATCTCGCTCAAGGCGGGCGGCACCGGCTTGAACCTCACCGGCGCAGACACGGTCATCCACTTCGACCCGTGGTGGAACCCCGCGGTGGAAGACCAGGCGACAGACCGCGCACACCGTATCGGTCAGAAGAGAACCGTGTCGGTCTACCGCTTGATCGCCAAGGACTCGGTCGAAGAGAAGATCCTCCAGCTGTCGGCCAAGAAGCGCGATCTCGTCACCAACGTCTTGAACACCGAGGCGCCGATGAAGGGCCTCACCAAGCAAGACCTGGACGACTTGTTCTCGTAGACCGTTGTCGCTCTGCGTTTTCGTTGGCTGCACGCAACCGCTAGCAGCAGCCGCCGATGAGCCTGCCGAAGGTTCGCGACTCAGTGTCGCTTCGGAGGCTCAGGTGCGCGCATTCTCGCTGTTGTTGGTCGGTCTGAGTCTGTCGGCATGTGGCTCGCCGCGCCATCACGTGGGTGCCGCGTTCGCGGACGCCGACGCAGCGCTCGACGCGAGCTTCGATGCGGGCCCGGACAAACCGCCCACCAGCCATTTGCCGGTGGGTCCAGCCTGCGGTAGCGCAGGCGTGGTGAGTTGGGATGCGGGCCTCGGCGCGTCCAATGGAGCGCAACCCGAGCTGGATGCGGCGCTACTACCTGGTGACGCAGCTTCCGCGTCGGGTGCGACGGACCCAGCCGCAGCGCAGACGCCGACGCGCGTGGGTGAGCTCGTCATCACCGAGCTGATGATCGACCCCGCGAGCACCAGCGACACCACTGGCGAGTGGGTCGAGCTGTACAACGCCAGCAGCGCCAAGCTCACGCTGCGCGAGTGCGTGCTGGCCGACCAGGCGCAGAAACCACACATGTTGGCGGGTGAGCTGGTGGTTGCCGCGGGCGCATACGCCACCATCGCGCGCTCGCTACACGCCGGCTTCGTGCCAGGCACCACCGCAGCGTTCTCGCTCGCGAACACAGCTGGCCGCCTGGCGCTCGCGTGTCGTGGCATCGAGATCGACAGCGTGGCCTACGACAAAGCGCAGGGCTTCAGTGTCGCGAAGGGCGCGAGCCTGCAGCTCGATCCCGCGCAGCTCGATGCCGCGAGCAACGACCATGCGAGCGCGTGGTGTCTCGCCACGCAGAGCTACGGCCCGGAGCTGGGCACGCCCGGCCGGCGCAACTCCGGCTGCAGCGACTCGGACGGCGGCGCGCTCGCACCGTGACGCGCGCTCACTGAATGCGCATGCCGCCCAACCGCGCGAGCACAAGCTGAAACTCCTGCGGGTCGATGTTCACGTGCTCGACCACGCGCCCATAGAGCAGCGCACTGGGCACCGAACGCTC
>JADGRE010000235.1 GCA_017881185.1 Pseudomonadota bacterium | reverse complement strand
CCGACTTGTGTCGGCAGATGCTCGCGTACGCCGGCAAGGGTCGCTTCGTGCTGCAACGCGCCGACCTGAACGTGCTCATCGAGGAGACCACGCACCTGTTGCAGGTGTCGGTCAGCAAGAAGGCCGTGCTGCGCTTCCACCTCGACCGGCGCTTGCCCGCCATCGTGGCCGACGTCACGCAGATGCGACAGGTCATCATGAACCTGGTCATCAATGCCTCCGACGCCATCGGCGATCGCAGCGGCGTGATCTCCATCGGCACCGGCGTGGTGCGCGCCGACCGCAACTACCTCGACAAGACTTTCCTCGCGCCGGAGATCCCGGTGGGCGACTACGTGTTTCTCGAGGTGAGCGACACCGGCGGCGGCATGACCGCCGAGACGCAGTCGCGCATCTTCGAGCCTTTCTTCAGCACCAAGTTCACAGGCCGCGGGCTGGGTCTGGCTGCGGTGCTGGGCATCGTGCGCGGGCACAGCGGCGCGCTCAAGGTCTACAGCGAGCTCGGCAAGGGCTCGAGCTTCAAGTTCCTGTTGCCTGCCGCGTACGACGAAAGCGAAGATCCCGCCGCGCGCGGCCAACACACGGGGCAGCGGCCGGTAGTGGCTCGCGGAACGATCCTGGTGGTCGACGACGAAGAAACCGTGCGCGCCGTGGCCAGTCACATGCTGGAGTCACTCGGCTTCAGCGTGCTGCACGCGGCGGACGGGCGCGAGGCCATCGAGACCTACGGCCAGCATGCGGGCGAGGTCATCGGCGTGTTGATGGATCTCACCATGCCGCACCTCGACGGCGAAGAAGCGTTCCGCGAGCTGCGTCGGCACAACCCGGACGTGCGCGTGCTGCTCATGAGCGGTTACAACGAGCAAGACGCGATCGCGCGCTTCGTGGGCAAGGGCCTGGCCGGCTTCATCCAGAAGCCGTTCAACATCGAGGAGCTGCGAGAAGGTCTGCGCTTGCTGCTCGGCTGAGCGCGCGTGCCGTGCCGTGCGATCGACTGCAGGCGCGGCCGTTCAGCGGCGTGGTGCCGGGCGCCGGCGTCGTCGGCCACCACCAGTGCCATCGCCGCCTTCGGGGCGCTCGTACGCAGCGGGTGTGCTCTGGTTCGGAGCCTTGGCGGCGTGCTGGCGAAAGCCTTCGGGTAGCTGCCGCCCGGCGGCGCGCAGGCGTAGCTCGAAGAGATCGCAGGCGTCGTCGTAGAAATCGCGCGTGTGCAGGCCGGTGTTGTGACCGCGTGCGAGCCGGCGTTGCGCCGCGAAGATCAAGCGCAAGCGGTCGCGCATGCGGCGCGGCAACGACAAGCGCGTGGTGATGTCTTGGAAGAACTCTTCGAACGCGGCGTGCGGATCGGGCACGCCATGCACGGCTTCTTCGAGTGGCCCGTAGAGCAGGGCCGCGACGAGGACCGTGTCACTCGGCAGCCGACCGTCGGCCTTGAGCTCGTCGATGGCGTGGAGGCGATGCCAGAGCATGTCGGCGCCGGCCGCTTGATCTTCCAGGTAGGCCGAGAGCTCCGGCAGCACCACGCCGAGCACGCCCACGTCCCAGGTGAGGTAGATCGAACGCTGCGCCGCACCGCCGCGGAGCAAGCGCAGAATCTCCTCGAGCACGCGCGGTGGGGCGGAGCGCGCCAGCTCGTCGCGCAGGTCGACCATGGCGTCGTACACATCCGGTGCGATGCCCAGGTCCAGGCGCGCGCTGAACTTGATCGCGCGCAGGATGCGGATGGGATCTTCGCGGAAGCGCACGTCGGGCTCGCCGATGGTGCGCACCACGCCGGCTGTGAGATCGCGCACGCCGCCGATGTAGTCGATGACCTCTTCGCGCTCGAGGTCGTAAAACAGGCCGTTGATGGTGAAGTCGCGGCGGATGGCGTCTTCGTGCGGGTCGCCGAAGGTGTTGTCTTGGCGGATCAGCAGGTCGGCGTCGTCGCTGCGATCGGGTAGCTGTGACTCACGACCTTCGGTCTCGCCAGCGAGCTCGTTCTCGGCTTCGTCCTCGCCCTCGACACGCGTGTCGCGTGGGTCGCGTCGGAAGGTGGCGACCTCGATGACCTTGCCGCCCGCGAACAGAATGTGTGCCAGCCGGAAGCGCCGGCCGATGACCCGGCAGTTGCGGAACAGCCGGCGCACCTCGCCAGGTCGCGCGCTGGTCGCGATGTCGAAGTCTTTGGGCGAGCGCTGCAGCAGTAGATCGCGTACGCCGCCGCCCACTAGGTAGGCCTCGTGGCCGCTGGCCGTCAGGCGCTTGAGCACCTTCACGGCGTCGGCGTCCACCCGTTCGGGCGCGATCAACCCGGGATAGACTTCGGGCTGCGGCGGGCTGGCGGACGCGATTGCAGAATTGGACGCATCGTCCTGCCCGCGCAGCGTGTCAAAGTCTCTTGAAGGGGATTCCATGAAGGCGGGGCGTGCTCGTGTGAAGCGCGCCGCGGGTATCGAGTCAGGCTGCCTGAGTGGGAGCCATTATGGCCTACCTTCTCGGAGCCGGGTGGGCAGGTCCTAGCCGTGCGCCAGAACAGAGCAACCCGCCCGCGATACTGGACAGGCGCGTGCGAACCATTACCAAGATGGAGCCCACACTGCAATCGGCACTGCGAGCGGAAGGCGGACCGGCATGCCCAATCTAACCACGAACCTGTGTGCGGGGCAGGTGCTGATTGCGGGCTTCGGCGCGGGCGAGCCGCCCCCGGAGCTGCTGCGCATGGCGGCGGCGGGCTCACTCGGGGGGTTCATCCTGTTTCGGCGCAACCTGGGCGAGCCGGGGGAGGTCGCGGGCCTGGCGGCGCGGCTGCATGCGGCCGTGCCGGAAGATCTTCCGGCGTGGCTCGGGGTCGATCAGGAGGGCGGGCGCGTCGCGCGTCTGGGTGCTCCGGTGCTGCGCTTGCCGCCGATGCGTGTGTTGGGCGATCTCGATGACCCCGCGCTCACGGGCGATTGCGCGGCGCTGCTCGGGCGCCAGCTGCGCGTGCTGGGCTTCAACTTGAACTTCGCGCCCGTGCTCGACGTGGACACCAACCCAGCCAACCCCGTCATCGGGGACCGCAGCTTCGGCCGCACGCCCGAGCGCGTGATTGCGCACGGCGCGGCCTTCGCGGCAGGGCTGGCGCGAGCCGGCATCGCGGCCTGCGGCAAGCACTTCCCCGGGCACGGCGATACCGCGCTCGACAGCCATTTCCAGCTGCCACGCCTCGGGCACGCGCTCGAGCGCCTGGAGCGCGTGGAGCTCTTGCCCTTTGCGGCGCTCGCGCAACGCTTGCCGTGCATCATGACTGCCCACGTGGTGTTCGATGCGCTCGACGCGGGCGTGCCCGCGACGCTGTCGCGCGCAGTCATCCACGGCCTGTTGCGCGAGAAGCTCGGTTTTGCCGGCGTTGTGGTGAGTGACGACCTCGAGATGAAAGCCATCAGCGATCATCACGGTCTTGCAGAGGCCGCCTGCGCCGCCATCGCGGCAGGTTGCGACAACCTCCTGGTGTGCTCCAGCGTGGACCAACTGCTGCTGGCGCACGATGGGCTCGTGCGGCGCGCGCAAGCAGACGCCGGGTTTGCTGTCACGCTGCGCGCGGCGGCCGAGCGTTCGCTGGCTGCGCGCCTGCGCCATCGCGCGCAGCCTGCTGCCGCCCACGACGCCGCTCGACTGCTCGCCGCCGAAGACCCCGAGGCCCTCGAACGGCGCATCGCCCACGCACGCCATGCCGCAGAACTTCCACGGGTCTAGTCGCGCGGGGTCGCGCGCGCTGGCGTTGCTGCTGCTGACGGTGGCGTGCGGCTTGCTCGCCGGTGGCGTGCAGGCTCAGGCCAAGAACCCTGGCCTCAACGGCAGCGAGGCGCTCGACTTCGTCACGGGGCCGGTCATCGGCTCGGGTCGCATCGTGGGGCTCGGCGGCGCGTACACCGCGCTTGCGGTCGGCGCCGACGGTGCAGCCTGGAACCCCGCCTCGTATGCGACGCGCAACCTGTGGGCCCTCAACTGGTTCGAGTGGGACCTGGCCTTCGACTACAGCGCCGGCGCCTTTCGCAGCACGGACTTCGATCACAACGGGCAGATCGGCGCGGCCTCGAACAACACCTTCCTCACGCTGGGTGGGCGGCTGGGCTTCGGCGCGTTCGGCGTCGGTGGCTTGCTGCGCTTGCAGTACTACAACCTCGGTCAGGGCGCGCAGCTGCAGCTGGCCGTGGGCAACTACGGAGTGGGCTATGCCCTCCTGGACGGTCAGTTGGTCATCGGCCTGGCAGCGCGTACTGCGGCGCTCACCATCGTCGATCACAGTGGTTCCACGCTCGTCGACTTCGCGGGTACCGGCCCCGAGGCAGGCGCGATCTTGGGCTTGGCGGACCGGCCCTACCGCATCGGTTTGTCTGCGCGTTTGGCGGTGCACGCCGAGCCTGCCAGCAGTCAGCTGGTGGCGGCCGGGCTCACCTTGCCCAAGGAGCTGGTGCTACCCGCGGAGGTGCAGCTCGGTATGGCGTATCAGCTCGGCGTGCGCCCGCTGAACCGGCGCTTCGTCGACCCGCACCAGGCAGCGCGGCGTCTGAAGAACGACATGCTGGCGCGCCGCGCAGGGCGCGAGCGAGAGCAGCTGGAACGAGAGTCCCAGGCCGCGCACATGCGTAGCGCCGCCGACACCGATGCGCCGGTGGTCGCGACCGAAGCCGCCGCACGGCAGGCCGCCGCCGCGGCTGCAATCGAGCCAGGCGAGCACCCGCGCGACGTCGATTGGTGGGTCGAGGAATCACGCTCGCGTTGGCTCGAGGACCAGGAGCTCGCGCGCGCCATCAACGCCGACGAAGCATTCCGCGAGGACGAGGTCAAACGCTTGTCGCGCCGTTACCTGCTGCTGTCCACGGAAGCCATCCTGCTCGGCATGACGAGCAATGGCATCGGCCTCGAGTCGTTCCTCGCAGCGCAGCGCCAGACCTCGGGCCGCTACATGACGTTGGGCGTGCGTTTCGGAGCCGAAGGCGAGCCGATCCCGGGGCGCTTGATCATGCGCGTGGGTTCCTACCTGGAACCGAGCCGCTTCGCAGGTGTCGGCTACCGCGCCCACGCCACGGTCGCCATCGATCTTCGGCTGTTCGCTTGGGACGTCTTCGGTCTGCTCGATGAGTTCAACCTGCGCGTGAGCGCGTACGGCGACGTGGCCTCGCTCTACAACAGCTTGGGCGTGGGCATCGGCCTGTGGCACTGACGCTGCGTCGGCGCGCGGATGCGCTATGCTCTGCGGCCGCATGACGCACTCGCCTGCCCCGAAGTCACTCGGCATCGCCTCGTGGAACGTCAACGGGCTGCGCGCAGCGGCGAACAAAGGCTTTCTGCAGTGGCTTGCGGCCACGCCTGCCGAGATCGTGGGCGTACAAGAGGTGCGTGCTCCGCTTGAAGCCTTGCCCGACGAGCTGCGTGCGCCCGAAGGTTGGCACACCAGCTTCGTGGCCGCGCAGCGCAAAGGTTACAGCGGCGTGGGCCTGTACGCGAGGCTGCCGCCGGCCGAGCTGCAGAGCAGCCTGCAGCAGCGCGCCTTCGACGCCGAAGCGCGCGTGCTCATGGCGCGCTGGGGCAGGCTGCGCGTAGTCAACGGCTACTTCCCCAACGGTAACGGCAAGGAGCGCGACAACTCGCGCGTTCCCTTCAAGCTGCGTTTCTACAAGCACCTGTTCCAGCTGCTGCAGCCCGCGTTCGAACGCGGTGAGCCGATCGTGGTGTTGGGCGACTTCAACACCGCCCACGCGGAGATCGATCTGGCACGCCCCAAGCAGAACGCCAAGACCAGCGGGTTTCTGTCGAACGAGCGCGCCGAGCTTGGCCGCTGGCTGGAAGCCGGCTGGGTGGACACCTTTCGGCACCTTCATCCGGGGCCGGGGCATTACAGCTGGTGGAGTCAGCGCATGGGCGCACGCGAGCGCAACGTCGGCTGGAGAATCGACTACGTGTTGGCATCGCCGGGTGCCGCGCGCTTCTTGCTGGATGCGCGCATCGAGCACGAGGTGATGGGGTCGGACCACTGCCCGGTGTCAGTGACGCTGGATCGCCGCGTGCTCGATCCCGGGTGACGCGAGGTATTCGCAAACGAAGAAGCTGGGGCTGAGGCTACTCTTCGCGTGCAACGCTAGCTAAGCTCGCGCCATGAAGGCGTCGATCGGTCGCCGCGTGCCCGCAGTCCTGAGCTTGAGCTTCGGCCTCTGCGTCGCGCTCGCGCCTCGCGTGCAAGCGTCACCGCGGCAGGCGTCGAGTGACGCGCCTCTTGCCGCCAGCAGCAGCGCTGCCAAGCAGGTCTTCGATTTGGCCGAGCTCAAGCTCGACAGCTGGATCTTGCTGCCGGGCGCTTACCACGTTGCGGTCTCCGACCAACAGCTTGCTGCCGGCGCCGGTGTCGGCAACGAGCTGGCAGTGCGCGTGCTCGTATGGCAAGGCTGGTCACTGGGCGCCGAGCTCATGACCTTGCGGCGCAGCAGTCGCAGCCAGAGCCTCAGCGATACGCGACTGAGTCAGCTCACGGCGAGCGCTGCCCGGCGGCTGCAGCTCTTGGAGTGGCTCGAGCTGCGCGCGCAGCTTGGAGCTGGCTACGCGAACCTGTGGTTCGATGACGCGCACGCCCTGACGGACGGCTTGAGCCTGCGGGCATCGGCGATCCTGCAAGGGCGTCTTTTGGAAGGCGTGTGGCTCGAGCTCAGCGCGGGCGCGCTGGCCCTGCCGCTCGGCGGTAATGGCGACACGGCGATCACCCTGCCCTTGACCGCCTTCGTGAGCTTCGGCGTATGCGCCCGAGCTTCCATGATGCGCTCAGCTGGCGAGCGTTGAGCACCCGCTCAGGATCCTTCACCCACCGGCCCGGTGTAACTATGCCTCACACATCCAAGCCCGCGCCGTTCACGCGCAGCCACTCTTTGCGCTCGCGGTACCGAGGCATGACTTTGTCGACCTCGTTCCAGAACGCGTCGCTGTGATCGGCGTGGTGAAAGTGGCAAAGCTCGTGGACCACCACGTAGTCGATGATGGTCTGCGGGGCCATCATGCACTTCCAGTGAAACGCGATGTCGCCCGACGTCGAGCACGAGGCCCAGCGGTTTCCGAGATCGCGAACGTCGATCGACGTGGCCGTCACGCCGACCTTCGGCGCGTAGTAGCCGACGCGGGCAGCGAGCCGGTCACGGCCGTGCGCTACGTAGAAATCGCGGAACGCAAGCTTGGCGGCAGCAACATCTCCGTGCTCGACCAGCTCGCGACGCAGCGTGAAGCGTCCGTTCTTGAGTTGAAGCGGCTCGTCCTGCTCGGCTACCAGCAGCAGCCGGTGCGCACGCCCCAGGTACAAGAACCCTTCGCCGTTCTTGTACTCGCGCAGCACGCGCGTGGCGTTCAAGTCGCGCCACTCGGCCAGACTCTGATAGATCCAGTAGTGCTTGGACTTGACCAGGTCGTCGACCTGCGCGTCGTCGGCCCACGCGGGCGCGCGCACGACCACGCTGCCGTCGCGCTCGATGATGATGTCCGCGGTCGAGCGCGGGCTGCGGATCACCTCGAACGCAATGCGCTTGTCTCCTTGCTCGGTCACTTGATCAGCTCCTCGTGCCGCTTCTCGGCGAGCTTCACCAGCTCGACCGCGATGCGCTCGTGCTTCGCGCTGAGCGCCGGAATACCAGCAAGCAGGAGCTCGGTGTCTATGTTGCCGCGCAGCTTCTTTACTTCGACCGGCTTCTTCCAAAGATCCAGCACGTCGATCGTTTCCTGCAGTAGCTCCACGATCCGCGTCATGAGTTTCTTCAGCGGCTCGTGCGCGTCGGCAGGCACGGCAGCGCCTTCGAACGCAAGCTGGATCACGTAGTCGTAGAACGTCGTGGCCTCTCGGCCCAGGCCAGGCACCAGCTCGGTGCGACCCTCGGTCGCCTCCTTGCGCAGCTGCTCGTAGCCTT
>JADGRE010000234.1 GCA_017881185.1 Pseudomonadota bacterium | reverse complement strand
GAGCCGCTGACGGTGGTGTCCAGCTGCGTGTACACGTCGCCCAGGTCGAAGGGCGTGGAGTCGTTGTTGAACACGCCGATGTTCAGCGGCGTGGCCTTGCCTGGCTGCGAGCCGTAGAGCGCCACGATGGGGCCCCAGCCACCGGTCGCGTTCACGTTGATGTTGGTGGGCTTGCTGAGCGTGAAGCTGAGGGTTTGGTCGGGCGCAGCGTCCGACGCGCCACATCCGATGCCACCGTAGCTGTTGACCGTGGCGCCGCTCGCGGTGGTGTTGGTGATCTTGTACGCGGCGTTGCTGACGTTGCCGATGGGGTACGCGTTCTGCGCGTCGGCGTGCGCTGCCATGCCGACATCGGCCGTTACCAGCGGCGCCGGCGGCACGTCGCTGTGCAGCGAGATCACCGTGGGGAAGCTGGAGCCTTCCGTGTCGATGCGAACCTTGGTGGCCTTCGCCACGTCGAACTTGAAGACCGTGTCGGTCGAGGCCGGGTTCACGTTGCAGCCCACCAAGCTGTCGACGAAGCTCAACGTACCCGGCGTTCCCAGGGTGTCGGACATCGCGCCCGCCCACGCCGTGGACATGCTGACGGTGTTGCCACGAATCGCACTGACCACGGTGGGTGTGCCGCCCCAGCCGGTGGAGTCGGTGAGCGCCATGCCCACGAACATGTGGCTCACGTCCTGGACGTTGGTGATGTCGGTCGAAGCGATCGTGCGCACGCCCGTGGTCGTGAAGGTGTAGGTCTGCGTGTAGTCGGCCAACAGCGCCGACGAGTTGGCTACCCGCTCGATGTACTGGCCGTCGATGGGCGTTGCAGCTGCGGGTACGACGGCCGCAGTGCCGAAGGTGTCGTTGTTGTTCGGAATGGCCGCCGCGACGGGATTGCTGGGCAGCCCGCTGAGCGCGCCCTTGTGCAGCGAAATCGCCGTGGGGTAGCTCGACTGCGACGAGTCGATGATGATGTGCGCAGCACCCTGGGTGTGGAAGGTGTAGGCGACTTGGTTCGTGGCGCCGTCGGCACCGCAGCCGCTGATGCCGCCGAGCAAGCCCGAGGCCGACATCGCGCCCGCCGTGGTGCCGGTGTACGTGAGATAGGTGCTGTCGGGGCCAGATGGAATACCGACCACGGTCGCGTCTTTCACGTCGACCGGCGTCACGACCAAGCTGGGCACGCCGCGGAACAGCGCGATGACGGCCTGGAACTCGGTAGCCGGCGTGGGTGCCTTGCCGCCTTGCAAGAACGGATTGGGCGGCACCGGCGGCGCGCACGAGATGCCGAAGAGGCTGAGCAGCCAGCACAAGAACGCCTTGAGCCAGGCCCACAGCTGTGACCAGAAGTTGAGCACGGTCTTGTTGTTCGCCGTGCAGTACGCGTCGGCCGGACCGCAGCCATCGTCCTTGGTGAGGTGGATGTTGATGTCGCTCTTCTGACCGACCGTGAACTTGTAGACGACGTCGGGACCGCCGTTGGGAAACGCGGCGCTCGTGACGAGCTTGACCGGCGTGCCCTTGGTGGCGGCGGGAGCGGAGTCGTACGACGCGTAGCAAACTGGCGCGGTTTGCGAGCCGAACAGCGTGACCGGGTAGTCGGCGCGCATGTAGCGCGAGTCGCCGGAGTACGAATAGTAGTTGCCGGTGGTGGAGCCCGCGGGGCGCAGGTCGCCGAGATTCACCGCGGTGTTGAACGCCTCGGCGCCCGCCGGCGTGTAGTGGGAGATGCCGCGGCCGTCCTTGGTGAGGTCGCTCGCGGAGGTGTCGGGCGGCACGCCTTGCGTGTTGCCCTTCCAGGTGGTCGACACCGAGCTCGGGTCGAAGTCGTACGGGCAGCGCACCGTGTGCTGCGCGGGCTGGAACCAACCCCAGGTCTTGGTGCCGGCCTGGCCGGTCTGCGCCTGTGGGCACAGCAGATCATTCGGCTGCGTGCCCGAGCTGGGGTCGTCGGCCGGGCCGTTGTGCATCGGGCTGTTGGTGATGAGCACGACCAACGGCATCGCGGTGTTGCGGAAACACGGGAAGCCGAAGGTGTCGTTGCCGCAGCCCACCGGCGCGATACCAGCGCCGGTGTAGCGCTCGGGCACGGCAGGCCGGTTGATGCCGAAGTACATGCCCTTGCCGGTCGCAATCGACCACAGGGCCATCATGTTGCCTTCGTACTGGTTGGTCGTCGCGTTGGTGGTCGTGTAGCTGAAGGCGTCGGCGATGCGCGTGCGACAACGGTGGTCGGTGCCCACGACACTGTTGCAGTCGGCGTCGAGCACGCAGGTGCGGCCGTCGACGCAGACCTTGTTCGACGATGGCAACATGTCGGCGTAGTTGCGGAACACCCACTCGTCCGCGTTGCGCGAGAGGAAGGTGGAGCCGGAGCTGCCGCTGTTGACGCTGAGCGAGGCGATGGGCAGGTCGCGGAACGAGCCGCCGCCGAACCAGGCGCTGCCCACGAGGCAGCTGACGGCGCCGATGACGCCCTGCGTCTTGAGGAAGTCGTCGGGCTGCCCGTCGAAGTCGTTGTCGACGCAATGCGGACGCAGACCGCCGGAGCAGTAGGTCGGCTGCATGTTGTAACAGAGGTTCTGGTGCGTCGATTCGACGTGCGTGCCCGCCGCTTCCAGCGCGCCCGCCGGCGTGGCTTGCACGGAGGTCTTGCCTACGCCGTACAGGCAGTCGTTGACCTGCGTAGGGGTGAGCGCGGGGTTGCCCGTGCAGCAGTTCGCCAGCAGCGAGCACTCGGCGTAGTCGTTGATGGTAAGCGAGCTGAGCAGGTTCCCGCGGACGTTGGCCATCGTCTGCGCCGTGTCCATCAGGAAGTAGACGTCGGCGTTGCGCAGATGGAACGGAACGTTGATCGTGTTCTGCGCGCTCTGCCCGATGTCGAGCACGTGGAAGATGGTGGGGTTGGTGCTCGTCGTCACCGGCGGCGTGGCGGGACAACCCGTGGGCTTGGGCGTGGCGGTGCAGTCGACGGCGTTCGGAATGCCGTTGCAATCGATGCCCGCGTCGCTCTGGCCGTAGCTGCAGCCCGAGAGCGGGCCGGTCACGGTGGCCGACGGACAGTAGGTCTGCGTGTAGGTCTTGCAGGCGGTCTCGCGCGCGGCGACGTCGGGATACACCGCCGGGATCGGCTGACTGATGATGTTGGTGCGGTCGGTGTTGCACGCCATCTGGAGCGACACCACGCCGGCGAGCGTGGTGCAGCAGGCGGTCCAGTCGCTGCAGCACTTGCCTGAGCTGACGCAGTCGGTGCCGCCGTCCATGCTGGCGTCGGCAGCACCGAGGCCACCATCGACCGGCAAGAGCGTGAGCCCGCCGCCGTCGCCGAAGGTGACACTGCCGTCGTTGACGCCGCCGTCAGCGAGCAGGTTGTCGGTGACCTTGAAGCAACGCAGGTCGCACTGGCTACAAGTCTTGGCACCCGCGTTCGGATCGATGACCAACTGCGACGGGCGCTTGGGCGCGACGGTATAGACGCGCACTTGTTCGCAACCGCTCCACACGCCGGCACGGCAATAACGCGTGCCCTCGCTGCACATGATGTCGCCGTCGTCGAGCTTCTTGTCGGCGAGGAAGCACGAGACCGGATCGCTACTGGGCTTGCACGAACAACCGAGCTCGGGGCGTGCGCAGCTGCGGCACTCGCTCGTGGACTTTGGGTCGTTGTCGTTGCAGTCGAAGCCCTTTTCGCAGTTCTTGCCGAAGCCGTCGTGATCGTGGTCGATACAGGACGCACCCGCATCGAACCCATGGCTCGAGGATGGGTACTCGGAGCAGGCGGCCAGCGCGACGGCACCCAGGCAGTAGTAGACGAGGCCTAACCGGCGCATCCGACTCCTCGAAAGGGCGGCCATACTCGACCGACCGTAACTATCCCATTGCGGCCGTAGATCCTCAATGTGGATTGGTGCACCACAGTCCCCGACATGAGACGCGAGATCCCGGCGGAGGTCGAAGTTGCAATAGGCGTACCCAGGGGATTTCGCTGCGTTGTCGCGGCGTCAGGAGCCTGTCGTCATGCAACGTGTCTGCATCGAGTTGCAGACAGCGCAAAAGATTGCGAGCCCGGACCCCGCGCGCGCACAGAGACTCGATCGCGTTCAGTGTGCGCCGCTGCCAGCGGCACCGGTCACGGCGCGAGCACAGTCCGCGAGGATGTCGTGCAGGAACGATTCCGGGAACGCGGCCTTGAGCCGGAAGCCTTGGGCCGCCGGCGTGACCGAGTACTGATCGAGCAAGCGCAAGAGCCGCTTGTCACCGATGGTGGCGGCTTCGACGCGGCGCGCTGCGAACGCAGCGGCCAGGGTGCGCGCGAAGCTCTGGGCTTCGGCGTCTGCACCGTGTGCGTCGACCACGACTGCGAGGTCGTCGTGTGCGTTGACGTGGAAGTGTGCGCGCAGGTCGGAGTTGCGCAGCTGGTCGGTGAGCGTGGCTTGCTGTGAGAAGGCCTCCGCTGCGCCGCGCGCGCTGATCCTGCCGTAGAGCTCGCTGTACGCTTCTTCGGGAGGAAACGCTGGCGCGCTGGGCACGCGGCCGTCGAGGCGATCGATCGCGGCCTCGAGGTCGTGACGCGAGGCGCTCGCCAAGAGCAGCGTGTTGTTCCAGATGCCGACGAACGGCGATGACCACTTGTTGGTCAGCGCCTCGTCGGGCTTGAGCGGCGGGTAGATGCGCGAGTGGGCGCCGTACGGCACAGCCGTACCCACGCGGTACATGGTGAGAGGATCCATGTGCGAGACATCGCCGGCGATGACCACCAGGCGTTCAACCGCCCACGGATTGCCGACGCCCACGCGCTCGACTCGATCGAGGTCGAGCCCGGAAGCGCTGAAGCCCGGCCAGATCTCGGTGGCACGCAGGCACGCGCCCATCATCTGCCCCACGGGGCGCTTGAGGAACGCTGAGGCTTCGAACACCAGCAGCTCGCTGTCGGGAGCCAACGCCACGAGCATTGGGTCGCGCTTGGCCAACCCCACCACGTCGTTGTCTGCGGCAGGCTTGCCGTTGCTGGGCGCTGTCGCCTGCGGTGGCAAGGTACGGCGTGCACGCATGCTCGCTTGTTCGGCGGCTGCCGCGTGGTCGGGGAACTTGACGGGCGGCGCGCCCGCAGCTTCGCCGCTACGCGGCGCCGCAGGATCGGCGCTCGGCATCAACCACGCCGCCGCCCCCAGCGCCAACACCGCCAGGCCGAGCCACAGATGACTGCTCTTCAATAGTCCCGCCTTTCCACTCGCCAGATCGCCAGCATAACGCACGAGCCCGCGAAGATGAGCGTCGCGGCTGCCGCGCGCACGATCTCGGTCGACAGCGGCTCGAAGCCGCCTGCGACGGGGCCGAGCCTGCCGAGCAACCAGAAGCGTGGCACGAACGACACGGCTGCGATGAACAAGTTGCGCACCGTGCCGACCTCGAACACCGCAGCGAAGTCGGGGCGTGCGACGCCTAAGCCGACCACCAGTAGGACCACGCCCACCACAGCCGACAGTGCCGCGCTGCGCACGAAGACCGCGCACAGCAGCATCGCGGCGTAGAGCGCGCTGAACGCCAGACAGCCCGCAAGCCCGCCGGCCAGGATGCACCACGACCACACGCCGGACTTCCAGCCGAACAGCAGCGTGAACAAGAGGCCGGCATAGAGTGCGCAGGCGAGCGCGAGTGCCATGACGCCGAGGTACGTGCCGACCACCAGCTGCGAGCGACGCAGTGGCAGCGCAAGCAGCTGCTCGATGCGGCCGACCGCGAAGAGCTCGGGCGCGAAGTCCGAGCACACCAGCACGCCGAACAAGGAGCCCAGGACGTAGAGGAACAACGCAGCTGCAGAGTACACCGGACGCATGGCGAGATCGGTCGCGGTGAGGTCGTGGCTGAGCGCGCTGCCGAACAAGCGCGTGCCTGCGAGCACGCCATCGATGACCTCGAGCTGCAAGGTCCAGCCGAGCACGCCCGCGACGAGCGTGATGGCCAGCAAGAGCGCCAGCAGAAAGCGCCGATGCAGCGCTTCGCGCAACAAATCACCCGCGACGCACAGCGTGCTACGCATCGCCGGGCTCCATCAGCTCCAGCAACAGCGCCTCGAGGTCGCGCATCTCGGGTGAGAGCTCGCGTACCAAAGCGCCCTGCTCTCTCGCTTGCGCGAGCCGCTCGTTGAGCTGCGCGACGTCGCAGTCGGCGCAACTGAAACAGTCCGCGCTCGCGGTCGGTGAAAAGCCCAGGCGCGAGAGGCGCGCGCTGTCGGTGCCTGGCTCGAAGCGCACGCGCCAACGAGACGGCTTGGCGCAGAGCTCGAGCATGGCGCCGCTGCGCACGATGCGGCCACTGACGAGGATGCCGACCTGGTCGCAGCTGCGTTCCGTCTCGGACAGCAAGTGAGAGTTGAGGAAGAGCGTGGCGCCTCGCGCCTGTTCCTGCGCGAGAATCGCACGCACATCGGCCCGCCCTTTGGGGTCGATACCGTCGGTCGGTTCGTCGAGCACCAGCAACTCGGGCGCGCCGAGCAGCGCTGCCGCGAGGCCCAGGCGCTGACGCATACCCTTGCTGAAGCTAGCGATGCGCGTGGCGCGCTCGGTCGACAGACCCACGCGTTCCAGCTGCTGCTCCGCTGCGCTCGGCGGCACCTGCTTGAGACGCGCGACGCTCTGGAGAAAGCCGAGTGCCGTCCACGCTGCGGGCAGCTGCAAACGCTCGGGCAAATAGCCGATGCGCTTGCGCACACCCAGATCGTCGGGCGAGCCACCCAGCACTTGGATGCGACCCGCGGTCGGACGCACCACGCCGAGCATGGCCTTGAGCAAGGTGGTTTTGCCTGCACCATTGGGGCCTATCAAGCCGAACGCACCACCCGCGGCAACGCGCAAGCTCACGCCTTGGAGCGCACGCCGTGCGTGACGCCCACCGCCATAGTCCTTCACCAGGCCGTCGACCACGATTGCGTCCATGCAGCGTAGCGGCGAGCGTAACATCTGCGCGAGCTCGGCGCGCATTCGGTACAGAGCGGTTGATGGCGAACGGGGCGCTGGGGGACGGTGGGTCGTGCGGGGGACGATCCGCTTGCAAGACTGAGCATTCATCACAACCTGCCGGGGCGTGTTGGGAGGGCGGGTCACTCCCGGGCTCGCGAGAGTGTCCTCGGCACATCGGCCGCGCGCACTGAAACCTCCCGGGCCTGCGAAAGCGAGCCCGAGAGCGACCCGCCCTCCCAACACGCTCCAGTAGCAATGCTGGCGCCAGTGTCACCTGACTCATCGGCAGCAAGTCGCAGCGAGCAACCGTGTCGTCGTCAGCCGACAAGACTTGCAGCGACGAGTCGCGCCGTCTGCTCACTCATCCACGACGTTGAAGCGCTTGGGGTCGGCAGGTCGCTCTCGGGCTCGCTTTCGCAGGCGCGATGCGCTGCTTGCGAAGCTGCGGCGGTAGTGCCGAGGACACTCTCGCGAGCCCGGGAGCGACCTGCCGACCCCAAGCGCCCCGACAGCTTGCGATGTGATGAATGATCAGCTCTGCAAGCGGATCGTCCCCGCCCACCCACCCAGCCAACCCCGCTGCGCCGTTCGCCAAAGTCTACGTTCAGCACAACCGCACGACACACATACGTGCACCCCATGAACCGTTCGTGTTACTACGCGGGCTGCAATCGTCGCACCCGTTCTTAGGAGGCCAGCATGGCGGACCCAGTGTTTCCTGCGATCAACGTTCCCGGTCAGGGCCAGCTCTACGCGCGCCTGCACACGACCCAAGGTGTTCTCGTCATCGCGCTCGAAGAGAAGCGCGCGCCCAAGACGGTCGCCAGCTTCGTCGGCCTCGCGACGGGCAGCATGGCGTGGCAGGACCCCAAGTCCGGCAAGAGCGTGAACACGCCCATGTACGACGGCGTGCGGTTCCACCGCGTGATCCCGGGCTTCATGGTGCAGGTGGGCGATCCGCA
>JADGRE010000233.1 GCA_017881185.1 Pseudomonadota bacterium | reverse complement strand
GAGCGAACGCTGAGGTGAGCCGTGGGGCGGGAGGTTGCTGCGCGCAGGCGGGTGCGGGAGGGTCCTGTGTTCGAGGGCGCACCGAGCAGCTGCAACGGTCGATTGCATCCTGGTGTCAGCAGCGCAGCGAACCCTATGCCGTCGCGCCCGAGTCCGGGAGGGGCCCGCACCCGCCGAGCACAGCAACCTCTCGCCCCACGGCGTCAGCTCACCTCAACGTTCGCTGCGAGCCCGCCGAACCCTCACTGCGGCGGACGCTCGCGGCGCGGCTGACGCTCCGAGCGGGCCTGACGCGCAGGGATGATGCGCACGCGGCGGTCGTTGCCTTGGCCGTCGGAGCGCGTGCTCACGCCGGGGAACTTGGCGAGCGAAAGGTGGATGACGCGGCGGTCGCGCGGCGACATCGGCTCGAGCGTGATGATGCGGCTCTGTTGCACCGCACGCTTGGCTTCGCGACGCGCCATGGACACGAGGCCGTTCTCGCGACGCAAGCGGTAGTCGCCCGAGTCGATGACGATGTGCCGGCGGCTCTCGGGGAAGCGATTGACGATCTTGTTGATCAGGAACTGGAGCGCATCCAGGGTCTGACCCTTCTTGCCGATGACGCGACCGGCGTCTTCGCCACCGACGTCGAGCACGACCTCGTCGCTGTCCTCGCGGATCTGGACGGTGGCGTTCAGGCTCATGCGCTTCAAGATCTCGACCAGCATCTCGGACGAGAGCTCGGCCTTGCCGTCCTCGTGCAGCTCGTCGGGGCTCAGTGGCTCGCGCCGCGGAGAGCTCTGGCGTAGACCTTCGACGACGAAGTTTTCGTCGTCTCCAGACAGGCCTTCGTCGTCGTAGGAAGAAGGCGCGTCGTCGTGCTCCTCGGTATCGAGAATCAGCGCACCATCCAGCTCGGGTGGTTTTCTATTTTCGGCCACGGCGCAACCTCTGTGAAGCGGGGTTGGAGTTCGAAGCGCCCTGTGCGTTCGTGTCGGAGTCGGTATCGCCGGGTGACGCGGCCTTGGAGGGGGAAGTTGAGGCGGTCGCGCTTACGGTCTGCTTCAGGCGGGCTTCGATGACGCGCTGCTGCACGATGCTCAGCGCGGAGTTGGTGAACATGTATAAACACAAACCGGCCGGCAAGAAAAGCATGAAGCTCGTGATCATGGTCGGCATCATGTAGAGCATCATCTTGGCCTGCACCGGGTCGGCGCCGGTGGGCGGGGCCAGCTTCTGCTGGAAGAACATCAGCACGCCCAGGCACAGCGGCAGCACGAAGTACGGGTCCGGCGACGACAAATCCTGCCACCAGAGCGCGAACGGCGCGTGGAAAAGCTGGATGTTCGACGACAGCGACGCGTAGAGCGAGAACCAGATCGGTAGCTGCAGCACCACCGGGAAGCAGCCCGCCATGGGGTTCACGCCCTTCTTGCGGTACAGCTCCATGACCGCGGCGCCCTTCTTCTCGCGGTCGTCGGCGTAGAGCTCGTTGATCCGGTCCATCTCCGGCTTGAGCTCCTTCATCTTGGCCATGGACTCCATCTGCTTGTGCGTGAGCGGATAGAGCACGAGCTTCACGAAGAAGGTCAGCAGGATGATGGCCAGGCCCCAGTTGCCCACGCCGTTGTGGATGATCTGCAGGAGCAGCGTGAGCACGTCGGCGACCGAGGTGAAGAAGCCGCTGTTGATGGCCTCGCGCAGCGAGTGGCCGACATGCGCCAGCTCCGCGGGCGTCTTGGGCCCGAGGTACGCGAGCACGCGCACGGTGCGCGCCTGGCCGGGGCCGAGCACGATGTCGGCGTGCGTGAGGCTCGCCGCGAAGAGTGTGCCGAGCGCCTTGCCGTCTTTGTCGAGCCCGCGATCGGAACCCTCGAGCGCACAAGCGCGCGCGCTTTCGTCAGCAGCCACGATGGCGTTGAGGAAGTAGACGTTGTCGATGCCGGCGAAGCGCACCGAGCCCGCCCAGTGCTTGGGCTCGTCGAGCTTCTTGCGATCGATGCGCTCGAAGTCTTCGCCGTGGTGGCACAGGCCGCTGCTGATGGCGCTGGAGCGCGCCGGCAAGAACGCCAAGCTGCCGCTCTCGGCGGCGCGCGCGACGTAGTGGTAGGTGAGCTCCGAGAGCTTGAGCTTGCGCGCCGCGCTGCCGCGGTTGGCGATGGTGGTGGTGACCCAGACCTGGTAGGGCCCCTTGCCGGCTTCGAGCTTGCGCTCCACGGCCAGGCCGTCGGCGTCGGCGTGCAAGCGCACGACGGTGTCGGAAAGCTGCTCCAGCTGCCAACCCCCGGCGGTGTCGAACGCGGCGCCTTCCAAGCGCGCTGACAGCGGGTAGTACTCGGGACGGCTCGTGGTGACGATGTCGATGGGCTTGCCAGCGGTCTGGAAGCGCGCGTCTTTGAGCTGGAAGCTCTGCAGGCCGCCATTGCGGCTCGACACGCGCGCGCTGAAGCGATCGGTGCTGAGCGTTCCGAAGCGCTCGGGCTCGGTGTTCGCACCGGCGCGCAGAAGCGCAACAGCCGCAACGCCTGCCACTTCAGGAGCGACGAGCGGTGCACCCGCTTGCGCCACCTGCGTTCGCGCAGCGCCCGCCTTCGGCGCCGGCTGCTTGAGATGGAGGATGCGTGGCAGCGCGAGCGCCAGGCCGATCACGACTGCGTAGAACCAGAGGTTGTTTCTCTTCATGATTGTGGACGCGTGCTTCCAGAGGGAAGCGAAGACGGGGCCGCGCAAGCGCCGGCCGCGTGGGCGTGCGAGCACGCAGTGGTCATGGCGAGCGGGGCATGCTCCTGCCGATTGGGCGGCAGGTCGAGGCCGCCCGGATGCAGTGGGTTGCAGCGCAGCACGCGCCGCAGCGCAAGCCCGCTACCCTGCAGCGCACCGAAGCGCTCGATGCAGGTGGCGGCGTAACGCGAGCAACTCGGCTCGAAGCGACACACAGGCCCCAACAGCGGCGACAGCGCGCGCTGGTAGACCCGTATCAACAGCAGCAGGAGTTGCGCGATCATCGGTTCATCGGGAAGCGTTTCGTTCGCCCGGGCCCGCGAGGATCCGAGCGATGGCCGCCTGCGCGCGCACCAACTCGGCCTTCACGGCGTCGTAATCTAGACGCTCTGCCCCGTGTCGGGCCACGAGAACGACCTCACAATCGGCCGGAAAGAGTGCTTTTTCGCGCCGAAATACTTCGCGCAAGACGCGCTTGACGCGGTTTCGCACGACCGCGACGCCCACTTTCTTGGCCACCGTGACGCCCAGACGGCGCGGATGACCGGGCAAGAGCAGCACCACGAAGTGCGTGGTGTGTACCCGACGGCCCTGACCCTGCACGCGCAGGTATTGGCCCCGACGCAGCAAGCGCTCGGACTTGGGGAAGCGCTGATGAGGCGCTGGGCTCGCGGCCACTGGCTCTAGCTGCGCGACCATGACGCACCACCACCCCCAGGACGGGGCGCAAACGGCGGCGTTCGGAAACGTGCGGGAACGTGTGGGCTACTTCTTGTAGACCGAAACCGCCAGACGCTTGCGACCCTTGCGGCGGCGAGCGCTCAAGACTCTGCGGCCATTGGCCGTTTTCATCCGGGCACGAAAGCCGTGGGTGCGGAGCCGACGCTTGCGATGGGGCTGATAAGTGCGTTTCACGGAGACACTCCTGCGAGGTCGGAAATTCCGGGAGGCGGACCAAAGCATGCAGGGCCGACAGTGTCAAGCCTATGTGAGAGCCAGTTGGTGAATAGCTGCGCGCAGCGCTCGCCGCAAGCCCCACGACCCCGATGAAGACGGGGTGAGCGCTGACTCGAATGCGCACACGCAAGCCAGTCACCTTTCACGACGATGCTGCTGACGGCGGCCAGCGGGGCGGGCACCGAAGGCGCCGAGCTCAGCGCGGCGCCTTCGGCGCTAGCAACCCTGCATCGAGAAAGCTGAAGTAGCCGTGGGCGCCGATCACCAGATGGTCGAGCACGCGCACGCCCAGCAGCTCGCCGGCCTGACACAGCCGCTCGGTGATGGTCAGGTCTTGCTCGCTGGGCGTCGGGTCGCCGCTCGGGTGGTTGTGGGCGAAGATGGTGCTGGCAGCCGCCTCGCGCAGCAGCGGGCGAAACACGTCGGCGGGCGAGATGCAGCACGCCAGGAGACCTCCCACCGCGATCTCGAGCTGCGCGAGCGGATGATTCTTGGCATCGAGCGCGATGGCGACGAAGTGCTCGCGCTCGGCGCGCGCCAGGCGCGGACGCAGCGCGGCCTCGACATCGCGGCTGCAGGTGATGGGCTCTTGGCGCCGCAACGGCCGATAGCACAGGCGTGCACCAAGCTCGGCCGCAGCGCGCAGGCGACAGGCCTTGGTGAGACCGACGCCCGGTTGTGCTTCCAGCTCGGGACCGCGCAGGCGCTGCAGACCGTGCAGCCCACCGGCGCGAGCGAGCAGGCGCGCCGCAACGACCTCGACCGACTCGCCACTGTAACCCGTGCCAAGCAAGACCGCGACGAGCTCGGCGTCGCTGAGCGATGCGGCGCCGTGCATCACCAGCCGTTCGCGCGGCCCTTGCTTCGTGTCTTCCACCACCGACGCTGATTGCATACAACGAGCGGTTGCAGTTGGCATGCCAGCACGACTGGCTCGTGTTGTCGCACGCTTGCGCTAGCACAGCCGGCGGAAGCGGCGCACGCGGCAGGCGCCCGCCAGCACGCAGCAGCCCAGCGGTGCCGGCCGGCTACTTCTTCTTGGACTTCGATTTGTTCGGCTTGTCGCCACCGAGCAACTTGCCGAACAGACCTGCGGCGGCGTTCTTGGCGCCACCACCCGTCTGCTTGTCGTCGCGCATCTGCGCGATGCGTACCTCGCGCGCGGCATCGAGGTTGTTCGGGTTGATCGACACTGCCTTCTTGTAGTGGCGCATCGCCTCGGTGTGACGGCCCAGGCGCTTGAGCAGCTGCGCCTTGTAGAGCTGGGCCTTCTCGTGATCTTCGTGCAGCTCGATGGCGCGATCGAACGCCTCGAGGATCTTGGTGGTGGGGGCGTCGGTGCCCGGATGCTTCATCATGAGCAACCAGCCGTACATGGCGTGGTAGTCCGGCTCGTCCTTGGTGATCGCCAGGATCTTCTGCAACAGCTCGAGCGCCTCGTCGTACTGATGCCGGCGTGCGAACACCTGCACGCGCTCGTAAGAGAGCGCGCTGTCGAGGATGGTTTGCATCAGCCGCTCGGCCGCCGGCGTGCCGCCACCCTCGCGCACGGTGCGCAGGTAGGCGGTGCGCTGCTCGTCGTCGCTGAGCACCTTCTGCGCTTCGTTCATGTACGAGAAGATGATCTCGACGAAGGGCCGCAACGCGGCGAGCTCCGCGGGCAAGCGGTCGGGATGCCACTCCTTGGCCAGCTTGAAGAACTCGGACTTGGCATCGGGGCTGGTGACGTTCTTGTCGACACCGAGCATCTCGAAGTAGTTCTGGTTCTCCATCAGGCGCCCGCGCGTGAGCACCTTCTGCCAGCGTTCGCGCAGCTCGGGACCGAGCTCGTCGGGTGGCGAGGGGATCTCGGCCAGGCGCTCGAAACGACCGGCGGGTGGGTTCGAGAAGCCGGTGAGCGGCGGCATGCTGTTGCCGGCAGGTGGTGGGGAGCTCGTCATGGCCGAGGCCGGAAGAATCGCCTCTTCGTCCTCGAGCGGATCCGCGGCGGGGGCGGCGGGGGCGGCGGGCGGTGCGGCCGCAACAGGACGCGCAGCATTGGGCGGTGCAGGTGGGGCGGCGGGTCGCACGGCAGCTGGCGCAGTCGCGGGCGCAGCTGTTGGCTGCGGCGCTGGAGCCGCCGCAGCGGCGGGCGTTTCGTAGGGCGCGACGGTCTTGCTGATGAGCAGCAGGTAGATCAGCCGACGCCCGCGAGCTTCGGGTAGACCCGAGCCTTCGATCAGCGCCCGGATGTTCGCGGGCTCGGCCATCATCAGCTCGATGAGCGCGCGCTCTTCGGGGATGAAGTCGAAGCGACCAAGCTCGACTTTGGGCTGGATGCGCAGGCGGGCAGCGCCGACCCGAGAGAGCACGTCGGCCACGACTTCGTCGCGCGCAGTGTGACGCAGCGACTCGGCGATGAGCGAGAGCGGATCGATGCGGCCGTTCAGGCGCTCCTCGGCGCCACCGAGCAAGTTCGCCTCGTAGAACGCGTAAGGAGCCTCGGTGCGGTAGAAGAGCCGCAGCAGCGCTTCGCGCAGCGTCTTGGCTGGCTCGATCAGCCTTCCGGCGACGGGCCGACCCTTGAGCAGCAGGATGCGATCTTGTCGGTTCTGAGCGTCCGAACGTACGTCGGGCCAGATGGCGAGCGTCCCTGACAGCTGCTTTTGATCGAGATAGACCAGCAGATGCGGCAGCGGCGTCTTGGCAAGCGTGCCCGTCGCAATCGGTTCATCGGCCATCGGACTGCGGGTGCTCCAAGATCGTTACGATATCCGTGCTTTCCTCGCGGCGCCAAGGACAATAAGGGGGTAGCAGCTTGCGCGACATCGCAGCTGCTCTACTCACCCTCAACGCAGGTGATCGCGCCCCTAATCGCGACGGCCGCTCAGGGCAGACGCCAGGTCGTTGCGTCCGGGCTGTCCATCAGCTCCACGCCGAGCGCGGTGAGCTCGGCGCGCAGCTCGTCGGCACGGGCGAATTCGCGATTCTTCCGGGCCGCGATGCGGGCAGCGATCTTGGCTTCCACGTCGGCTTCGTTCATGCCGCGGGCGTTGGCGCGACGGGTGCGGACACGACGCAGGAATGCCGCGCCGTCGTCGAGGCCGAGGCCGAGCTGCGTCGAGAGCGCCGCGAGCCCGGCGCGGATGGCTCGCAAGGTGGGTAGATTCAACTTGGCGGGCTTGCGTGCCGCGAGATCGGCGAAATCGTTGGAGCGCCTGAGCAGCTCGGCAGCCACCGCGAGGGCGGCAGGCATGTTCAGGTCGTCGTCGAGCGCGCGCGCGAGCTTGGCAGCGGCGTCGCGCAGCTCGGGTTCGACGGCGCCGTCGGGCGCAAGCGTGCTCTCGGCGATGGCCGCGATGCGCTGGCGCGTGGTGTAGAGGTATTCGACCCGACGCTCGCACTCTTCGATCTGCGGAAAGCCGCTGACCTCGCCCGCTGGGCCGACACTCCAGTCGAGCGCTAGCGGCGCGCGGTAGTGCGTGGTGAGCACGAAATAACGCAACGCCTCGGGCTCGACCAACTTGAAGCATTCACGCGCGGTGAAGAAATTGCCGAGGCTCTTGCTCATCTTCTCCTTGTTCACTTCGATGAAGCCGTTGTGAACCCAGAGCTTGGAGAGCTGTTTGCCAGTGGCTGCTTCCGACTGCGCGATCTCGTTTTCGTGGTGCGGGAACACGAGATCGAGCCCGCCGCCGTGGATATCGAACGAATCGCCGAGGTGACGCATGCACATGGCGGAGCACTCGATGTGCCAGCCAGGACGACCCGGGCCCCACGGGCTCGGCCAGCTCGGCTCACCCGCTTTGGCAGCCTTCCAGAGCGCGAAGTCGGCGGGGTGCTGCTTCTTCTTGTCTTCGCCGTCGCCGACGCGACCGCTGGCACCGAACTCCATGTCGGCAACCTTGCGGTGCGAGAGCTTGCCGTACTCGGGAAAGGTCTCGACCTTGAAATACACATCGCCTTCGGAGGCGTACGCCGACCCGCGCGCGATCAGCCGCTCGATCAGCGCGACGATGTCGTCGATGTGCTCGCTGACCTTGGGCTCGACGTCGGGCGCAAGGCAGAACACGCGCTGCAGATCTTCGCGATAGCTCTCGGTGAACCGAGCTGCGAGTGCGAGCGGCTCCTGGCCGAGCTCGGCAGAGCGCTTGATGATCTTGTCGTCGACATCGGTGACGTTGCGGACGTAGAGCACCTCGAGGCCCGACGCGCGCAGATGCCGCACCAGCACGTCGAAGACGACGTAGCAGCGGATGTGACCCAGGTGCGCGAAGTCGTAGACCGTCGGCCCACACACATAGATGCGCGCCTTACCCGGCACCGC
>JADGRE010000076.1 GCA_017881185.1 Pseudomonadota bacterium | reverse complement strand
GTCTTCAGCCAGACGTGACGATAAATCCCGCTTCCCGAGTACCATCGGCTGCTGGGCAGCTGGTTATTGACTCGGACGGCCAGCACGTTCGAAGCGCCCCACTTGCCGTTCGCGGTGAGATCACACTCGAAGGAGGAGAATCCGTAAGCGCGAGCGCATATTTGTGTGCCGTTCAGCCACACGGTGCTGTCCATGTATACGCCGTCGAACTGCACGAGGACTTTCTGGCCCGAGCTCGCGGCGGGCAGGGAGAAGGTTTTTCGATACCAGCCCGTGCCGCCGTCGAGGTACCCACCGCCAGCACCGGCTGCCGAGTTCTGGTTGAACGGCAGCGAGATGCTCCAGTCATGCGGCACGTCGAGGGCGGTCCAGGACGTATCGTCGAACGTCGAGGCTTGCGCGCCGTTGACGTCGCCGAGATGAAACTTCCAAGCGGAGTCGAAGCTCACGGTGGTGTCCCGCGCACCGTCGTAGCCGTTGCCGCTGGCGGCCGGTGCGGCACCTCCTCCGTCTTGGCCGCCACTGCCAGAGGCACCTCCTCCGCCTTGGCCGCCACTGCCAGAGGCACCTCCTCCGCCTCCCCCGCCGCCTATTCCCGCCCCGCTCGCCCCGGAGCTGACGCCCGCGCTTCCTCCGTCGGTCGCCACGCCTGCGTTCCCGCCCGATCCACCGGCGCTCTTCCCGTGTGGTGCCCCGCACGCCGCCTCGCACAGCATGCTCACGAGTAGGACGACCCTGCAGTTGCCAAAGCGTAGAGTTCTCATCTTCTTAGCCGACGTCTGGCCGAAATGGCGATCGAGCCGCGCGGCTTTCGTCTCTCCTGTCTCTGCTACTATTGCTGTTCGTACCGTGTCTTTGTCATCGCTCCGCTCGGGCACCCCGAATCTCATCGTCCGTCGGGCCAAGTATCTGCAGGTTTCAGCCGCCCTGCCGCCGCAGAAGATGGGTGAGCAGGGCCGCAAAATTCATGTCGTGGTTCGGAGGTTATGTAGACTCCGGCCACGCCCGATACCCCCTTCAAAGTTCCTATGAGCACCCCTGGCCGATGCTTCTGGTCCACAAGGCCGACGATCGGATCGCGGTCGCAGGCGCCGTCGTGCTCTACTTTCGCGTGTCTGCGCCCGTGCGGCTGCCGACAGAGCTCGCGGAGGTGGTCGCTGCTGCGCTGATCCACGCAGGCGACGTCATCCCCGTTGCGGCCGATAGCACAGACCGAACGATGCTCGGATAAGCGCGTCGATTTTCGACGCAGCGCCCCCAACAGGTTCGGACCGCGCCGCAGGAATGGCCCGAGACCCAGAGCCGAAGAGTCGTCCCTGCCGCAATCCTACTTTGCACTCACGACGACTTCAGAGCCGTCGTACTTGACCACTTGATCAGCCGCACCGACAGCGACACCAACCCCATGGTTGGCGCCAACCCAGACGACATTAAAGGTCCGAGTCATCGGCATTCCGGTATAGGTGCCACTGCGTGCGCGAACTGTGAGTTGCTGGGCCGCCTCGTTCCAATCGAACGTAATTTGAGCGTGCTGTCCAGCTTCGTAGCTGTAGGTGTCGCCCTCGTCCTCGTAGAGCGTGAAGGACGCGTCTTTTCCTTTGTAGATCCTCACTTCCAACGGGTCGATGCTTTGGGTTGCGTATTGGATCATGGGACCCATCGGAACAATCGAGCCTGCCCTCACGAACAACGGTATCTGGCTGAGTGGCGCATCCACCATGACTTTACTGCCGGGGCTTTGCGTCGCGCCCGTCCAAAAATCGTACCAGGTCCCTGCCGGGAGATAGACCGAGCGATTGGTAGCCCCGGCGGCGGTCACCGGATTGACAAGAAAAGCAGAGCCAAACATGAACTGGTCCATAATGTTGAATACATTCGAGTCGTCTGGATAATCGAAAATCAGGTGCCGCATCATGGTGTAGCCCTCGCTCGTGACCCTAAAAGCCAGCGAATAGACATAGGGCATTATGCGATAGCGCAGATTATCGACGGCAAGAAGGTTGGCTTTGGTCGCGGCGCTCCACTGACTGCCATAGAGTTCTCTCGCACCTTGTCCGTGGACGCGAAAGACGGGGCAGAAAGCGCCGAACTCGAACCAGCGTGTAAACAGCTCGTTGTTTCCGCTCGACGACCAGTCGGTCCCAGCCCCGAAATACCCTCCGATGTCGGTCGTCCAATAGGGCATGCCGGCGAGTGCGTAGTTCAGCCCCGCCGGGATTTGCTTCGTGAAGGTCGCAAAGTCGCAACTGATATCTCCCGACCAGCAGGCGGCGCCGTATCGCTGCTGACCCGCAAACGCACTGCGGGTAAGGATGTAGACGCGCTTGCCGTTAGGACCGACCTTACGCCACCCCTCGTACAACGCCTTGTTATGTTGCAAGGGATAGGCATTGACATAGAGCGCTCCTTTGCCAAGCGCAGTCATGACCGAACGAATGTTGAGACTGTCCGGATACGGCTGCGGCTCCGTGTTGTCGGCCCAAATCGCGTCCCAGCCGTACTTGCCTAGCAGCTCCTCATAGATCTGTTGGTACACAAGGGTCCGGGCTGCGGCGTTGAAGGTATCGTAAAAGTGGTGATTGCCCCCGCTCGGGTAGAGCGCACCGATGGCGTTGAGCGCGTTATAGTTGTCCTGGTCCCCTGCCTTGCGCGGCGTACCCGTATATTCGTACTCAGGCCAGATCGAGATCATCCCGTGGAGGTTGGCTGCATGCAGCGTGGTCATCAGCATCGCGGGATCCGGATAGCGGGACTCATCCATGATATGGGAACCCCACGTGTAGGGATCCCAATAATCCCAATCTTGAACGATGACGTCGACCGGGATGTTGGCGTTGCGATAGCCGTCCTTGACGCTCAAGATTTCAGACTGGCTGCCGTAATGGTCTTTGGACTGGAAGAGACCGTACGCCCACTTGGGGAACAACGGTGCGGTGCCGGTCGTGGTGCGATATAGCGCTATGACCTGGTCGATGCTGGGTCCGTAGAAAAAATAGTAATCCACCAGGTCTCCGGCCTCGGACACATAGCGGTACTTGGTGTTGTTGCTGTCGTTGCCATAGAAGTCCGAGGTGGAGTAATTGTCCCAGAAGATCCCGTAGCCCCTGTTCGATACCAACATCGGTATGTTGATCTGGGTGTTGGCATTGAGGATGTGCTCAGTCGTCCCTTTGCGATTCATCACACTATCCTGGTGTTGACCAAGACCAAATAGCGCTTCGTTTTCAGGCGAGCTGAACACGGTTTGAATCTTGTTCGTACTGACGCCTTCGACGGTGGCCGGGGTCATGGTCTTGCTGTCCTCGGAGAGAATCAGCTTGTCGTTCGGATCGGTGTAGCTGACCACGCCGGTGGTTGTGTTGATCTTCGCCTTGATCCGTGAGGTAGTAATGATCACGTTTCCCGAATCCTCGGCAACACAGAAGGTGGGCGGCGAGGCCCAGTCATTGTTGACCGACAAAGAAGTCTTGGTGGGAATGGACGACGCCGTCGTGTACTGCACGCGGATGATGTCTTCCTTGCAGACTTGCAGTCTCAGTCGACCGGGGTTCAACGTGAAGGTGACACCGTTCGCATCGACCATATAAGGCCCTGTCGGCGGTGTTGGTGCAGGACAAACCAGCGCGATACTTCCTCCCGTGCCCCCACTTCCTCCCGTGGCCCCAGTCGCCGCAGTGCCGCCAATGCCACCTGCGCCCGCGGGCGCGCCGCCCGCCGCGCTCCCACCGCTGGCATTGGAACCCGCAGCCGATGCCCCACCGGTGCCCGCTGTCGAACCTACCGTTCCGCCTGTGGAACTGTGTCCTGCACTTGAGGAGTGGCTGCAGCCCCATAGGTCCAGCCCAAGAATCGCAACCATCAACAGGTCGTTCAGCGATTTCGCTCGAGAAGTCAGCATCGCAGGGACCTTCGTACGGCGTTGGAGCGAGGCAGGACGCTAGCATGCCTTGCGGATCAAATCGAAGCGGGGTTCGGCACCCTTACAGCGTTGTGCGGACCACACCTAAGGAGCAATCGCGTACTCACTGGAGTGAGGCCGAACGCGGCACGGGTTGCGCCGAGAATAAACTCGCATCCCTCGATCAAAGGTCCTATTCGGTGAAAGGAAGCCGAGATTGCCGCGGCACGTTCGACGCCTTGTTCCAATCACGGGATGGTGGGAGAACCCTTTGCGGACGACACCGAGTGAACCAAGCACCGCGATCTTGGGGGTCGCCACGCGGTGTAGTGGACAGGTCCGTCAACACCGTTTGGAAACGGCTGCACCACACCCGGCGCCATCGCACGTGCCATGGCTCACCCCTTCGGGTGTCACACCCCTTCGGGTGTCGCGAGGCGCGTCGAAGCGCGTCACGCGGGCCTCGCTCCGCAGCCGCCGCCGGCAGCAGCGAGGCCGCGCCGAGCTGATCCCTCGCAGCTGCGCCTCGCGCTGGGCTGACTACCCGCTGCACGCTCCCCCGGCTGCGCTTGCGCAGCCGGCAGCAGACGCAGGGCTCCGCGCGCACGCTTCGCAAGCGTTCCGGTGACGGCGCCTATCGACAGGTTCACAGCAAACCGACGCTTGCAGACTCAGATCCCGCGCTACGCCAGGGCTCCGACCGCCGCCGGCGCGCTCCCCGACCGTCGTCGCTTGACACAGCCCCAGGGAAATCCGGGCTTTGGTCCGCCCTTGGCGCCACCGGCGCAGAGCCGCTGGATCTCGCGCCGGGCGAGATCGCGACCCGCGTTCGGATCCACGAACGAGTCGGTGTAGGTGATCTGCAAGGCATTGGCCGTCTGGCTAAACACGACATCGCCGCCGCCCAGAAGAGTGACCGACCCAATTGGCTTGGCTTGGCTGTTCTGGGAGGTGCCGAGCGACGTGATCGAAAGTTGGGCGCCTGCCTGAGGGATCTTCATGCAGTAGGCGTAGAGGTAACCGTCTTCTCCAACGGTGAAACGCCAGTCGTCGGTGGTGAAAACGGCGTTGGCCTGCGCACCCCAGAGTGCGCCCGAGGGCTGCTTGTTCGTGCCCTCGCCATACTTGATCCAGGCGCGGCTGCCGTAGATGCCGGCGCCATTGGTCTTCATCCAGTTGCCGATGGCTGTGAGCTGGGTGACGCTGCCTTGGTCCAACGAGCCGTCGGGCTTAACTAACGCCTATGCCCGTCGCGCCACCCGCGGCCTCGCTCTCGTTCTCCGTGCAGCCGCTACGAGCTCACCACTGCGAGCTCACCGCGTGCAGGGTGTCTTCGATGCCGTACTTCGGAATGAAGCCGAGCTCTTTGCGTGCTCGGCTGTCGTCCACGAGGCAGATGTAGCGCAGGTGGTCCAGCTCTTCTTTCGGGAAGCGGGTCGCGCGGTAGTTCCACATGCGGCCGAGCACGCTGTTGATGAGCGGGCCGGGTACGGGCAGTGGCTTGCGACCTAGCATGTTGAGCATGCGCGACAACGACAGCTCGCCGGGGCCGCGCAGGTTGTAGATGCCGCGGGCGCCGGGCTCGAGCGCAATCATGAGTGCTTCCACCACGTCGCGCTCGTGGATCACCTGCAGCATCGGATCGAAGCCGAGCACGGTGATCGGTCGCTCCATGCGCAGGTAGTTGCTAGCGGCGTTGCGCACGCGACCCAGGATGTGACAGGGGCGCAGGATGACCGTTTCGACCTCGGGGTTCTTCCAGAAGAAGCTCTGCGCGACCATGTCGACGTCGATCAGGTCGCGGATCTGGAAGAACTCTTGAGCACCCAAGAGCGGGGCGTCTTCGGTGAGGAAGTGCGCGTTGTCGGGGCTCGGGCCGTAGAGCATGGCCGACGAGAGCACCACGAGCTTGGGCACTTTGTAGGTGGTGATGAACTCGAGCAGCTTCTGGAAGCCCACCACGTTCCACGAGTGGTGGGTGCGGTCGCTCTCGCGCAAGTTGTGCATCACGCCCAAGTGCACCACCGCGCGGATGTTGCCGGCGCGGAAGATGTCCTGCGTCTTACGGCGGCGCACGTCGATCTGGTAGTGCACGATGTCTTCGGGCTTGCCCACGAAGCGCCGGCGATCGATGCCGATGACCGTCAGTTTTCGATGCAGCTGACGCGCGAGCAGCTGGCCCATGCGCCCACAGATGCCCGTGATGACGACCGCGCCGAGCGCCGCGCCGTTGGCGACGGCCTCGGGCGTGGCCGAGGCGACCAGCGCCGTGGACTCGGGGTGATCGATGGGGCGCTCGGCGCCCGGGCCCTCTGGGTGATGTGCTTGCGCACGGCGGTCGGGGGTCTGCACTTGGCCACGCGCCGCGCGAGCGCTCGGTCGCCGGCGTGTGCTCGGAGGTTTTTCGGCTTCGGACACGAGCGCAGTCTATCGTCAAAGCCGCTTGGGCGCGAAGAGGCTGCTACGGCGCGGCCGGCTGCACGCGTGCTTCGGGCTCGCTCAGCAACTGGATCTCCGACGCGAAGATCTCGCCGGCCGCCACGACGAACAGGTTGCGACCACTCACGGGGCTGGCGAGGCGTGCGTCCATGTAGCGCCAACTCGCCAGCCACTGGCCCGCCTGCTCGCCGCGCTCGAGGTTCTCGACGGCCGTGAGCTGCAAGCCGAGCCAAGGCGTGGTAGCGAAGGCCTGCGAGAGCCAAACCCGAACCTGTTCTCGGTTTTCGTGGCGAGCCGGGCCGCCGTCGTCTGTGCGGGTGAACGGCTCGATGAGCACGCCCTGCTCGGCGAAGAGCGCCGCCACGGCGGAGGCGTCGCGGCGGTTCCAGTGCGCGACGTAGTGGCGCATGAGCGCGGCTTCGTCGAGCGCTGCGGCAGGCAAGCGTCGGTAAGTGAAGCGCGCATCGAAGCCGCGACACCAGGGCGAGCCGAACACCAGCTCTTGCAGGGTGTCACCGGTGGCGCGCAGCACGCCATGCGCCACGGCCGGCGAGAACGCGCCGCACTGCGCGCCCGTGGAAGTGGAGGCCGGCAACACGACGTGGGCCTCCGGAGTCAGCTGCCACTGTCCGCCCTGCTCCGGCGTGAGCGTCCAGACGTCGGTCGACACGCAGGCAGGCTGCACGAAGCTGGAGTCGTAGGTGAAGCGCAACGCGCTGCCCTGCACTTCGATGCGCAACGCGCGCTCGAAGCCCTGCTTGCCAAGCTCGAGCGTACCGTCCACGCAGTCGGCACTCACCCACTCCCAGCGACCTTGCGAAAGCGCCTGCAGCGTGGATGCCGGCAGCGCTGCGTTCGCCGGCTTGGTCGGCGCGCATGCAGCTGCCAGCAACAGCAAGCCCAGGTACGGCAGCACGCACGAGCGAAGGCGGCGCGATGGCGACATCGTGCGCAACGTATACCGCATCCGCTGCGGGCGTGCTTGCAGCGCGACGCGGTACGGCGCGCCGACTACCAGAAGATGGCGCGTCGCTCTTTGAGCCCGCGATTGACCATGCTCTGGATGGTCTGCTGCACTACCCACACCTTCTCTTCGATGACGGAGTCTTCGTCGTCCGGGTCGCCGGTGAAGTGCAACGGCTCGCCGAAGTAGATGCGGTACTTGGTGGGCAGCGGCAGGAACATGCCCATGAACAGCTGCGGCACGATCGGTAGCGAGGGCAAGCCCAGCAGCTTGGCCAGCGGCTTGAGGTCGGCCACCGATGGGTATTGCTCTTCGGCACCGATGACGGCCACGGGCACGATCGGCACCTTCGATTCGAGCGCCAAGCGCATGAAGCCCTGGCCGAAGGGCGCGAGCTTGTAGCGATCGCGGAAGGATTTGGAGATGCCCTTCACGCCCTCGGGGAAGACGATGAGTGCCTCTTCTTTTTCGAGCAGGTGCCGCGCGTTCTCGGGCGTGCCGAGCACCTGGCCCATGCGCGGGAACCACACCGAGAAGAACGGCAAGGTGGAGACGAAACGCTCGACCATTGCGCGCGGGAAGCGCGGACGATCGGAGTCGAGCACCATCGACAGCGCGATGACCACGCCGTCGAGCGGAATCTGTCCGGAATGATTGCCCACGATCAGCGCGCGGCCGTCGGGCATGTTCTCGATGCCGTGCACCTCGGTGCGAAACCAATAGCGGTGCAGGTACACGAGCAACGCAATCGACAAGCGCGTGGTGTCGATGTCGAGGCCGAAGGGGTCGACACCCATCTCGTTGAGCGTGCGCACGGGCAAGGTCTTTTCCACCTGCTCGTCGATGTCTTCGTGCGTGATCTGGCTGGCGACGGCGATCAGCTTGTCGGTCAGCGCCTTGAGGAAGCCACTGCTGACCGGTGCGCCAGCCGGCGTGGCAAGCGGTCCGGGCACGGTACGCGGGATGCGGCGGCGATCCTCCATCGTGTGGATCGTGCGCGAGCGCCGACGGAGCGTCAACGGAAACGCGCGGTAGAAGCGGACCGCCAGCGCGCCGCCGAAAAGTTGACCCCATCGCGCAAAACATGCTCGCTCTTCGCATGTCCCCGCGTTCACTGCGCGTCGTGTGCTGCGTTCTCGCGCTGGCCTGTGCGCCGCTGATGGCAGCGGCCGAGCCGTCTGCGCCGGGCACCGCACTCACCTCGGCCACGCTCGATGGCGCCACGCAGGAGGTCGCGAAGCTGAAGCTGAACGCCGCGGGCAAGCCTGAGTTCCTGTCGCGCTTCAACGACGGCCCGCGCCGCGTGGCCCGCGCGCGCGGCAACGCCAAGGAGCGCGCCGAGCGCCTGGGCATCGGCGGCCACGAGTTTGCGCGACGTATGCTGTGGACGCGCCCGGACGCTGCGCTGCTTGCCGAGGTGCACGGCGAGACGCCGAAGAAGCTGCTGTGGCCCGTGGTCGGCGGCACCTGGGGACGCGGCTTCGGCTACACGCGCGCGCTGCGCCCCGAGCTGCCGCACAACGGCGTGGACATCGGCGCCAAGGAAGGCGATGTGGTGCGTGCGGTCGCGGACGGACTCGTGATCTACAGCGACAACGGCCTCTTGGGCTTCGGCAACTGCGTGGTGATTCTGCATCAGAACGGCTTTCTCTCGCTGTACGCGCACACCGAGCGCACCACCGTGCAGGCCGGCTGGCGCGTGAAGCGCGGCGAGCGCATCGCGCTGGTGGGCCACACGGGTTATGCGTGGGGGCCGCATCTGCACTTCGAGCTGCGTGACAATGGCAAGCTGCGCGACCCCGCACCGCTGTTCACCGGCAACCGTTCCACCGAAGTGAACGGCCCACTGGTAGAGCTGGAGTCCGACGAGGTCGGCGCCGCGGCGCAAGCAGCGGGCGCGCCGAAAGCAGAGACCACCAAGACTGCGAACGCCAAGCAGGAGCCGGCGAAAGTCGGTGCTTGTCCTACATGCGTGTCGCCGCGTGAGCCCAAGCGTGAGCCCAAACCAGCGCGCATCGTGGCACGCGGGGAAGTGACGGCCGCCAAGCCTGTGCTGCTATTGGCGGCAGCACACCGCCGTACCGCCGACCCGCGCTGAGAGCGCCCAGCCCGCCGGCAGGTGCGTAACGGCAGACACGGCCGTGGCTGCGCGATATCATTCGGGTCGCCGACGCACGCGCGTCAGGAGGATACCCATGTCGCTTGGAGCTTGGTCGCGCAGCACCGCCTCGATTGCTGCGCTCTTGGTCACTGTCTGCGTCTCTGGTTGCACGGTCTTCTCGACGACCTGCAACGAGAACGACCGTACCTGTCTCAGCGGCGGCATGGGGCGCTCCGGCGACTCGTGCGTGCGCACCGGCGACTGCGCGAGCGGGCTCAGTTGCAACAGCGGCAGCTGCGAGTACTCGGGCTCCAGCCCGCTCGGCAGCGCGTGCTACGCGACCGTGGAGTGCGGCAAGGGCCTGTATTGCAGCTCGATGCTCAAGTGCGCGCACATCGTGGCCAAGCCGCAAGCGCTCGGAGGCTCGTGCGGCAGCAGCGCGGACTGCGAAAAGGGTCTGGCCTGCGACATCGAGGTCAGCACGCTCTTCAGCCAGGGCCCGTACGACTTGCTCAGCGACGAGTGCAAGATGATGGTCAAGAGCGGCGCGGGCGGCGCGCTACCCGACTCGTGCAAGCTGCCCATGAAGTGCGTGAAGCGCGGCACCAAAGACGCCGGCGGTACGTGCAAGAGCTCGGCCGACTGCCTGGCCGGCTTGTACTGCGTGAACATCCCGACGACGAGCCTCGACGCCGGCATCACCATCCAAGGCGGCATGGTGTGCACCGGCCTGCCCGCGCCACTGAAGCAAGAAGTGCCTTCGATCCCCACCTGGGACGGCACCAGCTGTCCGGCGGACGCGACCAATCCCACTGCGTACTTCGAGGTGCCGCGCACCGGCAAGACCGGCAAAGACTTCTACCGCTTGCCCTTCCCCAACGACATCCGCAAGAAGGGCAACAAGATCGATCTCAGCGGTCATCCCGTGCCACCGAGCACGCTGGGCATTCCCATCGTCGAGCGTTTCGTGAAAGCAGCGGGCGACTCGCTCAGCGGCTTCTCCACCAATCCGGTGGCGTACTTCCGCTTCTCGGAGCCCTTCTCGGCGAGCCCCGACAGCTTGTCCGGCAAGAGTCTGTTCATCGTCGACATCAGCCAGGGCTCGCCCACCTACAACCAGCCTGCCAGCATCGAGTGGGCCCCGTCGGGGATCTCCAGCCATTACATCTGCGACAACTGGCTGGCGTTCCGGCGACCGGTCGGCTCGCCGTTGCGTGCCGGCACCACCTATGCCGCCATCGTCACGCGCGCGGTCAAGACCAAGAAGGGCCAGTCCTCGTACGAGCCCAGTGACGACTTCAAAGCCATGTTGGGCGCGAGCAAACCCAGCGACGCCGACCTCGCTCGCGCCTACGACGCCTACGCGCCGCTGCGTGCGTGGCTCGCGGACAGCGCCAGCGGCATGGACTCGACCACGCTGCTCAACGCTGCGGTGTTCACCACGCAGAGCCCCGAAGACATCCTGCCCAAGCTGCGCGCTGCGGTGGTGAAAGCCGGTCCGCCAAAGCTGTCGGGCACGGCCGTCGTGTGTGCGACGGGCAAGGCGCCGCCCGACGGTTGCGCGAGTGCGGGCGACACGGCGCGCGTCTGCCACGCCGCGAGCGCCGACTACACGACGATCTACGGCAAGCTCTCGATGCCCATCTTCCAGAAGGGCACGGCGCCGTACGAGAAGCCCGAGGACGGCGGCGAGATCGCCGTCGACGGCAGCGGTAACCCCGTGGTGCAACGCCACCAGGACGTGTGCTTCGCGCTCACGGTGCCCAAGGGCAGCGCGCCTGCCGCCGGCTTTCCGGTGATGGTGTACGCGCACGGCACGGGCGGCAGCTACGCCGACGAAACGGGCCCTGGCGGACTCGCGGAAGACCTCGCCAAGGGCACGGCGCCGTCGGCGCTGCTCGCGATCGACATGCCCGAGCACGGCAATCGCCGCGGCAGCTCGACGCGACCGCCCGACGACCTGTTCTTCAACTTCGTGAACCCACCCGCGGCGCGCGGCAACGTGCTGCAAGGCTCCGCCGATCTCATGGGTCTGGCGCAGCTCATCGCGGGCGGCGGGATCTCCGCAGCCGACTCGCCGACCGGCGCCGCCATCAGCTTCGACCCGAAGCGTGTGGTGTTCATGGGTCACTCGCAGGGCGCGACCCACACCGCCATCATGATCCCCTTCGAGCCCGTGGCGAGCGGCGGAGTGCTCTCGGGCGTGGGCGGGCACCTGGCGTCGTCGCTGCTCTACAAGAAGAAGCCGGTCGACATCGGCGGCATCCTGCCGTACGTGCTCTTCGACCCGGACAGCAACAATGGCCTGGTCGGCGGTACCTACAACCCTGTGTTGTCGATCATCCAGGCCTACTTCGACAGCGCCGACCCGATCAACTACGGCCACCGCGTGCAGACCGACCCTGCGCCGAGCGCGCCCACCGGCCACCACCTGTTCATGACCTACGGTCTGGGCGACAGCTACGCACCGGAGAAGACGCAAGAGGCCTACGCGCGCTCGGTGAATTTCACCGTGGTCAACCCGGTCTTGACCGGGCTCGACCTCAGCGCTGCATCGCCGCCGCTGCAGAACAACGTGACCGTGGGCGGCACCAGGCGCACCGTGGGCATGCGGCAGTACGACCCCATGGGCAAAGTCGACGGCCACTTCGTCGCCGAGGACACCACCGCCGGTCGCGCGGACCTGCTGCGCTTCGTCGGCCAGACGCTCGCAGGGCAGAGCCCGCAGATTGGGCAATGACGGGCGTGCCGCTGCACGCTCGCACCGGCGCTTGAAACGCGCCGGGCGATCGGCGAGATTGCCGGCATCATGTCGCATTCCCACCACGCTCCCAGCCTGCCCGACGTCACCGACGAAGCGCCCAACACGCCCAACTGGGTGCCGGCGCTGGGCTTCGGGCTGTTCGCGCTGATCGCGCTGATGATTGCCGTGCGCTACGCGGTGAACGACTCGGCGAACGCGGCGGCGCCCGCTGCAGACGCTGCGCCTGCAGCGGCAGCGCCCACAGCCCCGGCAGCGCCCTCGCCTGCGGCCGAGCCTTCACGTCAGGCCATCGGCGCGCCCGCACCGTGAGCACGCGGCTGAGCGCGTGACGCGGCGCAGGCCTCAGTGCGCCGGCTTGTCCTTGTCCTTGTCCTTGTCCTTCGCGGGCTCGTGATCGTGCGCCTTCACTTCCAGGCGCGCGCCCGTGTCGCCCGCGTTGGTCTGCAACAGCTCGTTACGCACCTTGCGCGACTTGCCGCTGGTGTCGAAGGGCGGCGGCCGGTTCGGGTCGCAATCCGGACCGAAGCCGGCAGCGTCGAACTCGTAATCCAGACGCCCGCGATCTTGCTTGGTCACCGCTTCCACGCTGACCTTGTGCTTGCCGGCGCGCGCCGGGCTGCAGTAGCTGAGCAGGTAGTAACGGCGCGTGAAGCGCACGATACGCTCGCCGATCTGGTTGAAGGCGTTGGCGAGCGCAGCGCTGTCCTCGACGCGGATGTAGCCGCTCTTGCCGATGCGCGAGAGCGTGGAGTCGTCGATCTCGTGGCCCACGCCGATGGCGTAGATGGCGTGTCGCGAGGCCTCCACTGCGTCGACCATGTTCTGGAACGGCACGCGGTTGGCGCGGTCGGTCCCGTCGGTGAACACCACCAGCGTACCGAAACGCAGCGGAACGCTGGTGCGGTCGAGCTGCTTGTCGAGCTCTGCAAGCGCCTGGACCACGCCGCCGTTGAGGTTGGTCGACGGGTCGCGCGTGCGGAAGGTGGCGAGCGCGCCCAGACCCTGCGCGGTCTCCTTGCCGGTCGGCACGAACGGAGTGATCTCATAGAGATTCTTGCTGCCATCGAACGCGTACACGGCCACGCGCTGGTAGTGCTCGAGCTTGCTCTCGAACTGCGTGGCAGCGGCAACAATCTGTTGCACTTGGTCGCTGGCCGTGACGCTCGCGCTCATGTCCACGAGCAAGAGCGTGTAGTGGGCCGCGGCGATCTCGGGGTTGACGATGGTCTGGCGGCTCTCGTCCACGGAGACGAGCTTGTCGTCTTCGTAAATCTTGAAGTCGCTGGCCAAGAGGTCTGCGACCGGCTCGCCCTTCTTGTCGTCGACGGAGAAAAACACCGCGACGTTGCTCGGCTTGCGATGCGCGGCCTCGATGCGCGTGAGCTTGAGCCCGGCCGCGCAGCCCGAAATCAGGCAGCCCGAAATCAGGCAGCCGCAAACCATCCAACCCGAAATCAGGCAGCCCGCGATCGTGCGCAGCCCCGCAAGCCGTCTACTCATGCATTCCTCCGTCCATTGCGACATCTCAGCGTTTCTCTGTGGCGGGCGCGGGCGCGGGTGCGACGGCATTCCCGCTGACACGCACCAACGGCGGCAGGACGAGCTGCACGTGCCACTGACCGGCTTCGCGCACCAGCGGTACATCGGCCTTCGAGCTACCGTCGTCGTTGGTCACGCTCACGATGGCGTGGTCGCCCGTGACGCGCGCCCGCATACCGGTGCGCTCGGCGGGCGAGAAGCGCAAGCGGAAGCGCCCCTGCGCCAGCATCTGCCAGGGCGCGAAGGTGTGGCCGCCCACGAGCGCCGCTTGCTCGGCGCGATCGGTCAGCGACCGGCGCGCGCCTTGGTCGACCAGCGCATACGCCTCTTCGAGCGCCTGCTCGTTCACGGCCGTGCGGTCCATGGCTTCGAGGAAGCGCGAGAGCGCGGACACAGCGGCGGCTTCGGGGTCGCCACCGCCGCAAGCGCTGGCACCACCCAACAACACCACGCAGAGCACCAGCGCGAGCGCGCCGCGCCGTGAGCGCTGGGCGATCGCAGAGGCCTGTGGCGCGTGCGGGAAAAACATGGACTGGGGACCATAGCGCCTCGTTGCTGGCATGAGAAGACCGCGAAATCCGCAGGATCTCGGAAGCGCCGACGCGGTTGACGCATTCCGACCTAGGACTAAGATGCGTTCGCCTTTACAGTGGCCCGGCCGCTTTCGCGGTTGAAACTCACTGAATGCCAAGAGCGATGAGGGAATCACGATGACCGACAAGAGCTACGACGCCATCGTCATCGGCGGTGGACCCGGCGGTTACGTCGCGGCGATCCGCTTGGGACAGCTCGGCCAACAAGTGCTCGTCGTCGAGAAAGAGTACATGGGCGGCGTGTGCCTCAACTGGGGCTGCATCCCGAGCAAGGCGCTCATCGCGGCGGCGGGTCTCGCCGAGCGCATGCGTCACGCCGAACACATGGGCATCACGGTCAGCGGCTTGTCGGTCGACGTGACGAAGCTGCAGGCGTGGAAGGCCGGCATCGTGAAGAAGCTGACCACCGGTGTGGCGAGCCTGGTGAAGTCCAACGGCGGCACCATCGTGATGGGCAAGGCCAAGCTCACCGGAGCGCACACGGTGCTCGTCACCAAGGACGATGGCAAGACCGAGTCCTACGTGGCGCGCAAGGGCATCGTCATCGCGACGGGTGCAACGCCCGTGCGCATCCCCGGCTTCGAGCCCGACGGCAAAGTGGTCATCACTGCGCGCGAAGCGGTGAGCTTGCCGAAGGTGCCCAAGACGCTCGTGCTGATCGGCGGCGGCGTCATCGGCATGGAGCTGGGCATGGTGTACCAGAAGCTCGGCGCCAAGGTGATCGTGGTCGAGATGATGACGCAGCTCCTGCCCGGCGTGGATCCCGACCTCGTGAAAGTGGTCGAGAAGCGCTTCGTGGATGCAGGCGGCGAGCTGTTGCTCGAGGCCAAGGCCAGTGGCTGCAAGGTGCAGGGCGACAAGGCGACCGTGACGGTCGAGCATCAGGGCAAGACGCGCAGCCTCGAGGCTGACAACGTGCTCGTCGCGGTGGGCTTCAAGCCCAACTCGCAAGAGCTGGGGCTCGCCGAGTTCGGCGTGAAGACCGATCCGCGCGGACACATCACGGTGGACGAGCGGCTGCAGTCGAACGTAGCCGGCGTGTACGCCATCGGCGATGTCACCGGCATGCCCTACCTCGCGCACCGCGCGATGGCGCAGGGCGAGATCGTCGCCGAGGTGGTGGCCGGCAAGCGCGCAGCAGCAGACTTCCGCGCCATGCCCGCGGCCATCTTCACCGATCCCGAGATCGCGACGGTCGGCATGTCCGAGCGCGAAGCCAAAGAGAAGGGCATCGCGATCAAGATCGGCAAATTCCCGTTCGCCGCGTCGGGCCGTGCCATGGCCGTGAGCGAGACGGCGGGCTTCATCAAGACCATCCTCGACGCGAGCAACGATCAGGTGCTGGGCGTGGGCATCGTGGGCCCAGAAGCCAGCGACTTGATCGGCGAAGCCACGCTGGCGATCGAGATGTGCGCCACGGCGCAAGACGTCGCGCTCACCGTGCACCCGCACCCGACCTTGTGTGAAGCCATGAACGAGTCCTTCAAGCATGCGCTGAAGGAAGCCGTTCACATCCTCAACAAGTGAGTTGGCGTTGAGCAGTAGCGCCCAGCGCGAGCTGTCGGTCGTGCTGCTGGGGCGGCGCGACTACGGCAGCGTGCTGCGCTTGCAAGAAGAGTTGCTCGAGGCGCGCACGGAAGGACGCATCCGCGACACGCTGCTCTTGCTGGAGCACGAGCCGGTCATCACGCTGGGCCGCGCAGCGAAGCGCGAGCACGTGCTGTCATCGCAAGAACAATTGCGAGCGCAGGGCGTGGAGCTGCACGAGATCGTCCGCGGCGGAGACGTCACCTACCACGGCCCAGGGCAGCTGGTGGGCTACCCGATCTTGGATCTGCGCCCCGACCGCTGCGACGTGCGCAAATACGTGGCGAGCCTGGAAGAGACCATGATTCGCCTCGCCGGCCGCTACGGCGTGAGCGCGCAGCGTGTCGCAGGCTTGAATGGCGCGTGGGTGGAAGACCGCAAGATCGGCGCAGTGGGCGTGCGCATCGCCCGCTGGGTGACGATGCACGGCTTCGCATTCAACGTGACGACCGATCTCGACGCGTTCGACTTGATCGTGCCATGCGGCATCCGCGACAAGCAGGTGACGTCGTTGGCGCGGGAGATCGGGCGCGAGGTCGAGATGGCGGAGCTGACGGCAACCGCGCGAGATGTGTTCGCGCAGGTGCTCGGGTACACGTGCTTCGACGTGGCGGCCACAGACTGCGGTGCCAGCGTGGCGTGAGCGACTCAAGGCCCCGTATCGGCGTGATGTGGGGTCGTGCTGCTCGCGCTGCCGCTGGCTGCGATGATCACGATGGTCGTCACCAACACCGCGGCAGCGCCTGCGCTCACCCAGAACCAGGGCTCCGACCACAGCGTGCGCCGCGCAGGCTCAGTGCTTTCGTTGGGGCTGACGTAGGGTGACGGCATGAGTGGTGACGGATCGCTCGTGGGTCGCCGCGCCAGGCCCCTGACAGCTGCGCCCGCGTACGGTGACGGAATCAGAATCTCCGGTGTGCCCGCGTGTTTGCCGCCGAGGGTGCGCGCGCCCTCGGCGTCGAGGTCGGCGCCCTCGGTGTTGACCGGCGATTCCAATGCGTCGATGCGGGCCTTGACCTCGTCGTGGTTGGGCGCGTCGGGGTAGCGCTGCAAGTAGAGCTGGAACGCGCGCAGCGTGGTGGCGTTCAGACGCAGGCGATCGGCAGTCTGACCGATCTCGTAGAGCAACACGGGCGCGCCGGTGAGCTCGTACGCACGCTCGTAGAGATCGAGCGCATCGCGGTATCGCCCTTGCTCGAACGCGACGCGTGCAGCCGCGCTCGGATCGCTGCGCGAGCTGCGCGCAGCAGCAACGGCTTGCACCCTGCCCTTGCTTTGCACGCGTGCCTGCGCCTGCGCCTGCGCATGGCTCGCAGAGCACAAGCCGAGCACGGTGACGAGCGCTAAGACAACCAGCTGCAACATGCAAAGTGCCCGTACGCTGCGCGCGCAGGGCCTAGCAGGGTAGCGCGAGCCACGGCCTTCGCCTAGCCTAGGGCGCGGCTTCTGGTTTGTTTGCCAGCACTTGCAAGAGCTCGCGACGGGCGAGGCGCTGCACGAGCCAGGCGGCCACTGCAGTCGCGACAAGACCCAGCCAAAACAGGGCACGTTCGGCGGGTGACGCCACGTGTTTGAGCTGCGCGAGCTCGCTCACCTTGCGCAGTCCGGCGCCGGCGTAGGTGTAGAGCGTGGTGCTCGGAAGCACACCCAGCGCGGAGCCCAGTACGTAGAGCCGAAAGTTGATGCGCGTCAGTCCAAATAGATAGTTGCTGATCGTCGAGGAGATGATGGGCGACAGGCGCACCAACACCACCACGCGCATGCCCGCGCGCTCGAAGGCGCGGTCGATGGCCTCGAGCCAAAGCACGCGCGAGGCGCGCGCGCGTGCCCAAGCACCGAGCCAGCGGCGCGCGATGCTGAAGGTCAGCGCAGCAGCAGCCGGTCGAGCCAAGCTGACCACCAGCCAACCTGGACCGAAGCCGCATACGTAACCGGCACCGATCGACAACAAGCTCGCGGGTAAGAGCGCAGCATTGCCCAGCACGAAGAACGCGAAGTACAGCCAGGGGCCGGCGCCGTGCGTGGCCTTGATGCTCTCGACCAGCTGCGAGATGAAGTGCGCGATCATCGGGGCGTGGTGTAGCACGAGCCACGCGCGATGTTGCCGCGCGGGACGCTCAATGCTGCTTCTTCTGGTAGGTGCCGATCAGCTCGGCTTTGCCCAGCACGTGACCTTCCATGGCTTGCTCGAGCTCGGCCTTCGTGGGCTTGTCCAGGTCGAGCTCGGCGTCGAGCGCGTACAGCTTGTGGAAGTAGCGATGACGGCCGATGGGCGGACACGGCCCACCGTACGTGGGGCGTTTCCAGTCGTTAAGCCCGGCTTGCGCGCCAACGGGCAACTTGCGCACGCCCTCGGGCAGTAGCGCTGGCTCCGGCGGCAGGTTGAACAAGAGCCAGTGCACCCAGGTCATGCGGGGCGCCTTCGGATCGGGTGCATCCGGGTCGTCGACGATCAACACGAGCGACTTGGTGCCCTGCGGCAACCCAGACCAACCGAGCGGCGGCGAGCTGTTGGCACCTTCGCAGGTGAAGCGCGTAGGAAGCTCGCCGTGCGCAGCGAACGCCGATGAATGAAGCTCCATGGTGATTGCCTCCGGGCCCTGCGCGGCGGCACGTCGAGCGCTGTGGCAGCCGACGAGCAGCGCGCTTGCGCACGCGGCCGAGACCACCCAAACATACGCTCCGAAGCAGCGCCCCACGTTCGTCTCCTGAGCGGATACTTACGCACGCTGCAAGCCTGCTGCAATCAGGCCCGCGCGGGGCAGCAGCGCGCGCTCAGGCGGTCTTCTGGCGCTGCTGGTCGAGAAACGCGCGGCCCAGCTCTGCAATCTCTGCGAAGTCGAGCGGCTCTACCTCTTTGCGCGTGTACGGCTCCAGGTGCTCCGGCGGTAAACCCTCGAGGAAGCGCGAGGGCGTGAGCTTGACCGCTTCGCCACGGAACAAGCGCTTCTCCGGGCGCGTGAGGTAGAGCCGGTCACGCGCGCGGGTGACGCCGACGTAGAACAGGCGGCGTTCCTCATCGACATCGGTGGGGCTGGCCTCGCTCACCTTGGGATCGGTGGTGCGGCTGTGCGGCAGCTGACCTTCCACGCAGCCGATCAGGAACACCACGCCGAACTCGAGACCCTTGGCAGCGTGCAGCGTGGAGAGCACCACACCGTCGGCCGCGGAATCTTCCTCGGGATCGCCACGCAGCGTGACTCGCTCCAGAAAGCCTTGCAGCGACTTGCGCTCGCGGCCGGCCTCGCCTTCGTAGCGCGCGAGCCAGCGCAGCAAATGCTCCACGTTCGCGTAGCGCATTTGGCCCTGCACGCCGCCATCCGCTGCAGCCGAAAGATCGCCACGCAGATCGATGCTCTCGAAGATGTGCTTTGCGCTCGCGACGAGGTTGCCGCCCTTGTCGAGCGCGGCGCGCGCGCCGTTGAGCAGCGCGTCGAGCGCCTTGGCCGCACGGCGTGAGTTGTCTGGCACGCCGTCGATCTCGTCCACCTCGGCCAGCGCTTGGCCGAACGACAGTCCGCGCTCGTGCGCGTGTTCTTCGATGCGTTCGACGGTCTTGGTGCCTATGCCGCGCACCGGGTAGTTGATGATGCGCCGCAGCGAGATTTCGTCGGCCGGGTTGACCACCACGCGCAGGTACGCAGCGGCGTCTTTGACTTCTTTGCGGTCGAAGAACTTGGTGCCACCGTAGAGCTGGTAGGGCACGTTCTGCGCGCGCAGCTCTTCTTCGATCAGCCGAGCTTGCAGGTTCGAGCGGTAGAGCACGGCCATGTCGGAGTGCGCACGGCCTCCCTGCGCCAGCTCTTTCAGCTCGCCGACCACGAGCTTCGCTTCCGCGGCCGGATCGACCACGGCGCATACGCGCACGGGCTCACCCTTGCCGCGCGCCGCACGCAGCACCTTGCCGTGCCGGCGCTCGGTGCTCTGTGCGATGGCAGCGTTCGCGACCTCGAGGATCGGCGCGAGCGAGCGGTAGTTGTCTTCCAGCTTCACGATGCGCGTGCCGGCGAAGTGCTTGTCGAAGTCGAGGATGTTGCCGACCTCGGCGCCACGCCAGCCGTAGATGGATTGGTCGTCGTCGCCGACCACGCACACGTTCAGCTGTTGGTTCGCGAGCAGCTTCACCAGCTCGAGCTGAACCTTGCTCGTGTCCTGGAACTCATCCACGAGCAGGTAGCGAAAGCGCTGCCGCCACTTCTCGCGCACCTGCGCCTGCTCGCGCAGCAGGCGCACGGGCGAGAGCACGAGGTCATCGAAGTCGAGCGCGCGCATGGCACGCAAGCGCTGCACGTATTCCGGATACACCTCGCGCGCGACATCGTCGTACTCGAAGTCGGACTCGGGCACCGCGTCGGGCAAGAGCCCTTCGTTCTTCCACTTGGAGATGCGCGCCAGAATCGCCATCGGGTCGAGCTTGCGCGCGGCGCCCGAGTCGCGCAGCTGGCGCAGCACTTCTTTCACCACGCCCAGGCTGTCGCCCTGATCGAAGATCACGAAGCGCGTCCCGAGACCGAGCGCGGCTTTCTCTTCTTGCACGAAGCGCACGCCGAAGCTGTGGAAGGTGGAGAGCACGATGGCAGCCGCGCGCTTCTTGCCCACCAGCGCCAGCATGCGCTGGTGCATTTCGTCGGCGGCCTTGTTCGTGAAGCTGACGGCGAGAATCTCTTCGGGCGCCACGCCTTCGGCGATGAGCGCGGCGATGCGCTGCGTGAGCACGCGCGTCTTGCCACTGCCGGCACCGGCCAGAATCAACAACGGACCGTCGCGGTGATCGACGGCAGCTTGCTGTGAGGGATTGAGGCCGGCCATGCGTGCTGCTTCGCGGGTCCGCTACGCTCGGGGATCACCACCTGCGCTGTCAACGCGAAGCCGCACGCCTGCGCGAAAAACCTGAACGCGCTCTGGCAGCCGAGCCGCGCCATGCGTGCAACCGCTGGATTTACCGTGGATCACACCTACAGATCCCACCTCAGAAAAGACGCGCGACGCGATCGGACCCCATTGCCACGATCGATCGCGACCCTTAGTCTGGGCGCAGAGTGGCCTCATGGATCGACGCACTTGCGTCTCGTTCCGGCCCGCTCCTAGACGCGGCACTGCAGTTCGGCGCATGGCAGGGTGTCGATTGTGATCCTCCCCGCGGTGTCGCTGCGCTGCGAGTGCTGAGCGATTCCGCGAGGAGCTTCGATCCTCGCAACGATGACGAGGAGCGGCGCTTCGTGGAGTGCGCGGGTGCGTACTTCGCGCTGGTGCTGATCGATCAGCTGGGCGACGCCGAGCACCGCACGCGCGAGGGGCAACACCGCTTGCAGCTCGGCCTGTACGGCAGCATCGACCCATTTGCTAGCGTCACGCGGATGGTCGCCGCCGACGACCCGCGCCGCGCACTGCTCGCGGAAATCACGCTGGCAGAGGCAGAGGCTGCGGGCGTGGGCCCAGTGGCGCGCGTGGTGCGCGAGCTGCACGAGCAACTCGCCGCGCTGCCGTACGCGCGCGTGGCCGAGTGCTTCGACCGGAAGATCTGGGTGGAAACCCAGGGCACGCGCGTCGAGTTGGATCTCACCCGTGTAGTCGATGTGACGCGCGGCGAGTCTGCCGCGACCGTGGCCGGCGCCGTGCGACGCCTGGTCGCGGCGCTATCGCCCGAGGAAGACAACGGCGCGCTGCCCTGGGAAGCAGCGCGCGAACGACTGTTCCCGCGCCTGGTTGGTCCCGCGTTCATTGCAGCGCTGGGTGACCGCCAAGGAGTGCATCTGCTGCCCCTCGCAAGCGAGGTGTGGGTGACGCTAGTGCTGAAGTACAAGGAGCGCGCGCGCTACGTACGGCAAGACGAGGTAGATACCTGGTCGAAGGATGGCGCCGTACCGCGAGCGCAAGCGCTGCACAACCTCGCCCTTTCGTGCGGGCGCGCGCGCTTCTTGCAGCACGACACGGTCCACGGTCCACTGGTGATCGCCGAGAGTCGGGATGGGCACGACTCGGCGCGGCTGTTACTTCCCTCGCTGCACCAGCTGCTGGCGCGCGAGCTGGGCTCGCCATTCCTGGTGGGCATCCCGCACCGCGATACGCTGCTGGCCTCGGCGCTGGGCCCGGCTGCGTTAGTCAACACGCTTCAAGAGCGCGTGCGGGAGGCGGCCATGCGTGCGCCACACGCGATCACACCCAAGCTGCTGCTCGTAGACGAAGCTGGAATCATCGGCGAACACGTGCTTCCGCCGCAGTGGCCTGCAGCGCTACGCTGAGCGCGTGTCGCAAGTAGAGTCGATCCCGGCAGTGGCCCGCGCGCACGCTCACGGACAGGCGCCGGCCGTCGTGGCGAGCGACGGAACGTTCAGCCATGCGCAGCTGCTGGACGCGAGCGCGGCCGTGGCGAGCCGTTTGCTGGGCAACCGTCATGATCTCGCCCAGGCGCGCGTGTGTTTCATGGTGCCGCCGAGCTTCGCGTACGTGGCCACGCTCTTCGGCATCTGGCGGGCGGGCGGCATCGCCGTGCCGCTGTGCATCACACACCCCGCACCAGAGTTGGAGCACGTGCTCGACGACGCCAGCGCGAGCAGCGTCGTGGTCCACCCGAGCTTCGAGCCCACGCTGCGACCGCTGGCCGAGGCGCGCAAGCTGGTGTGCTTACGCAGCGATGAGCTCGGCACGAGCAGCCACGCAGCGCTACCGCAGGTCGACGCGGCGCGCGGCGCGCTGCTCATCTACACCAGCGGCACCACGGGCAAACCGAAGGGCGCGCTCAGCACGCATGCCATCCTGCAAGCGCAGATGCGTTCCATCGTGCAAGCGTGGGAGTTGTGCGAGCGCGATCGCATCTTGCACGTGCTGCCTCTGCACCACCTGCACGGCATCCTCAACGCGCTCTTGTCGGTGCTGTACGCCGGTGGCTGTTGCGAGCTGCTGCCGCGCTTCGATGCTACCGAGGTCTGGGCGCGTCTATCGCAGAGCACGCAACTGACGCTGTTCATGGCCGTGCCGACCATCTACGCCAAGCTCGCCGCGTGCTTCGATGACGCGCCCTCCGAGCGACAAATCGAGCTGACGCGCGCTTGCGAGCGCTTGCGCCTGATGGTCAGCGGCTCGGCGGCGCTGCCGGTGTCGATGCTGGAGCGTTGGCAGAAGCTCAGCCGCCATCAGCTGCTAGAGCGCTACGGCATGACCGAGATCGGCATGGGCCTCGGTAACCCGCTGCACGGACCGCGGCACCCCAGCAGCGTCGGCGTACCCTTCCCGTCCGTGCAGGCCCGAGTCGTCGGCGATGCGGGCGAGCCAGTTGCCGATGGCAACCCAGGCCAGCTCGAGATCGCAGGCCCGAACGTGTTTCGCGAGTACTGGAACCAGCCGCAAGCCACGGCGCAAGCGTTCACGGCCGACGGCTGGTTCAAGACCGGCGACGTCGCGGTGCGCGAGCACGGGCACTATCGGCTGCTCGGTCGCGCTTCGGTCGATATCCTGAAGACCGGCGGCTACAAGGTCTCGGCACTGGAGATCGAAGAGACGCTGCGCGAGCACCCAGCGGTCGCCGAAGCCTGCGTGGTGGGCGTGCCCGACGACGAGTGGGGACAACGCGTGGCCGCAGCGCTGCTGCTGCGCGCCGGACACTCGCTCGACTTGGTGCAGCTGCGCGCGTTCTGCAAGGAGCGCATGGCGAGCTACAAGGTGCCCACGCTGCTGGTCACGCCAGTCGATCTGCCGCGCAATGCGATGGGGAAGGTGCAGAAGCCCGAGGTCGCTAAGCTGTTCGAGCCGGCCTGAGCGCTGTTTTCGGAACCCCCCCTGCGCCGGACCGGGAGTCAGGATAGCAGCGATTTGGCCGGGGTGTTGTCACCCCGCGGGGTGACAAGCGCACGAATTTTCGCCGCACGGGGAGCGACTGAACACGAGTCTGCCGAGCGGGGCAACCCCGCGCAACCATTGACCGGCGGCCCCAGTGCTGTATCTAGAACGCCTTCGTCTACAAGGAGCTCGCATGCGCCTGCTTTCTTTCGCCCTCTCGTCCGTATTGCTCGCGTCACTTGTGCTGGGCTGCAGCGATTCGAGTGGCAGCGCGACCACCGAAACCGACGCCGCAGCGGGCCCAAGCACGTGCTCGCCCACAGGCAAGAGCGTGGCGTGCGTGGGCGTCGGCGGTTGTCGCGGCGCGCAGAGCTGCGGAGCGGACGGCGCCTATGGCAAGTGCGATTGCGGGCTGGCGCCGCTCGCGACCTGCGGAGTCAT